>CAJWYM010000041.1 GCA_913049555.1 uncultured Opitutia bacterium
TACCCGTTCAAATAGACTCTGAAGGTTCTCCGAGGAAATCAAATCCTGACCATAAATCACTTCATTTTCAGCGCTAATTGCCAAAATCATGCTACTGCTAATGAGTGGTTCTTGGATGATTGTTTTTACTCGATTAATTTTTTTGAAAGGTTCTTCTACAAAAACAGAGGCTACGATAAAAAAAATCAAAAGAATAAAGATCATATCAATCAAAGGGGATAAATTGACTTCATTCTCCCCAATCCCTAATTGTAGTGAACGTCCCTTTCTCATCGATCATACTTTCTCAACAAAGCGCACTCCATCAAACAAAAAAAAGAAATCCACTCATTTCTTTTCCGATATATAAGAAAGAGCAATGCATAGGCTGGAATAGCAATCAACAATCCAGTCTGGGTCGTAATCAATGCCTCTGAAATCCCTTTTGCTACAAAATCAATCGATCTCCCAGCTTGAACAGAAAGGCCTTTAAATGTTAGGAACATTCCATTAACAGTTCCTAACAATCCCATCAAAGGAGCTGTGGATACAAGAACTCCCAAAAACACCAAACGTCGATCCACATAAGGCATATAATTACTGCGAACCTCTTTCATGCGTTCGCGAATATCAAACTCATCGGGATTCTGACCCGAGGAAACATAGTCCATCAGCTCTCTTGCCTCATAGGGCGGTTGCTCTTGATCAACTACCCATTTTTCAACAAGCTCCCGACTGGTGACAGAAAAGGGCTTTTCATTCATGTAAAGAAATAATTCCCAAATTGTAAAATAGATCAAGAAACACAAGACTGCAATTGGGAGCATCATACCCCCACCCGATTCCCAAAAATCCTCGATTCGTTGCATCCATAAATAAGCGCTCATTTTAAATAATTAAGTTTTCTACAAAGACCAATCGGAGTCAAGAATTGGATCCGATTGCCTGAAATTCTTGGGAGACTTTTTGTAAATCTGTTTGAATTGTTTGCTAAAGGTGAACACATCGGCATAGCCTAATTGCTCAGCAACATCACTCACCCTAAAATCTCCATCGGACAACATAGATAGGGCCAAGTCCATTCTTTTTATCAATCGATACTGCCCAGGACTGAAACCAGTTTTTTCTTTAAAAATAAGTCTTGCCCTAGAATAACTGAGCCCTAAATCCCTCAAAATAATATCCATAGCAAATTGATTGGTCAAATTCTGTTGAATTCGATCTTTCATTTTTTCTATTAGATTAGGTTTTTTTTCTTTCTTGTTTTCAGCTATTTTTAATTCATTCAAAAAATTCAATACATAAAGTTCTAATTCTTGAGGTTCCCCCTCTTTAATTTCAGAGGCAAAATTATATAAATCAAAAAAACGTTGAATTGTATCAATAAAAGACCATGGAGATTTGAAACAGCATCCAGAATTCCATAATTTAAAGTGTTGAATAAGAGGCATAAAGTGAACTCCTACCGATAAAAAACACTCAGCCCATTCTTGTTTTCGTTCTCCAAAAAGGCCATGCTTTTCACCTGGAAATCGAATAAAAAAATCCCCTGCTTCTAACTTTGTTCGCTCATTTTGGTGATTGGTATGGTGGGCTTCTCCTTTAACAATAAATTGCAATACGTATCTTGAGTGACATTCGTAAGGAATGATTTCTTTACCCACCCAATAATTAGAACGAGTGGACACAACAACTCCAAATCGATCTCTCCCCCCTCGCGGATCTGAAACATAAAGATATTGATCTTCAATCATACAATCAAATATAACATATTTTAAATCAAATTTGCCATTTTTAATATCATTAAAAACATATATAGTGATATTCATGAATATATTGCTTATTACATCCGACCAACAGCACTGGGATACAATTGGTGCTTTTAACCCTCAAGTAAAAACCCCTAATTTAGATAAACTTGTAAAAAAGGGCACTTTATTTTCAAGAGCTTATTGCCCTAATCCTACCTGTACCCCCACTCGAGCCTCTATCATAACAGGAATGTATCCAAGTCAACATGGTGCCTACAGTTTGGGAACTAAATTGATGGAAAATGTGCCGACTATTGGAAGCACTTTGCAAAATAACAATATTGATTGTTCTTTAATTGGGAAAGCTCACTTTCAACAATTAATCAGCACCGATGAATATCCTTCTGAAGAATCCTATCCTAAATTAAAAGATTTAGAGTATTGGAAACAGTACGACCAAGATTTTTATGGATTCAACCACGTGGAGCTTGCAAGAAATCATGCCGATGAAACTCATGTAGGTCAGCATTATGCAATTTGGATGGAAGACAACGGGCTCAAAGACTGGCAAAAACACTTTCAAAACACCTGGCAGAATTATCAATTTGGGGACAAAGTAAATCACCCCCAAGAGCATTCTTGGAGTTTACCCGATGAGTTTCATTATAATAAGTGGATTGCAGACCGCTCGATTGCCAGAATTTCTGATTGTAAAGAAGCAGGAAAAAATTTCTTTCTTTGGTCCAGCTTTTTTGACCCACATCCACCCTACTTAATTCCTGAGCCTTGGGCTTCGATGTACGATCCAAATGATATTAAAGTTCCTGAAATCACCTATG
Source organism: uncultured Opitutia bacterium (assembly GCA_913049555.1). Classification (GTDB taxonomy): domain Bacteria; phylum Verrucomicrobiota; class Verrucomicrobiia; order Opitutales; family CAJWYM01; genus CAJWYM01. Next base: position 2,570 of record CAJWYM010000041.1, read on the forward strand.
GAGAGCATGACAAAAACCCTCCGCACTTCTCTATGACTCAAGAGGAAAAACCTGATTTTTCAAGTTATCAAGAAGAAGGAGGCAATGGCATGCATGGAATGCAATGCCACTTGCACGACCGAGAAAAAATGGCAAAAAATATAGCAATTTACTATGGCATGATTAGCGCAATGGATAAATATATAGGGGACATTTTAGATAAAGTCGAAGCAGAAGGAATGACCGAAGAAACTTTGATTGTATTTACTTCTGACCATGGTCACTTTTTCGGACAGCACGGTCTTATGGCAAAGGGGCCCTTCCACTATGAAGATGTCATTAAAGTTCCTTTCATTGTCAGTTGTCCAGGGACTGTTAATGAAGAAAAAGTTTCTGATGCTCTACAAAGTCTGGTAGATTTAGCACCTACATTTTTAGATTTTCTAGAAATTCAAAAGCCAACGAGTATGACAGGCATCTCTCAAAAACAAGTTTGGAGTGGAAATGCAGATTCAGCTAGGGATCATGTTATTATTGAAAACAGGCATCAACCCACAACGATCCATCTAAAAACTTATATCGATCAGCGCTATAAACTCACTACCTATTACAATCAAAATTATGGTGAATTGTTCGATTTAGAAAAAGACCCTGGTGAAATCAACAATCTATGGGAAGATGAGAATTCCAAAGATTTGAAGGCTCAGTTGATACAAAAATTACTTTTTGCAGAAATGGGTAATGAACCGATGCCAATGCCTCGAGTTTCTCCAGCTTGACCAAAATTTGGAACAGACAATTAGACGCTTCGAGTGATTTAGCTGTAAATTCTTCAACCTGAAGGATGCATTAGATAATGAGTTTCAAGAAAAAGAGATTGAAATAAAATAAGTTATTAAATTCTGATAAGAACCTTTTGGTTCTTTAAAGGTTTTCATAAATCATTGCAGCCAAATCTGTGAAGCTTAAAATCGAAATTCTAATGAAAAATTCAGGTCAATTAGAACGTTTCCTATCTATTGGAAAAGGATCGCTCGCTATAGATTTAAGTGAATTGGTTTTAGAAAGTTAACAGGATATCCATCACGAATTTTGTTAAATTTCTGAAGCTAGGTAGGTCGTAATGTTAAAACTTTTAATTAAAAAAGAGTCTATTTCATTCGTGCACCCTTACCATTTCTAATTTTTCTACATGTAAAAGCAAAGAATGGAATCCGAAGCTCCTAATAACCATATCATTTCTCTGGGGATAGGTCCGAACTGCTTATCACGAAAAAAAATAGAAACTACATTTTGATACTCCGACTGACTTGAAAAATACTAGTTACAATTCCTAAAGCGATCAGCGCGACTAAAGAAAATGCAAAAAACAATGCAAAGGAGGAAATTAGAGTCGTTGCAAATTGTAATTTATCTGTCAAGCGATTCCTAAATTGATTGGCAATTTTAGTCAAAGCATTCACTAAACTCCCAGTTTCCTCCCCAACCCTCAAAATATCAATATTTATTGGGGGTAATATTTGGTTGCGCTCAAAAGCATTTGAAAATGAAGCACCCTCTACGACCATCTTTCTTGCATTTGAAAACTGTTCCCTAAGTTCTAAATTAGTCAATGTTTTTTCAGCCATTTTTAAACATTCAGTAGTATGAATTTTATTTTCTAAAAGGGTCGTTATTAAGTGAATTGTCTGATACAGGCTCCGATAATAAAGGATAGAACCCAAGAGGGGAACTCGAAGCATCCAACGATCTATAAAATCTTTCCCATTTCCTGTTTTAATCCAAGCCATGAGGCTGGCAAAAATCAAAAATATTAAGCCAACCAAATAAGGAAAAATAACAATCCCAAACTCGGAGCCATCAAGTAGAAGCTTAGCACTCCAAGACATTTCTCCACCTAGAGAATCCAACATCCCTCGAATTTGAGGAAGAAGATAAAAAACAAAGAATAGAACGACACCCCCAGCCATAAAACAAATGAAGGCAGGATAGGAAAGACTGCTTGTAATCTTTTTTTTGATCTCTGCTTGTTCCTCTAGATATTCAATAATTCTCTTTAAAATTGGAATCACACTTCCAGTAGAGGCAGAAGCTTCGATTACCTTTACAAGCGAAAGATCAAATAATTCTGGATACTTCATCAAAGATTGAGCCAATGAATTTCCGGAACTCAAAGCATCCCAAATTTCTCCATACAGTTTTTTAAGAACTGGATCGCTTGTCCTTTTATTTAAAATCCTAATAGCATCCGCAACGGGCAATCCACTTTCATGAAGTTCCATCAATTGTTTATAAAATTCAAGACCAACCCTCTTAGAGTATTTTCTTTTTTTTGAATTGAAAAAGGACCATGGATAACTGAAATTCTTCGCTCTTTTTACGGTCTTTTCAAATTGTGGATTCTTTTTGTCATGGATTTTTGAAGCTTTGAGGTTCATTGTTTCTTTGGGCTCGCTGATTTTAATAAGCTTAATCCCTAAGAATTTTATTTTTAAAATGGCCTCTTTTCTTGAATTTGCATCCGTCGATCCGCAAACCTTATTGCCAGAAGGATCGATCCCAATATATTTAAAGTCAGGCATCCAATTTTTCGTCAGAATTTTCTTCTAGATTTAATTTAAGATCTAACTTCATCAATTCTTCCATGCTGGTATTCCCTAATTTTACCTGTTCCCAAGAACAACTTTGCAAAGTTCTCATTCCATTTTTAATAGCTTCGTTATGAATATCTTTTGCAGATGCATTTTGAACAATCATCTCTTTGACTCTCTCATTGGGAATCAGAATTTCATAAACGCCTAAGCGACCTTTGTAGCCAGAATTTCGGCATTGATCGCAACCTTTATGAGCGAAAATGCTAGAGACTTCAAAAGAATCTTGAATCCCAATTGAATCCAAACAGGTGCGAACATAAGCTTCAGAAAATCCAGCGACTTCGGCACAGCTTTTACACAATCGACGTATCAATCTTTGTGCAATTACCATCTCAATTGAGGACGCAATTAAAAAAGGCTCAATTTCCATATCAATGAGGCGGTTGATTGCTCCAGAGGCATCATTCGTATGGAGAGTGCTTAAAACCAAGTGCCCTGTTAATGAGGCGCGAATCGCAATTTCTGCTGTTTCTTGATCCCGGATTTCACCAACCATTATAACGTCTGGATCTTGTCTCAAGATGTGTCGTAAAGCACTCGCAAAAGAAAGCCCAATATCAGGATTCACCTGAGTTTGATTGATCTTCGAGATTTCATACTCGATTGGATCCTCAATGGTCATAATCCTTTTGTGGGGTTGATTGATCTTTCGCATAAAAGCACTCAGGGTAGTTGATTTTCCGGAACCGGTAGGACCCGTGGTTAATAAAATACCATGAGGTTTTAACAATGCGGAAACGCAACTGATTTCATCCTGAGGCAACATCCCTAAATCTCGGATACTCAGGGGTTGCGTTTTTTGATTCAAAATTCTCAAACTAATACTTTCCCCATAAAGGGTTGGAAAAGTGGAAATTCGAACATCAAAATCGGCATCGCGAGTTTTGAAGTTGATTCTTCCATCTTGAGGACGACGCTTTTCCGAAATATTGAGTTTGGCCATAATCTTTATACGAGAAACTATGGCCTCTTTAAACTGAACAAGATTCAAAGGAAGACTTATCGGAACCAAATCTCCATCGATTCGGTATCTAATTTGGATTCCATTTTCTTCAGGCTCAAAATGGATATCGGTTGCGCTATCAATCACGGCTCGCTGAACCACTTCGTTGACAAAACGAATGACAGCAGCATCCTCGTTTTCAAAATCATCCAACTCCTCCTCTAGAGAGTCCAATGAATCCTCTTCAATACTTTCTTCAAGACTTCCAGACCCAACACCAAACTCTTTATTTATCGCATCTTGAATCAAGCTTGATTTGGATATAAACCAAACCACACGCCTCTGATTTATAGAGAAAATCCATCGGTCCATTGCCTTGTTCGGAGGCCAAGAAGTGATTAAGTTTAATGTCTCCCCTTTTCCTTCGATTGGCAAACATTGGTATTCTAACATAACTCTCAGAGGAAGAATCGTCTTTGGATTCTCTTGTATTTCAAAATTGTCCAATGGAATCAAATCATACTGTTTTCTGAGCAGATCTAGTAGTACTGGTTCTTTGATTTTTGAATACTCGCACAATAAATGTAATTTCCTCTCTCGAGGCGTGGCCTCAATCTCTAAAAATTGTTCCTTGGTCACTAAATTTTGCCAATGACTTGGAGGTTTTGTCATGAGATCCATCAGCGAATATCCTTGTTTAACTCAAAGGAGCGAAGAACCAGATTGACGTTTAATAATTCTGGATTTTTTGTATTCGAAGATACTTGGAAATTTTTTAGAGTAATGTAAGGATTCAACGATTTTAGCTGGCTGTAAAATTCAATGAGTTCATCCATCCTCAGCGAGTTAAAAGAAACTTGTTGAGTGTGAATATTGAAATTATTTCCCTCCTTACTTCTAGGGCTTGGTAAAGTTGGCTTCGAATCAATACTCTTGGTAAGCTCATCCATTTTACTTACTAATTGAACTGCGGAAAAAGTTTTATCAGCTTCGTACATTAGAATGCGATCTGCTAAATTTTGATCAATTGTAGCTTCGTTTTCTTTCCATAAATTTTGACTTTCTAAATCTACAACTACTTGTTCAAAATTTTTTGCCTTCAGTTGGAAATCTTTAAATTGCTCTTTAGTCCAAATAAAGAGGCATGTGAATATTAATAATAAACAAAGTCGTTGCTCCCGAATAGAAAGCATAAAGAAGAGGGATTTCAGTGCGTTTTTGATCATTTAATAACCTTAGCAGTCACCGAAAAATCCTCTAAAGAAATGATCTCTAAAGTAAAAAATGTCTTCCCATTTCTAGTATTAATACTTTTTAGTTTCAACTGACTTGAGGGATACACCCTTTTTAACTTCTCGTTAAAGTTTGTGATTGTAGTTGCATTCACAGCCTCGCCACGAACTAAAGTTACATTGTCTTCGTCCGTGACGAGTTGCTTAAAATGGATCTCTAAAGGCCTTTCTTTATTAATTATAGAAAGGGTCTGCAAAGGGGTTATTTGTTGGCTGGTCGCTTTTTCTAACTCCTGATAGAGTTCATGCTTGTTCATGATCAATTGAACGGAACTTTGATTGTCACTTAATTGGGTAGCTCGATCCTCTATATAAAAGCCCCAACCTAGCAAAATGAATTGAAATAATAAAAGAATCGCGCACACCGATGCAGAATATTGAATCCATTTCCAATAATGACTCTGTTTCGTTCTAATCGCTTTTTTTTCTAACAAAAAATTACGATCCCTAATGTCTGAAGTGAGACCAGCATCTGGATCCAAAACTAACTTTTTTAGACAAGCAATTTCATTTTCCAATTGAATCGTAAGATGAGAATCCTCATTACAATTTGTGTTTACATGCATCTCAATAGGTCCGATTAACGAGGAATCATCATTAACAGAATCTGAGAAAGAGGAAACTTCATCGATAAAACAATATTCTAAGGAACTGGCAAATTCAGAATCTTTCAAATACTTGGCAAGAATCGCGAACTTTCCCGCATGATAAACGACAGAGGTCGGATTGACAACGGATGCTTTGCAAACGGATAGAAAATCAGGAACAACATATTGGTAAGAATCGATTTCTTTATGGCCCTCTTTTTCTAAGGAATCCATCCGGGTTGCATAAAGGATTGCTTCTAAGTTATTAGAAGATAAAAGATACCCCCACATTAACTTTTCGATGGGGAATGGGCTGAATTCCTCCAGCCTCATAATCAGAAAGTCATTGATTTCATCCAAATCAACGGCGCTGTCTATTCTTACAGTTTCAATATAAAAACAATGTCCAGGAACCAATAAAACCTTCTCCTCGACTTGTCTATCGAGTAGTTGTTCGATCGTTTCTCCCCAAATTTTCCAATGACTCATTCTCTCTACAAACGAACCTACTATATTTTTAAGTTTTCCACTAGCTTAATAATTTTGAAGCTACCAATTGGATCGGTCCATTCTTCTCGCTTGTTTTTTCCATCCTTCAATGAACATACACAAACAATTGTAAAATTATTCTCTCCCCTCTTTACAGTGATTTGAATCTTGAAAACTTCAGGGTTTAAAGAAAATACAAGCTTAGGATTTTTACCCCAATCTGATAATTCTGGATCTGATAAGTCGTTAAAATATCTGTCATCTTCAGTTCCTCGAATTCCATCCTCTCCGCACAGAAAATTCAAAATTCTAGTAGAATCCAAAAGATTCCTACGAGCAAATGCCTCAATAGCAATCTCACTTGCAGTGTTGATATTTAAGGACCCATCATGATAAAGGGAAACTAAGGAGGTAAAATCCTTATAAAAGCGACTCCTATTTTTCATCATTGAAGCAAACCCTTGAATCGACATAATTTCACCATAACTCACTGGAGGAGAATTGCTAATTAAAACAGGATCTTCCAATGATTCATAATAGTTTCTTTCAGCCCCATTCAATCGCTCTAAATCATCCGCGTCTATCCAATCGAGCAAAGAATCTGTAAGTTGTTGTCTCTCTGAAAAAGGGACCTCTAATACTGCAAAAATATGATCCCACAATTCAGAATCTCCATGATTGATTGGAAATTTGGAACTTTCGTCTTCGATCAAAATTTCGACCGGATCTTCGAGATCCTCAAGTTCCATATATTCAATGGGGTTGCCCCAAGCCTGTAAAGGACTGTATAAATTCCCTTCCAACTCTTTGTATTCGCTCATTACACCCAAAGTTGCATGTAAATAAGAATAACACTCCATTTTTAAAGAACTCTCCATATTTTGTAGATTTTTTCGCTCGATTTCATCCACAGTAACCCTCAAAAACTTGGTTATTATTATAGACATCAAAGCAACAAGCGCTAAGACGAATATAAGAATACTTCCCCTTTTTTTACGGATCTTATTTCGACTGCAGAATTTCATTCCGCAAAATTATGTCTAGATTCAAAGTACCTATCCAGATTAATAAGTGATAGAATCTCAATTTTAATACTTTACCTTATCAAGATTGAAATACAGTCTGGACAATATTATGGGTAAAGTAGGAATTAGTTGGCAAATAGGAAGTGGATTTGGATGGGGAGTGTTAGGCATTAACTTCGCACTTGAACTCATTAGGACATGGAACGCTCGTCCAGTTTTATTTGAAGCCAGCGGAGACTTAAATTTAAAAGCGAAAGACCGCTCTGATATAAAAAAATGCTTGAATGGTTATGGTTTTTTGGAAAAACAAAGGAAAAACAATCCAGAAAACCCCCCAGTGGTAGACTTTCCTGTTTTTTACTGTGGCGGCAATCAATTCCAACACAATATTCAAGTTTTAAGTAGCAAAGACAGGCGCAGTATTGTTTTTTTTGAGAATACTCATTTTGATAAGAAAATGACTGAGGCAGGAAAGCTTTTTACTCGTATTTACGCTGGATCCAAATGGAATGCTGAAATCCTTAGATCCCGTGGTTTTGAAAGGGTAATTCCATGGGCTCAGGGGATTGATTTAGAAATGTTCAGCCCACATGGGACAATTCTTCCAAGATCGGACAAATTTCGCATTTACTCTGGGGGAAAACTCGAATTTCGAAAAGGACAAGATATTACCCTGGAAGCTTTCAAAAAATTTCATCAGAAGTATCCCGATAGTGAATTGATCGTTGCTTGGGATAGTCCATGGCCAATCATTGCTATGTCCATGGCTCGTTCAAAATATGTAAAGGCACCTGCCTTGGATTTAAACCAGAAATACAATTTAGAGAAATGGATGTTCTCAGAAGGAATGCCTGAGAATTCATTCCAAAATATAGGATCACTCCCAAACTACAAAATGCCTGAACTGATGAGAAGTTGCGACGTTGGACTTTTTCCTAATAGAGCTGAAGGCGGAACAAACTTAGTTGCCATGGAATCCATTGCCTGTGGACTTCCTTGTATTTTATCAAACAATACTGGCCACAAAGATTTGCTCGAGGAAGTTGACTGTTATTCTCTTGAAGAGCAGAAAAAAGTATCTCCTTTAAATGAAAAAGACGGCACTGAGGGTTGGGGAGAATCTTCCATAGAGGAAATATTCAGTCAACTAGAATTTGCTTATAACAACAGAGATCTCAATAAACAAAAAGGTTTGAATGCCGCAAAAAAAATCCAGAGATGGTCATGGTTTAACAAAGTTGGGGAACTAGTAAACGACTTATAAATCTGAATACTTTTAAACTTTAATAACCTGAGCAAATAAGCTAAAGAAATCTGAATCAATTGACATCCCCCAAATAGGCAGGAATTTGATCCAAGTTTTTATTAAAAATAGCTTCTTTTAAAAACGAAGGGTACAGGGGATACTGATTCACCTCTGCAACTGGAATCCACTGAACCCCCACTTGTAGGTTGTCTGGCGATTCTCCCATTTCTTTGACTTTTCCTAATTCTACTTTGCAGCAAAATACAACCTCTAATTGGTGGAAATCATAGTGGAATTTGTGGAAGTTGTGGTGCTTTCCTATATAATCTCTACAATAAACCATCGCTCCAATTTCTACTTCTACGCCAATCTCTTCTCTACATTCACGCTGCAAACCCTCTTTTAAAGATTCACCGTGCTTTTGGCCTCCCCCGGGCAGCACATAAAACACTCCAGAAGGCCCCTTCATCTTAATGGTTAGAACTTTATCTTGTTGGAGAATCAATGCTCTTGCAGCAGTTCGAACAGTTTTCATAATTTATGCTACTTTGAAAGATGTTCTTTTACAAACTTATTGATTTCTTTGCGAATAATCACAGCAGTTTTGATCTGATTGAGTCTAGTGTAGCTAGACTCCAAAGATCTAAGTTCTAGCAAAAACTGATGGTTGTGATTCTCCAGTTCTAATTGGTATTCTCTTAAAATCTTGGAAGACTCCTTGGAATAAATCCTATTTAGCTTCTTAACTTGTTCCAAGTAATTAAAAGTGACTGGGGACTTGTAATTTTTGCCTTTTAGGGCAGACAATTCCCGGTCAATTGAGAGTATCCCATCTAAATTCCCTTCGATTATGTAAGAATCTCGTTTTTGCTTTAAGGTGTGCAAATACTTTTCTTTTAAATCTCTCAAAGAAGACTTTTTTGTGATCTCGAAAGGCTTGATGTTGTTGACATACCACTCTTTAAGATTTTCTAAATCCTCGACAGTCTCACCAGCACCAAAACACGGAACTGTCAAAAGTATCATGAGAACCCAACGAAATTTAAACATAAACTACCTTATCATTTCTATTAGAATCGTTCAACAGATAATCTTGTCCTGATTGAATAAGCAGATAAGATATTCATTGATAGAATCATGATTTTATATTTTAAGAACTACTTCTGCTTTTTAGCCTGGATGATTGTAATAAATTTCCTGCTATTAAATGCAAATGCAGCTAAAAAATTGAGCACGGAGGATTGCATTTTTTATGCTTGGAAGCATTCTCCTTTGCTTAAAAAAGAGCAGATCGATGCTGAAAATAATATCCTTGATGAACTCATTGCAAAATCAAAATTAGCTTTTGAAGTGGATCTTTCCAGCTCCTACTCAATCAAAGCCAAAGAACAAAAAAATGAACTTCATTTTTCTAAATCACTCATCAATGGCACTCAAATTCGATTGAGTGGTAATTTAGATCCATTATCAAACGCTCAAAATATAGATTCGTCTATTTCTGCTGTAATTTCTCACAGGATTTTAGGAGGAGACCAAATGGGAGAAACTAGGAATTTAATTGAAAAGGTTCTCATAGATAAAACCATCCTTCTCAACCGCATTTATAAAAAAAAGCGTGAACTTGCCTACCAAATTCAAAGATCCTTTTATCTTATCATTAGAGATTATCAATCTGTCAGCATTCAAGAGCGAAGAGTGCAAAGAGCTAAAAAGAATCTTCAACACGCACTTGAAAGAGAAAAGCCCCAAGACATTATTACTGCAAAGATTGATGTCCCTAAAAATGAAATGGAGCTGATCCGTGCAAACAGAGGTATAGAGCAGAGATTAGATGATTTAAAGGGGCTTATGGGCATGCCAATCCAAGAAAAACTAGAGATTAAAACAGATTTTGAATATCTAGTTTACAAAACAGACTTAGAAAAAGATATTCAATTTGCTTTCAAATACGGGGAGGACTTCCTCAACAATCGTCTTGAATTGAAAAAACTGAATGCAGACAATCACCTTTATCAAAGGAAGCTATCTCCCGAAGTATCCCTATCTGCGAAACACACGAATTTAAATTCTACTTCGGGATACAACCAAGAAAAAGAAGAACAAATATTGTCATTAGATTTAAGTTGGCAAATTGGTAGAAAAAAAGAGATTGCTGAGTTCAGGAAAAGCTTGAATAGGATCCGTAAAAATGAGACGGACCTATTCCTATTGAAACAAGATAAAACTAAAAGTTTATACGACTTACATCGTCGATTAGTGGAAACCGAGCAATCCATTCATTTGCAGGATCAAAGAATTGGCTTAATTGGAAAGCAAGTAGTTCTTTTCCAAGATCGATGGGCAAATGGTGAAATTGATATTTTAGAGCTTGTGAGAAGTCAAAATAGCCTTGAAGATGCAAATGTGAACTTAATCAATCTCAAAGCAGAATACCTAGAACTTGTAGCAGAGTACAAATTTCAAGTGGGTCGTGGATAAGGAGACATCCATAGAAGAGCTTCAAGCTCTGATTAAGGAATTTGCTCAAAGACGTGATTGGGAAATTTTCCATTCCCCTAAAAACCTTTCCATGGCAATTTCAGCAGAGACCGCAGAGTTGATGGAACATTTTCTTTGGTGCGATTCGGAGGAATCCCATCGTATTTTGAAGAACCCAAAACAAAAACAAGAAATCGCCTCAGAACTCGCTGATATATTAATGTATTCCCTACAATTTGCAAACCAGACAGGAATTCCTTTAGCAAAGGCAATCAAGCAGAAATTAAAAAACAATGAAACTCGATTTCCTGTAGATCAATACAAAGGAGTCTCCTCAAAAAAATTTAAAAAACTTGAGGAATCATGAATTTAAATGAGTCCACTAAGATTGCAATTATAGGTGCCGGCGCCTCAGGAATCTTTACAGCCATTCAAATAAAAGAATTGGACCCCTCGATCTCAGTTTGTATCTATGAGGAAGGATCTAGACCTCTCAAAAAAGTAAAAATTTCTGGGGGCGGAAGATGCAACGTCACTCACCACCAATTTGACACTCAAGTCCTTTCGGAAAAATATCCCCGTGGCCATAAAGAATTGCGAGGACCCTTTACCCAGTTTCAACCCCTTGACATGGTGGCTTGGTTAAAAAAGCATGGAGTAGATACAAAATTTGAATCTGACGGTAGAATTTTTCCAGTAACTAATTCCTCTGAAAGTATCATTGAATGTTTTCTGCATGAAATTAAAAAACATAGAATTCTCATTCATTATCATCATCCAGTAGAAAATATTTCCTACTCCAAATCGGATCACGAATTTAAGATTGAATTCAATGGCAAAAATCCGCAAACATGCTCGCATTTAGTATTATCCACTGGCAGCTCCAAAACAGGCCATCGCTTAGCTAAAGCATTGGGCCATAAAATTACTGAGTTGGCACCCTCTCTATTTACATTTAAGGTAAGCGATCCACGTCTTCAAGACCTTGCTGGCATTTCTTTTCAGGATGTAGGACTTCAGTTAGAAATTCAGAAAAAAAAATTCACTGAAAGAGGCCCTTTATTAATCACTCATTGGGGTTTGAGCGGCCCTGCTTTGATTCGATTGTCTGCCTGGGCTGCTCGAGAACTTCAAGATAACCAATATCAAGCCAATTTAAAAATTAATTTTTTTCCCGATTATAAAGAGGATGCTCTCTTTAATTATTTGTTAGAATATAAAAAAGAGAATGCTAAGAAAAAATTAAGCAAATTGACTTTCACCAAAACGATGAGCAAAAGATACTGGCTTCAATTGTTAGAGCACTTGCAAATCTCATCCAACAAACTCTGGTCAGAACTTTCAAAAAAGGAGATTTACAAACTCATTGCTGATTGCAACCAGGCCAGCTTTAGAGTGCAAGGAAAGGGTATCTTTAAGGAGGAATTTGTGACTTGTGGAGGGATTTCCAGAAAGGAAATTGACTTTAAAACAATGATGAGTAAAAAACAAAAAAAACTCTTCGCAACAGGTGAACTCCTAGACATTGATGGAATTACAGGAGGCTTTAATTTCCAAAACGCCTGGACAAGCGCTTATTTGGTAGCACATGCCATCCAATCCAAATGACCCGTTTTTAATAACAACTTCATAGGTTGGACTGACCAAAATGGAAGAATTCATCGGATCAGTTGGTAGTCTTTCATTTCATTTTTCTAAACTAAATTTTATAATAAAGTCTTAGAAACCATTGTATCAAAGCTTCAGGTGCTAATTTATAAAAAAGAGGTCCCAATTTCGCTTGAAAAAAATCTCCGCTGTAAAAAATCCCAGATCGTCCAAGACGAATCGCTTTCAGAAGATCTCTAGAAGCTAGACTCACATCGGGTGATTGATCCAAATGCTTCTCAAGAAGACACCAAACCCTGTCTAATTTCTCATTCGAATCCAAAGATTTGTTTAAAACTTTATTGAAACGTGTTTTAAAGTCTCCAGGTCGAAAATCAATAATTTGCAACTCTTGATCTGAATACTCCAACATCAAAGAACGAGAAAAAGCTCCGAGTCCAGCTTTGGCGGAATTATAAACTGACATGTAAGGCAATGGGAACTGAGCTGCCAAAGAACTCACATTAACAATACAAGCGCCTTCCTTTAAAGCCATAGAACTTGCAAAGTATTTGCAGAGAAAAATTGGAGATTGCAACATAACCGACAACTGTATTTCGATTTCTTGCTTCGGAAAGTCGATAATTTGAAAATAAGCCCCATAGCCGGCATTGTTAATTAATAAATCAGGAGTCCCAAATTTATCCTTAAAATTGGATACCCAGCTTTTTATCTTACCAGAATCTCCCAATTCTAAATCTAAGTAAACAACCCCTTTGATAGGATTTAAAATTCCAGATGCGTTGCGAGAAGTTGCGAAGACTTGGTAACCCTCTTCATTCAAATGAGAAACAAATGAAGCTCCCAAGCCTGTGCTACCCCCAGTGATTAAAGCCTTTTTCATGGGACTACAATAAAAAATACTGGGGATGGATCCATTATTCTTTCTCGAATAAAAGGGCTACATTCGCACCCCCAAAACCACTACTGTTAGATAGAATCATTTTAGGATCTGAAGGGACATTTTCTGAAATAATATTTAAATTCTCAGCAACTGGATCTAAACTTTGGATATTTGCAGAACCCGGACAAAATCCGTTTTCCATGGCTAACAAACTCAACCCTGCTTCCAATGCACTCGCCAAAGATAAACCATGGCCAGTAAGAGATTTTGTGCTGCTAACTGCAGGACAGGAACCCTTGGCAAAGATCGACTTCAATGCCGTCATCTCAGCTCGATCTCCAATCTGAGTGGAGGGCGCATGAGCATTGATGTAATCCACTTGATCCGATCGAACTCCAGCCGATTTCAGAGCATTTAAAATTGCTCTTTCTAGACCATTCCCCGTGGGTTCAGGAAGCACCGTGTTGTAACCATCCGAGGACATCCCCCATCCCTTAAAAGATGCATAAATTTTGGCATTCCTAGCCTCCGCAACCGACCGCCTCTCTAAAATCAGAGTAACCGCTCCACCAGTTCCAACAAATCCATCTCGATTTATATCAAAGGGTCTAGAGCCAGAATGGGGGTCTGGATTAGTCGTTAGGGCCCGCATAGATGTAAAGGGAAGAATACAGTCTCCGTTTCCATCTTCTGCTCCAATCACAAACATTCGGTCCTGTCTGCCCATCTTTATCTCATCACAAGCCATGCCTAGAGCATGCCCAGAGGAGGCACATGCAGAGGCAAAACCACAGGAAGAACCCAATATTTTAAAAATAGAGACTAAGTTAAAATTGATCGTTCCAGTTACAGAAGATACCACTCCTTTAGGGCTTGATTTATCCGGCCCCAAAGCATGCAGTCGATTCACATTTTTAGTCAAAGTAGAACTAGAGCCAGCGGACGCAGAAAAAAGACCTGTGTTGACGTTTGAAATTTCATCCGAAGAGAGACCCGCATCCTCGATCGCTTGAGCCATAGAACAATAACTGTAAAGCACATGAGGGGAGAGACCTCTTAGAATAGATCTGCCTAATTTGTATTTTGACGGATAGTTCCAATCCTCCGGATCTGCAGAAAGGGTATCAAAGTCTTTGACTGCACCCAGTAAACTGACTGACACTAAAGGGTTCTCTTTGAAGGGAGGATAAATATCAATTCCTGATTTCATCTCCTGCAAACTCTTTAACACGGATCTCTTATCACTGCCTAAGCAAGTGATAAATCCTAAACCTGTTACTACTACCTCTAAATCGGACATTGTAATTTCATTTAAAATAATAAAAGTAATTTACTAAAAAAGCGGAACCCATGAAATAAGTCTAGGCTTTTTAATAAATAGAATATTTAAAAATCAGGGGAACTTCTAATTTGCTCTGTTATTTTTAGAGCAACTTCCAATGCATTGCGCCCAAATTCTCCCCCAACCTTTGGAGTACTTTCCGAATCCCTTAGGCATTCCGTAAAGTGTAGCAATTCCAAAGCCAATGGCTCGCCTTTGTTGATGGGTATCTCCTCTTTTTTAATTTGCTGCCCTTCGGTTGATAGAAAATGGCCTTTTTGATTGTTGAAATCAAGGGACAGATAGCCTCCTTGTTGAAAAACGCGAACTTCTCTGACCTTTTTCAAACTGACTCGACTGGTGTTGAGATTGGCCACACAACCATTGCTGAAAGTAATCCTGGCATTGGCAATATCTTCAGTGGAGGATAATACTCGAACACCGACCGACTCAATTTTTTCAATAGGTGAAGGGTTTAATTGCAATATAATTCCAATATCATGAATCATTAAGTCTAAAACAACTCCCACCTCGGTTCCTCTAGGATTAAAGGGTGCCAAGCGGTCTGCTGTTATAAAGCGAGGTTTATTGACCATATCCTCTAGAAATTCCATAACTGGATTGAAATGCTCAATATGTCCCACCTGAACAACACAATTATTTTTTCTAGCTGCCTCTAAAATTTTCTGAGCCTCTTCTAAATCCTCGCACAAAGGTTTTTCAATGAGTAAGTGAACTCTTTTCTCCAATAAAGGCACAGCCACTTCACAATGTTTATCCGTGGGAACAACCACGCTTATTGCATCACAAGATTCTGCAATCGAATCTAAAGAATCAAAGATTTTACAATTGTATTGATCTGAAATTTCTTTGGCACGTGTTGCATTCAGCTCAAAAATCCCAACTAATTCGCACCCGTCGAGCTCATTGTAAATCCTAGCATGATGCTGACCCAAATAACCCAAACCTACAACCCCACATTTGATTTTCCTCATATCCATTCGCTTAAAAACCCTGCAATCGTTCTATTGTTTTCATAAAATTTTGTAATCCTGCAAATTCTGAACGATTTGAGATCGCATCTAAAAAGGATAAAGCACTTTTCCAATCTCTGCGATTTGCATAAATTCTACCCATCTCTAAGAGAGCTCGATCCCGAACTTCCTGAATATTCGTGGCTCGCTCGAAGTAAATCAAAGAGGTGGCAATCTCTTCTGACTTCATTAACTCTCCCATTAAAAGCAAAGAGTCCCCATGCATCGGTTCAAATTCTAAAACAGAATTCAACGTAGCTTTTGCATCCTCCTTTTTTCCTTGTGCTAATTGAGCTTTGGCTTGAGCCCAGAACAAAGAGAGACTCTCTTTGTTATTCAGGTATTCGCCATACTCATTCAGCACCATCGTGGCTAAATTGTTGGCTTTTTGGTAATAACCAAGACTCGCCAAACGATTGATAGAACGGATTGCATACTTTGGTTCTACTCCCCCTTCATTCAATAAAGCTTTCCTATAAAAAGAATAGGCTTTTCTAGGAACCTTAAGAGTTAAGAACAAATCTCCAATGCGAAGGAAATCCATAGGCCCAGCACCGAGTCCTCGACGTAAAATTTCGTAAGAAACAGCCATCTCCTCTTTTTCTGCCATTCCATCGTATGCCGCAATATATGAAAGCCAATAACCTTTCTGATCGGGATGATCCGATGCGACCTCATCGATAAATGAAATTGCTTCCAAATATCGATTTTGAGAAATCAGACAGGTAATAATTCCATTGCGTATATCGATTGAATTAGGGGACAAAATTAAGGCCTGACGGTATACATTTTCAGAAGATGCCACTTTACCTACTTGTAGATAACAAAACCCAAGTGCCGAGTAAGTAAGGCTATCGATATCTCCCAGCTCCAATGCTTTTTTTAGATGAGATTGCGCCAACAAGTAGTGGCCATCCTGCAAATAAGCAATTCCGAGATTTTTGTGTGCACGCATAAACGGAGGGAAAACTTTGATAGCTAGTTCCAAAGCATGAATTGCTTCTGAAACATTACCATTCTGCAACTCTAAAGTCCCAATCACAAAATTTACTGGTGCCGATGGGTTTCTTTTAGCATAAGAGCTGAGGATTTCAACCGCCAAATCTGGATCTGATAGTAAAAATGATGAGATCTGATCCAATATGTCTTGATCCTCTGAATCGATATTCGGCTCAATCTTTGGATGAACTCCATAAGTCCCCAAAAGAGAATCCTTAAAGTTTGTTAAATCCAAAATAGAGGAATTTCCATAAAGGGATGATAGACAGTGAAGTGAAAACAAAAATAAGTAAAAGAATCCTCTACTAATTATATTTGCAAAAAGCGTCATCAAATCCAATTAAATTGCGGAATCACTCCTCATTCATACCCAGTTTTTCTCGACCGGCCTCCGAAATCATACTTGGAGACCAAATTGGATCCCAAACAATATTGACTGCAGCATCTGAGACCCAAGAAAGTGCTAAAATTTTTTGTTTAGCGTCTTCAGCAATCGTAGGGCCCATTCCGCACCCAGGAGCAGTTAGAGTCATAGATACATGCACCTTGGATTTTCCATCCTCCTCACAACTCAAACGGATTTCATAAACAAGCCCTAAGTCCACAATGTTAATTGGTATTTCTGGATCGAAACAAGTCTTCAATTGGTCCAAAACTGCATCCTCATTTTCCTCTTCACTTAGAGAATCACTCGAAGATACTCTTTTTTTTCCCAAAGCATCCGCATCTAATCCTGAGATTCGGAATAACCCTGCTTGTTGAGGCAATACAACAGTGTAAGATCCACCAAGCGATTGGGTGATCACAACCGAATTTCCAGCATGCATTGTGATCTTGGTACCGCTGGGAATTTGAACTGCCTCTACGTCCCTTTTTAAGACTATCCCTGGTTTATTGATATCACTCATATAAATTTTAAAAATTAAAAATCCATTACTAAGCCTGCTGCTCAGAACGCGGGGATCTCGCTAGATACTCCTCAACATGAAGCAGTCCACCCTCACCGGCCCGTTGAATAATTTTTAGCAAATCTTCCATAGAAGAGACCTCCTCCAGTTGCTCTTTAACAAACCACTGTAAAAACTGCATTGTAATATAATTATTATTTTTTGTAGCCAATCCAACCAAATCATTGATTTGATTCGTTACAATCCACTCACTTTCTAATGACAATTTGACAGCATCCTCTGCAAATTGAAAGTGATGGGTTGGCGAGGGGATGGAAGGAATCTTAACCTCTCCTCCTGCATCTAAAATAAATTGCATAAACTTGAGGGCATGGGTTCTTTCCTCGTCTGCCTGTTCGTAAAAAAACTTTGCCAATTCCGGCAAAGTTTCTTTTTCAAAATAGGCACCTATGGCTAAATATTGCATAGAAGCTTTGAATTCATTCCCAATCTGAGAATTAATAGAATCGATCAATTGCGGATCACTTAACATTATCAACCTGTTTCATAGGATAACTTTATCGGTTCAATACAACAAAAAGCAAGCCACTAACTGAATTCTTTTATTAAAGCAAGTCGGCAAGGATCCTCTTTTAGTGGATCTTTCAATTTAAGAACAACAATCTTCTATGACTTCAACACTTATTCAAGGGACGTACAACTTCACTCCTTATAAACAAGTTAGCTTAAAAAAAATAAAGATTGTAGAATAAGATTCAATTTCCAAGCTATTAAAAATCTCAAAGGAGGTCATTGAGTTTTCAAAGCTTTGCATTGAATGAAACACAAGATATTCAAAAAATTGAGAAAGAGTTTCGCTTTGATAATTTGTTTAAATTCTATTCCACGGTTACAGACTTTGCCAAATTTCTGGGTTTATCTACATCACATCCTCGTTCAACAGCGATATAATAGCTCAACAGTTGAAGAGGAATCGTCGCTAGAATTGGGTGGATCGCTTCGTGACACCTCGGAATAAAAATAACATCATCTGCACATTCTTTTGGAACTTCTGTTCCCTCAGGAACGATGGATATTACTTTTCCATTTCTAGCTTTAACTTCCTGCATATTCGCAAGGGTTTTCTTCATGATTCTACCGGAAGTAGCCAGAAAAACACTGGGACAATCTTCACTAATCAGAGCAATAGGACCATGCTTCATCTCAGCCGCCGGATAACCCTCAGCATGAATATAAGAAATTTCTTTTAATTTTAAAGCGCCTTCCAAAGCAATCGGAAACATAGCTTGACGTCCCATAAATAGAAAATCATTAAACTTTGAATATCTTACAGCAATCTCGCGAATTGAATCTGCTTGTTTAAGAATACGATCCACCATCTCCGGACAAGACTTCAAAGCATCCACATAATTCGTGCCATCCCCTAAACTCATGTCTCTAAGTCTTCCCATATACAAAGCAATCATAGAGGATAACAATACTTGAGAGGTAAAAGCCTTTGTAGATGCTACTCCAATTTCAGGCCCCACATGTTGATAAATCCCACCTCCATTAGTTTGTCGGGCGATACTAGATCCAACTACATTTGTAATCGCCAAAGTTCTAAAGCCTTTGCGATTGGATTCCCGCATAGCTGCCAAAGTATCTATTGTCTCTCCCGACTGACTGAATGCAAAGATTAAAGAATCATCACTTATCGGGGCATTCCTGTAACGAAACTCTGAGGCATATTCCACCTCTACAGGGATACGAGCAAATCTCTCGATTAAATACTCTGCAGCCAAACATGCATGCCACGTCGTGCCACATCCAAACATGACAAATCGATCTACAGATCTTAACTCACGAGGACTAAGATCGATTCCACCTAACTTGGCGGTGCTGTTATCGTCGCTGAAGCGACCCCTCATCGAATTCTCTAGTGCTTGCGGTTGCTCAAAAATTTCCTTTTCCATGAAGTGGGTGTAATTCCCAAGCTCTGACTCCTCAATATCCCAATCCAATGACTCAACAATTGCTGATACATTCCTTGAGTCTATTGTGGTTATATCATACTTGTCGCTGTGAAGATGAACGATGTCTCCTTCATTTAAATAAACCACATCTTTTGATCTGGAGGCAAATGCCGATACATCGCTTGCTAAAAAGTTTTCATCTTTACCCAAACCCAAAATGAGGGGGGATCCATTTCGTGCACCCACCATTTCATTGGGACAATCGACACACAAAACTGCGATTCCGTAAGTTCCCTCGAGATGAATCAAAGCCTTTCTTACTGCAGAGGTGAATCGATCTTCAGTATTATCAGGTTCTTTTCTGTAATGATAAGCAATTAAATTTACAATGGCTTCAGTATCCGTCTCAGATTTAAAATCAAATCCTTTTTCCTCTAAATACTTTCTTAAAGATTGGTAATTCTCAATGACTCCATTGTGAACCAAAACAAACTTTCCATCGCTACTAATATGAGGATGAGTATTGGCTTCAGTAACTCCTCCATGAGTTGCCCAGCGAGTATGCCCGATGCCAACACCTCCTTTAAGATTTGCTTGATGGACTTCTGCCTCAACATTTGCAACACGACCCGTTTTTTTGACCGATTTAATATCGGTAGCCTCCCGCACAGCAATCCCTGCTGAATCATAACCTCTATACTCTAAATTCTTAAGAGCATTGATTAAAATTTTAGATGCTTTTTGTTTTCCGATGTAACCAATAATTCCACACATAATACTTGCCTAATTGATGGTTAATATCTTAGGCTTAATATAGCAAGCACATTCATTAGTGTAGCCCACCAATGAGCAAATTTTAATTCCAATCTACTCCAATCATAAGGTCTATCACATTAATCCAAATATGAAACGTAAAATCCATAGTGTTATAATGGGAGGGGGCCGAGGCACTCGACTTCATCCTCTGACAAAACTTCGCTGTAAGCCAGCGGTACCTTTAGCAGGAAAATTCCGTCTGATTGATATACCCATAAGCAACTGTATCAATTCAAATATCAACCAAATTTACATTTTAACTCAATTCCACACGGCATCTTTACACAAACACATTCAGGATGCCTACAAGTTTGATAACTTTGGAGGTGGATTTGTTGAAATTTTATCTGCGGAGCAGAAAGAGGGAAGTGAAGCTTGGTATCAGGGAACTGCGGATGCTGTTCGTCAAAACCTTTTGCACTTCGGAGCCAACGATGACGATTTGTTTGTGATTTTGTCTGGAGATCAACTCTACAGTATGGATATTCAAAAAATGATTGATGACCATGACAGAACAGGAGCGGACATTACGATTGCAGCCAAACCTATGGAGAAATCCACTTTGAATGCATTTGGTTTAATTCGCGTAAATGAGGATCAGAGCATCGCTGAATTCGTTGAAAAGCCCGAAGATCCTGCAGTCATTGAAAGCCTACTTATAGGCGAAGAGCTTAAAAAAGCAGGTGGCATTAAAGACACTACCCAAGAATACGGCTTAGCCTCTATGGGGATTTACATATTCAATGCTAAGGTTCTTAAAGATGCCCTTCAAAATGACGACACTGATTTTGGTAAGGAAGTCATTCCCGCACTTTTAGGTAAAAAAAGACTCACCGCTCATATTTTTGAAGGCTATTGGGAGGACATTGGAACTGTTAAATCTTTTTTCGAAGCAAACATTGATTTAACTGGGGACAACCCTGAATTTGATTTTTATGACTCTAAAAGAGTCATTTACACGAGAGCCCGAAATCTACCCGCTTCTAAAATTTACAAATGCGATTTTGATCATACAATTGTTTCCGGGGGTTGCTTTATCAAAAATGCTAAAATCAATCGCTCTATTATTGGAATCCGTGCTTCGATCGATGAAGGTTCAATTTTAGAGAAGGTTGTTCTCATGGGGTCCGACTTCTATCAATCGAATGAAGAAAAAGACAACAATGCAAATTCAAAAACCCCAAACATTGGCGTTGGTAAAAACACTAGAATCAAAAACGCAATTATTGATAAAAATGCCCGCATAGGGAACAATGTTACGCTTTCTCCAGAAGGACTCGAAGAGGGAACTGCAATCGAAGGGGTAGTTATTAGAGATGGTATTTTGGTAGTTGTCAAAGACTCCGTCGTTCCTGATGGAACTACCCTAGGGAAGTTCTAGCAGTTTTTTTTGATTGATTTTCATCTTGGTTGGGGCTTCTCATAGAAGTCCCAACTTTGTTTTTAGAATCTAACGCTTCCATATAAGTAAATTCCCAAAACATCTGGGCACCCTTAATATACTTGAATCCAATCCTTAGGTGCGTCTGACAAAATGGAAAACTACGAATTATACAATTGGCTGAAAGCATTTCATATAATTTTCGTTGTTACTTGGTTTGCAGGATTGTTTTATTTGCCCAGATTGTTTGTCTATCATGCAATGACATCTGATAGAATCAGTCTAGATCGCTTCAAAGTGATGGAAAGAAAACTTTTTATAGGGATCATGACCCCAGGTGGATTGCTGTCTACATTTTCCGGACTATGGTTGCTGGTTGAAAACAAGGCTCTTTTACAGTTGGGGTCGATGCAAGTTAAAATAGGATTAATTCTGATTCTTTGGATCTATCACATTTATTGCGGAAAGCTTTTAGCTACCTTTAAAAAAGACAAAAACACTCGATCCCATGTTTTTTATCGATGGGTCAATGAAATTCCAACGGTAATTTTGATTTCAGTGGTCATTCTCATCGTTGTGAAACCTTTCTAAGATCCCAATAATTTATGAGCAAAATTATTAATAAATGTATCATCTCTATGATTGCCATTTATCAACTCTTCTTTTCATCGCTCAAAATCTTTCTCACAGGAAACCCTTCTAGCTGTAGATTTCACCCTACTTGTTCAGAATATTGCAAACAATGTTTTGTAAACCACACACCCGTGCGTGCATTCTACTTCTCTTTGAAAAGAATTTTATCTTGCCATCCCTTTAGCAAAGGGGGGTACGACCCGATTCCTAAAAATCAAACTCCAACTGACGATCGCAAGTAATAATCTTGTTTAGGAAACGAGGTCGATGAATCCCTTCAACAACACCCTTTTCCCTCAATGCCCTCAGATGTTGAGGAGTTCCATAGCCTTTATGCTGACAAAATCCATAATCCGGATATAATTTTGAAAGTTCAACCATCGTCTGATCTCTATAAACTTTCGCCAAAATAGAGGCCATTGCAATCACGAGTGATTTCCCATCCCCTTTTACAACCCCATCATGCTGAGTTGATAACCTTTTCATAGGACGGCCATCAACAATCACTTTTAGATCTTCAGGTTTATAACCATCAATGAGTTTGTCCAGACACCTCTGCATTGCTAAAGACGTAGCACCCACGATATTTAAGTTTTCGATTTCAGAAACATTCGATGCAGCCAGTTGAAAACGACAATCTCCCTCTTGCTGAAGAGAGCGAATGACAGAATCCATCTTTTGACGTTTACTAAAATCGATTTGCTTTGAATCTACAATTCCTAAACAAATCTTTTGGAATTCTTTTTTTTCATAAAAGGATCTTGGAACCATAACCGCAGCAGCCACGACATCCCCTGCCAAACAACCTCTACCGACCTCATCCACTCCAATTAAAAATTCGTTTTTATCTATTTGTTTCTTGTCAAAATCCCACAATGCCAACGACCGATCTGCCACCCTCTTTTTTAAATTATTATTATTCCTGACCATGGAACTTTAAAATTTTCTGAAGTTCTAAAATTCGATTATAAACCGAGGATTTTAAAGCAGTAGGATCGTCCGGATTCAAGGAATTGTGATGTTCCATATAATAACCTAAAGCCCCTTCAGTATTCCCTAATCTAAACAAAGTTTCCGCATACACCCGATGAACGATATTTGGGCAATTTGGTAGCTCTGTTACTTTCTTGTAGTAATGAACCGCTCTTTCTTCATCCATTAAAGATTGCATGCATACTTGAGCTTGCTCTAGTGGAATTCTGTAATTATCAGGAAAAAGAATGGCTGCCTGATCTAACAAACGAAGCGCCTCCTCAACTTGCTCCTTTTTAATCTTCTCAATGATACTTTCAGGCAATGGACCTCTTTTATCATATAAACTCTTCAATCTCCAATCAGGCATATCAAATGCTATGGAACGAGCCCCATGGATCCAGAAATGAACATTTCTAGGATTGATCTGAATGGCCATCTCCATTGCGATCATCGTTGGGTTCCATTCCCTCTTTTCCCAATGGGATTCTCTCTGAATCCAAAAAAAATTGGCGACCAAAACCTGAAGTCCCCCGAGTGATTTTCTGAGAATCGCCCCGGGTATAGAATCATCAATCATCCGATCAATATTTTCAAATTGATGCAATGGTTTTCCCATAAAATAAGAGGCAATGAAACCCATCAATAAAATTGAAAATGCAGGAAGTAAATACTTCATTGCTGGATGACTTGTTTTTTTCGAAAGATCAATAAAGCCGCTGTTAAATATCCAATTATATACAGGATAGAATACCCAAGGAAATAGAGAAATTTTTGATTCCAATTCTCCTCTCCGAAAATTCTCATAAAATTATAATCTAAAACTTGATAACTCGGGATTATGATGCTCACAAGACCTGAAAACCAACCAAAAGGAAAAAAGGCCATTTCCAGAAAAGAATCTCTTGCCACAAATTGAAACATACAAATCAATAAAAGTACGAAAGAAACCAAAGTAGAGAACAAAGAGGAAGAACCAATCACACTTACCATCAATACAATGCTGGTAATAACTAATAATTTTAGAGACAAAGCTAATAACTGAGTCATGTAAGGAATGAATAAAAAGTTGAGGGCATCCAAGCCAAATCCTCGAACGATAAAATTCCAGAATACAATAGAAACAAAAGAGATCATCCCCAGTAGAAAAGTGAATGAAACTACCAAAAAAAAACAACCCATCCATTTTCCCAGTAAATATTCTAATCTTGAAACAGGTCTAGCAAGAATTGTCAGTATTGTCCTATTTTGAATTTCTGAAAACCATAAATGAACAACTAATATGATTGATATTAACAATCCAAAGAAGGAGAGAGTCCCAATTGAAAATGAAAATAAGAAATCTACATCCGTAGACCCAAAGTCAAACCTTAAAAAAAAACTTCCAGTTGCAAGCATCAAAAATGAAAGAATAAAAACAAAATTAAAAAAGCGATCTCTAACTGCCTCCAAAAATGTAATACGACCAATAGTAATGACTTTGTTCATTTTATAAGATCGGTGTAAAAATCTTGTAAAGAGATCCTCTTCTTCTCAGAGCAGGCCTGAATTCCATTTTCATCAAAAAACTCATTCAATTTTGCTAACTTAGCGACATCTTTTGTTCGCAGTGTAATCTGCGATTCCGTTTCCGATCGCAACAACTCATGGACGGCACCCATCTTTACGATCTTTCCGTGATTCATAATTATAATCCGATCACAGATCTCTTCTACTTCAGTCAGAAGGTGGGAGCACAAAAACACTGTTTTTCCAGACTTCTTAAGATCTTTTATTATAACTGATATCTCTTCAGAGCCCGTCGGGTCGACTCCTGCAGTGGGCTCATCCAATATAAGTAAATCAGGTTCATGCACTAAAGCTTGTGCCAGACCGATTCTCTGCAACATCCCTTTTGAATAGGTTCCGATTTTACGACTTGCAGCCTGATCCATTTTAACGAGTTTAAGGACTTTATCACATTGATCTGCCAAAATATCCTTATTTACATCACACAAAATTCCTGCAGTTTTTACAACCTCTAAACCTGTCATAAATTTTTGAAAATAAGGGGCTTCTGGTAAATACCCAATCTTTTTCCGAATGCCCACATTTTCAGGGGATTCGCCGAATACGGAACAGGAACCGGAATCCGATTCAAGCAGCCCTAAAATCATTTTCATCACCGTACTCTTACCACAACCATTAGGACCTAAAAGACCTACAATCTCGTTTTTTTCTAAACTAAAACTAACATTATCAACAGCCCTGACTTTAAATCCCCGCAGACCCGAATAAAAATCTCGTTTGATATTTATCAATTCAATAACAGGAGAAGACATCTATATTACTATCTGAATATTTCGCCTATGATAAGTTGGAATATCTAAATCTTGATCCTTGTAATAATTTTTTTCCGCTTGATGAAAATAACCGGTATCATCCAAGTCGAACTGAAATTCTCCTTGACGAGTTTCTTCCTCAGATTCCTTTTTTTTCGAATCATGAACAGGCTTTGTAAAGAGCTCGTTTTCAAAAGATTCATCTTCAAATCTTTTAGATTCAAGACTGGTCACGGAGGCCACAGCTTTCCCACTATCAAGATCAGTAGTTCCAAGCACTAAAATATGGACCTCATCCTCAAAAGATTCATTAAAAGTGGCTCCAAAAATAGTATCATCCATGGAGCAGAACCGATCGGTCACCGTTCTCATGATATGATTGATCGATGGCATCTTAAGCCCTCGCCCTCCTTGAATATTGACTAATAAATGATCTGCCGCCCGAGATTGTTCTGAGATATGAAGCAATGGACACTGGATTAAATTATTGAGCGCATCTTGCACTCCATTTTCTCCCTGACCCCTACCGATAGCAAACAATGTCCTCCCACCCTTGTGGGCAAATACTTTTCGTAAGTGAGGAAATTCAACATTGATAAGGCCTGTTTTCAGCAAAAGAGCGCAAATAGAATAAATTGCTTCTTCAATCCACTGATTGCCCTCCTTGAAAGCATCTATGACGTTGACATCCTCCCTTCCCTGCTGAATCAAAATGTCATTTGGAAGAGGAATTACCGCATCCGCCAGTTGCCTCAATTCCAATAAACTATTTTCAGCAATTTCAGAGCGATTTCGACCTTGAAAACTAAAAGGCATAGCAACAAAATTAATTACCAAAGCCCCTAAATCAGAGGCTATTTTCGTAACAATTGGTGCAACCCCACTGCCTGTTCCACCCCCGAGTCCAGTAAAAACAAACACAAGATCATCTCCTTGTATTAACTTCGTAATTCTATCTTTCTCGCTTTGGGCGGATACTCTTCCTAAATCAACATCTCCACCAGTTCCTAAACCTCGAGTTTGGGACAAACCAATTTGAATGTTCCTATCGATCTGAAGGTTTTTAAGGTTGTTGAGATCCGTATCTATAACTGACAATCGAACCTCCCCCTCGATCTCTTTCAAGGAGATATCACGGATTAAATTACTGCCTGCACAACCAATCCCAATCAAATGAATCGACAGGCGAGAATTAAAAATTTTAGCGGAGTGCTTTTCATTTTCTGAATATTTGGAATGATCGTCAAGGGTATCCATGGAATCAAAAACTTAAGATTGTAGAGAGTTTACCCATTAGGCTCTTTTTCTTGCCTCGGGTTTTACCTTCATTAGGATGCTTGAGTGCATAAGTAAGCAATCCAACCACCGTACTGTTTTCTGGTGAGTTAATGGGGTCTGCAGAGGAAGAAATTGGAGTTTTAGTAGCTACCAAGCCTAAACAAGATCCAGCAACTTTTTCAATTCCATTCAACCGAGAACTGCCTCCTGTTAAAATCAATCCAGCACCAATATGTTTCGGATCTAAAAACCCTCCTAATTCATCTTGAATTATAGTAAATAATTCATCCACTCTAGCATTAACAATTTGGTAAATTCCCCTCTTTCTAATCTGCCGGTCTCCAATGGTCAAACCCCCTTCTGGATCTGTTCTTAGCCAAATTTTCTCATCATAATCGGAGGGATCAATGATCGCTTTGCCATAAGTTTTCTTAATCATTTCTGCATTCTCATGATCTACTCGAAGGCCAAATCTCAAGTCATTTGTAATGTGATCCCCACCGATAGGAACCGCACCCGTTTTGACAATATACCCATCCCTGTAGAGAACATAATCGGTGGTTCCCGAACCAATATCAATAACAAGAACCCCCATTTTCTTATCGGAGTCATCGGCAACAGAAGCACCGGAGGCGACGCTTGCTACAATCATATCCTCAACATGCAAGCCAATGCCGTTAATCACGTGAATATGATCTTTAATGGTTCGTTCATCCCCATGAATAGATAAATAACCCACCTCTAAACGATCTCCCTGGCAATCAAAGGGATCTTCAACCCGAGCCCCATCTAAATAAAAAGGATTTTGAACGTAATGAATATAAACTCGATTCACATGCAACTGCTTGCTTTTTGCATCAGAGATCGCTCGTTTCATATCTTCTTTAGTCACTCGATTGTCAGAAGAACGAACGAGCGTAGAGCCTTTGTTAAAGTTGGAAACCAAATGAGCCCCTGTCTGGGAAAGAAAAACAAAGTTTACTTTAACCCCAGCAGCAGCTTCTGCCTCCAATATGGCAGTATGAGTGCAATGGCTTGCGGCACGAAAATCTACAATTTTTCCTTTTCGAACCCCCTTTGACTTTTGAACTCCCACTCCTAATAAATTCAAAGTTTTACCATCCAGAATTTCGCCAATCAAAACGACCACTTTAGAGGTTCCAATTTCAATAGCCGCATAGGTGCTAACAGTAGACATAGCTGATAATTATCGACTCGCAAGCTCAAGGATTGCGGTATTTTTAAGAGACAAATCAACCACGCCCAAATAATTGATACCACTTTCAATTGTGGTTTTAAGAGCAACCGACAATCGACTCATCTGCACTTTATAATCTAAAGGTCGAAAGATAATCTTATCTACAATCGAGGAACGAACGTAGACAAATGCACCGATACCCAAATCTGTTTCCGCTAAATTTTTGTAAGAAATCACCCTCCAAGTTGAATAAATTTTAGAATAATTCCGTTTAGCATGTTCAATCAAAGGGTAAATTTGCTGAATCTCTTTAATGTTTTGATACTGATTCCCTTCTTTAACAAGGGAATCAGTTGCTAAAAAAGGAAGTTTACTTAGGAAGGATTTAGGATAATCGAACCCATTGAATATTTGTCCCTCGGAGGCAATTAAAAGATCCTGAAAACCAGAACCACGAGAAAGTCTAACTCTCATGACAGGTTCCAGTTCCTTAATAGTCACTTTTAAAGTGGAGGGAAAATGTCTCTGAACTTCCGCCTGATCTACCTGCCCAAAACTCTCCAACTTTCTTTTTAATGAAAAAATATCCACATCCATTAGAGAAGCTCCTCTCTGAATCCCATGAACATTTTTCAACCATTCTGGACTCAAAACTCCGTCAGAATGGAAACGAATCGATTGAATCGGCTCTACAGGACCCGATAAATTAACATCGATAGGGTGACCTCGAACATAATAAAAACCAGATACTAGAAAAGTAAAAAATCCAGCAATAAGAGCTAAAATGATACCAAACTTACAGCTCTTAAAGATCTTTCGTCTAAAAGCGGCAAAAGTGATTGGTTTGCGACCAACATCTTGCTTGATATTAGACCAATGTTTTTCCTTAACCTTATTTAGACGCCTCATTATGTTCTTGGAGTATAAAACTATAATAAACGGTTTATTGAAGGGGTGACAAGCTTGATAACCAATTCATCAAAAGATATCCCATTGACCGAGGCAGATTTAGGTAAAAGACTGGTTTCTGTCATTCCCGGCAAAGTGTTTGCCTCTAAGAAATAAATTTCCCCTTGATTCGAAATCATAAAATCAATTCGTGCAAAATCTCTACATTTTAATTCATTGTAAGACTTTTCCGCAAAGGCTTGAACTTTTAAAATGAAATGGCTTTTCAGCTTCGCAGGCACCTCATAATTGGTCATGCCAGGTGTGTATTTATGTTTGTAATCATAAAAACCACTTGCAGGTCTAACACCAATGACTCCCTGAGAAATTCCATCCAACAAACCAACCGTCAAATCAAAACCTTCAATCTTATGCTCAAAGATCCAACGTCCTTTTAAAGAAGAATATTCCTTCAATAAATCTTCACCTTTCAATTCAGCGAGACCTACACTGCTCCCTTGACAAACTGGCTTAATGACATAATCGATGGAGGGATTTATCCAGTTAGAAAAATCTTTTGGTTTTGAGCAATCCCATTCAACTCCATGAGCAGTTGGAATTCCAACAGAATCCATTGTCATTTTAGCCGCCACTTTATCAAAACAGAGTGCACTGCTGGTCGAATCAGAACCCACATATTCAATAGATCGGTCCTCCAATTCGGTTTGCAACGATCCATCCTCCCCCCATTCTCCGTGGAGAGCAGGAAAAACAATCCACTGAGAATCAGCCAATCCCTCTGGTACTTTGTGCTGGTCTAAGATGAAAAGTTCCGCATCCCAATTTTTTTTGATAGACTCATAGACAGCAGCTCCAGTTTTTAAAGAAACCGTGCGTTCCTCACTTCTACCCCCACAAAAGATCGCAAATTTTGGACTCACAGTATTGATTCCCAGCTATCTCCAATCAATAAGGCCTCGGGCTCCAATTCAATACCCCGCATTTCTAAAATATGATCTCGAACTTTCTTAACAAGTTTGAGCACATCCTCACTGCTTGCATTTCCATTGTTAATAATGAAATTTCCATGGGTATTTGATATCTCTGCACCTCCAACTGAGGTCCCTTTTAATCCAAGCTCATCGATCAATTTACCTGCATGTCCGTTCGGCGGATTTTTAAATATGCAGCCGGCGCTTGGTTCCTTGGGCTGTGAGGACTTTCTATGGAATGACAACTTTGTCATCTGATCCCGAATGCCGTTGGGATCTCCAAATCCCGTTGATTTTAAAACAGCTCCTAATGCAATCCCATCAACAAGTTCTTTGCACTTTCGATATTCAACATTGAAAAGTTTATGATCTAATACTCTTGTTTTACCCTCTGAATCTAAAAAGTAAACCGTCTTTACAATATCAAAGATCCAAAAACCCATAGCTCCTGCATTCATACGAAGGGATCCCCCTAAAGATCCTGGAATTCCCTCCAAAAACTCAAAACCTTCCAACCCAAATTGGGCGGCTTTTGCGCACAATTCTTTCAATCGAACTCCTGCACCAGCAAAGACCTTATCTTTTCCAACCCTAGAGATTGAATTCCACTCCCCTTTGTTCAATCGAATGACTACTCCATCAAAACCTAAATCGGATACGATTAAATTGGACCCTCTTCCAAACATAAAAACAGGATATTTAAAAAATTTGGAAACCTGCAATACCCACTTTAGGTCGTGCAAACTTTTAGGTTCAATATAAAAACGAGCATTTCCACCCACTCTGAGGGTTGTTTTTTTTGCCATCGAAAAATTTCCCTGAACTACGGCATCCAAAGAAAGTTCAGATTTAATGTATTGCTCCCATAATGTTTCATTCCCTTCCTGTTTCTTTAAAGACAGCAGAAAAATTCTAGCCCAATGCTCAATATCCCCAGCCCCAAGAAACAAAATTGTCTTTTTATTTGAATCCTCCTTCAATGATTGGGACAAATCATGGACTAATTCCTCCACACAATCTGGGCATTTGGGCAGTTCTTTACAATTCGAGAAAGCCCTTTGAAATTCATGATCGACTTCTTGACCTTGTAATTCCTCATTAGCCCCATAAACAGGCAACAGATAAACTTGAGAATAAGAGGATAAAACTGAAACAAATTCTTCCTTGAAAGCCATTGTTCTTGAGTAACGATGCGGTTGAAAAACAATCCACAAGTCTTGAGAGGGTCTAAATCCTTGTAAAAAGGCAGCCAGCTCTTTTGGGTGATGCGCATAATCTTCAATTACTTGAATTTTCTCATTATCAAAAAGGACTGAATTTCTTCTTTTAACTCCTATAAAATCCAAAAGAATTTCAGAATTTAAATCCAAATTAAAGAGGGAATTACAGACTTTTAAAGCTACAATTCGGTTTGTTTCTTGATAGGAGATTTCTGAATCAGAAAAATAGATAAATTCTCTG
>CAJWYM010000042.1 GCA_913049555.1 uncultured Opitutia bacterium
GAATCATAAAATCTTTAATAATTCGATGAAAAATAATCCCATCGTAATAACCCTTTTTAACTAAACCTACAAAATTTTCACAAGTTTTAGGAGCTACATCACTTAATAAAGATAATTGGATGGTGCCTTGAGTTGTTTCTAATGAGATCGTTGTTGTCATAATAATAGAAGAATAAAAGTTAAGCTTTGTTTAATAAGCAATCCGATTATTATACAAGTAAAGCATCTTCAATTACAAACAAAATTGACTCGATATAAAGGTGCTTATTGGGAAGGATCTAGTGAATCAATGAAGTTCATAGAGACCGAACTACGAAAACTAAAATCTATAAAAATCCGCCCCAAGTGTGGATTTATATTAAAGCGCTGATTAATTTTTGTGATCTTACTTACAAATAAAGAACAATTGAAAATTAAGACCAAAATTTTACTATTAGAAAGTGAGAAACAAGCAAAATAGATTGCAACGAAAGCCGTTGCGTCGAGAATTCAAACAACTTGTTCCGTGAAGAATTTAATAAAATATTACAGTAGAAAATGTGAATCTCATAAAAAGAACTCAAGAGAAATTTTGAATGAAGCTTACAATTGAAGCTTAAAAGTAAATCCAATAAGACAAATAAAGTTTAAAAGTAAAAGGACTTTTAAACAGGGGCATCTCAATTAACAATCCTTATTAAATCAAAAAACTCGAAATCAATTTGATGGAAGTAACTCTTGAATGTTGTAAGTCGTTTTTCTATCCCCAACTTGAGCACGATAATTGGCAACTTCTTCCTCCATGACAATTGGAGCTTCATTTCCCCAAGAGGTTCTAATATAACTCAAGATGGCTGCAATGTCTTTATCCTTTAAGATCTCTCCAAAAGCAGGCATAGCTCCGTTGTAATTGACACCCTTAACTTCAATAGGACCTGCTAATCCAAGCAAAATAAGTTTAGCAGGAATTCCAGCATCCCCAGTAACCCACCTAGACTCGGCAAGAGGTGGGAAAGCAGGCGGAAGTCCTTTACCACTTCCTTGGTGACATGCAGCACAACGAGATGTGTATAGCTTTTCACCTTTACCAATAAACTTCACTTCATCAAAAACTGGAACTACATCTTCTTGAACTGCGTAGAGATCCTCCGCAGAAAATATATCCTCACGAAATTCACCCGTATTTTTTGCAAGATAAACGGCCGCCCAAAAAATAGTGCCACCAAACAAGAAAATCAAAAAAATTGGCATTGTTTGAAAACCAAAATCCGACTTTACAATCGAATCTTTCGCCTGATTGCTATGAAAGGACAAAATTTCTTCATCAGAAATACCCTCATAATCAAAAGACTGGTTTGAATTATCAACTTTATTTGTGTTTTCTGTCTCTGTGTTCGGCATTATTCTAGTGCTGTAAATTTCATTTCAGGGAGTTCATAATCTTGGTTTAGACTCATCATATATTCAACCAATGCTTTCGCTCTAGTCGTAGGGACCACTTCAAAACCCTCTTCAGGTTTGTATAAATTACTAGTGTCCATAGAAAAATCCAAGGCATCTAGAGATTTTTGACCTTTGATTTTTTTGTAATCAAAAAGAAAAGAATAAGGAGGCATATTTGAATTTGGACTTGTGATTTGTGGATTGTAAAAATGAAGCATATGCCAGTTACGATCATAATCCCTGTCTCCAACATTTGCCAAATCTTGGCCAATTCTATAAGACCCTAGAAGAACTCTACTTTGTAGAATATAATCTCTAGCAACACTTTGACGCTTCCCCCAACCCCGCTCAAAATCCGACCCCATGCCTTTCTTCCGAACCTGTTGAGTGTGGCAATGAGAACAACCCATCTCAGTATAAACTTCCTCACCGATTTGGGCTAGACCTACAAGAGGTTCTGGGAACAAAGTCTCATCGCTTAAAATGTTTCCATTCTCATCTAACTCGCTAGAACTTCTCTCGAGATCTCCATATTGGATTTGAGTACCAAGAACCACACCCATCCATGAAAATAGAAGAGTTGCAAAAATGCCGGAAATTAAAAAAGGTAAATTTTTCATAAGACAAAAAAAGGCATTACGCTTCAACAACGAGTTGCTTTGAATCCACAGGTTCAAATAAAGCAACAATGGATACGAATAACAATTTAAGGAAATTGAATGCAAAAGAAAGATGGCCTAATAACAGCAAAACCAAGGCAAATGTTCTCGTTACTAAATAGGGTTGTGTAACCTCAGTGATTGTCAAAAAGCTAACATTAGGATCGGACATTAATTCCCCTTGGATGTTACCACACAACCACAAACTAATAATAACGACTGTTATTCCGATACTGGAGGATAAGAAATGAAAGTTGATAAGAAATTTAGAAGGCCAGTCAGTTCTAACGAACTTCGGTAAAATAAAGTAAAGAGAACCAAACATTAACATAGAAAAGAATGCATAATTTCCAAGTTGACTGAGAGATTCTCTAGCATAGGTGAATTGGTTGACTGCAACAGAATCAGGAGTGGATGAAAAAATTCCAAGAATTCCAAACACCGTGAATGAAAATGCACCAAAAACAGCAAACCTGAGTTTGTAATTGGATAAAACCTGCTTGAAAAATGGGATTACTGTCCAATTTACATTGATCAATGTTATCAATGCAGGAACAAACATCAAAACAGTGGCAATCGTTCCGGAAGCCTGAATCCAAACTGGAACAGGTCCATTGATGAGCAAACGCCCGACCCCCCATGAATAAAACAATGCAAGAGACCAAAACCCAAGTGGAGCTAGGTAATACTTGTTGATGGGCCTTTTTAGAAGTTTAGGAATGAAATAGTAAGCTGCAGCTAGACCGATTGGAGTTAGCCACATACCAAAAAAGTTATGTGCATACCAACCATGAGTCACAGATTGAACCGTTCCTCTTACATCTGTGAAATAAATAATAAATAACGCCGCACTGAAAAACCATGGAAACCAAAAAAAGCCAGCGACAGCGTACAACTGAGATATGTAAATTTCTTTATTCAATCGATTTTTAAAAATCATAAAAGCAGAAATACCAATAAGGGCATAACTAAATAACATGGATAAAAAAACACCCCCTGGCATTTCAAGAAAATCAAGGGAAGTCATTTGACCTAAGAGAATGCACAGAATCCCAAAAGATAAGCTTAAATTCCAAATTAAACCCCCACAGAACATCAATCCTCCATGCCTGACTTCTCTAAGCCCAAGACGAGCAATAATCCATAGACCGACTGCAAAAATTGCATTGCAAGACCAACCATAGGCCATAGAGCAAATAAAAACAGATTGGGTGCGCCCATACGTAAACCATTCAAACCCAGACAAAAAAGAAGGAATGTGAAGTTTGATCGCAGAAACTAATCCAAAAAGAGAACCGATAATCAACCAAACGATCGCAGACGCGCTAAAAAGTAGGCCTGCAGATTGCATAGATCTATCAATTTTTGATTGAATGGATTCTTCTGAAATAAGAGTGTCTTTACTCATAAATATGAAATTATTAAAATTTAAGAAAGATCAAAGTTCAGACCTATATTTTTGTAATGCTTTAAAGGAAGCACTTTCAATAGGGATTTGGTAAATCTTCTTATCAGCATCTAAAACTTTATAATTGTTAAGTTTTGAATTGCCTTCGGCCATGGAATCATTGGCTTTCAAAATCCTCTCCTGCTCAATGTTAAAATCGATAGGATCACTTTTTTGAGGCAAATATCCAAAATAAATAACAGCCACAAAAAGCAGAATGACGATTAAGCCCCCAAAAAAGCTTAAAAGAAGGTTGTCAGGTGAAGATGATTTAGAATTACTCATGATGATTTACAGACGCTAAAATTCGAGGATCTCTAATCGGTATGGCCTCTGCTTTATTCATACTCCTAAAAAAAGCAAACATGCAGATTAAACCGATGCCAATCAATGAAGTAACATCATAAAGACTAATATTTAATTCTCTTACAACATAACCTAGGACATTGTCGGCAGCTTTTTTACCAGGTAAAATATTCCAGTATAAATCTAGTATGTGAAAAGTTAGGATCCAACAGGCGATAAAAACAGTATTTGGCATAGTCACTTTATTTTTGTAACGAAGCAACATAAAGAAAGGGGCAAAGAAATGTAAAAAGATCAAACCCATACTTACCCAAAACCATGAATTAAACTTACCAGTTATGGGGTTGATTTCACGAATAACATACCAAAAAGTTTCCTCTGGGATGTTCGCTGTATAAATCAAAAAATACTGAGAAAAACTAATATAAGTCCAAAAAATTGTAAAAGTTAACATCATACAAGCTAGATCATACAAATGACCCCTGCCAAAAATTCCTTTCAAATAGCCCTTAGTGGCAAGAAAGAAACAAATAATGATCGTAACTGAAAGAGCTGCTCGCATTGAAGCAGCGAAAAACCAAACGCCATACATAGTTGAAAACCAATGAAATTCAAGGGATTTAAACCAATCAAAAGCTAGGAAAGTGGTTGCAAGAGCAACAAAGAAGATCGTGCCCGCCGATGTTTTAATACCGATTGAAGACCACTTGGAATCTCCATCTTGATCCATACGAAACGAACAAGTTCTCAAAATATAGGAGACAACAAAAAACAGAAGAAAGTAAATACAAGTTCGAGCAATGAAAAAATCAACATTCAAAAATACCGACTTAGCTTGGTAGAGAGTGTCATCTCCAACCTTCAAGCCATCAGGAGTGGGCATTACATACCCCGGATCCATCCACTTCCAGACAACCCCTGCGTAATCAGGTGCCAACTTAGCAATACAAACGATAGGCAATGACAACAAAAAAAGAACAGGGAATGCGGATAAGCCATGTTCGAGTTGCCTTCTGATAATAATTGGCCATTTAGCTTTGAAGATATAAAAAAGCAAAGTCATAAATAACATACCAATAATGATAGAAGTCCAAAAACCAAGACCAATCAGGTATCCAAGTAAATTCCGTTTTTCATGGAGTAAAATCCCTTGA
Source organism: uncultured Opitutia bacterium (assembly GCA_913049555.1). GTDB lineage: Bacteria > Verrucomicrobiota > Verrucomicrobiia > Opitutales > CAJWYM01 > CAJWYM01. Next base: position 4,989 of record CAJWYM010000042.1, read on the forward strand.
TACATACCATACCAAGATATAAAAACAAACACTAAGCCAGTAATGAGGGCAATTGTGGCATATTTGCTGTAATTTGATTTAGAGTTTGAATCAATCATTGTTTTATAAATTGTTTATTACAATCCTAGAGACTTCTTGTCAGACTCATTTAGATCTTCATAAGTAGCATATTGTGAAAGCTGCAAGGCCCTTACATATAATATAATGGCCCACCTTTCCTCGGGCTTTACTCTAGCTTTAAGACCATACATTAAATTTTTTCCATTCGTAATAATATCAAACAATTCTCCTTCAGACATATCTCTGATACGATCATCGTGATAACTTGCAGCCAACATTCCATAATCTCTTGTTACTCCACGACCATCTCCAGACGCCCCGTGACAAGTTCCACAATAGATGTCATAATGGACCTTTCCGTCCTCCAGTAATTCGTTGGTGATTTTTAACCCAGAAGGAAATCCACGCATCCAATTTCCATCAGGATCCTTACCTGAATAGAAGGAAGGATTTTCAAGTCGGTCATTCTTGTAGTCAGCATTGAATACATCTTGAAAATGTATATTATTTCCCCTTTGAACAGTGTTTTGAACTTGCTTACGATCGCTCATTCCATTGGAGAAGAAATCATTTTCAGATTGAGACAAATACTTATCTTGATGATCCATATCTGGAAAAATCTCAATCGGAGTATTTTTTGTTTTCTTACCTTGAAATCCTAAAATAGAAACCAAAGTAATAATAGCTAGAAAGTATATACCAAAAAAATATTTCATCTCACTCCTTAGCAGTAATAACGGTGATATCGCTTCCACCAAGTTCAGCCATAAACTCAGCAGTTCTATCCTCATCAAATTTAGGATCTCTAGATTCAATGACGATCATAAATGTGTCATCCCCTGATTTATGAAAATCTTTATAATCGAACAAAGGATGGTTGTATCGAGGGAGGAGATTCGTTAAAAACATACCTCCGAGGGTTCCAAAAGCCGCTAACAAGATAGTCAACTCATAAAAAACTGGGAAAGGAAAAATAGGACTGAAATAGGGTTTACCCCCTACAATAAGTGGGTAATCGTGTGCATTCATATACCAGACAATGATCAATCCTGTAACAAATCCAGAAAGACCCCCTATCAAGGTAAAACAAGGAACTTTAGATCTTTTCTGACCCATCGCATGCTCTAGACCATGAACCGGAAAAGGAGTAAAAGCGTCCCAATAGAGGAAGCCTGCATCTCGAACTTTTTCAGAAGCATGAAATACATCGGGTGTCGTTTGGAACGAAGCAATTATGCCATATTTTTTTTCACTCATTGCAATAAAGTTTAAAAATTAATGATCGTGACCATGCGGATCGGCAGCTGGAATAACATGTTTCACCTCAGCCAATGGCATCAGAGGAAGGAACCTTAGAAACAATAAAAATAGAATAGAAAATAAACCAAATGTTCCGAAAAATGTAAAAATGTCTACAACAGTCGGACTGTAATAACCCCAGCTTGAGGGTAAGAAATCATTTGCCAATGAAGTGGCTGTAATTACAAAACGCTCAAACCACATTCCTATATTCACAAAAATTGAAATGACCCAAACAAGAGGAGTATTGTTACGAATCCATGAGAACCAAAACAATTGCGGGCTGATAACATTGCATCCAACCATAATCCAATAAGCCCAGGCATATTGCCCGAAAGCACGATTGACAAAAGCGAAAACCTCAAAAGGATTGGCACCATACCAAGCTATAAAAAACTCCATTGAGTAGGCATAACCTACCATGGTTCCAGTTGCCAAAACAATCTTACACATATTGTCTATGTGGTTTTGGGTTAAAAGATCATGAAGACCAAACACTGCCCGCAATGGCAACATCAAAGTCAAGACCATCCCAAAACCTGAGAAAATCGCACCCGCAACAAAGTAGGGCGGGAAGATAGTAGTGTGCCATCCTGGCAAGTTGGCACCTGCAAAGTCAAAAGATACAATTGTATGAACAGATAAGACTAGAGGAGTGGATAAACCCGCTAACAAAAGGTAAGCCATTTCGTAGTTGTTCCAATGGCGAGCTGAATTTCTCCAACCCATTGCTAAAACTCCATAGAAATACTTACGCCATTTAGCTTTAGCGCGATCTCTGAGAACCCCAAGATCAGGAATCATTCCCATGTACCAAAAGAGAACAGAAACCGTTCCGTAAGTAGAAACAGCAAATACATCCCATTCTAAAGGACTTCTAAAATTAGGCCAAATGGCATTTGAATTGGGTAAAGGAAATAGAAACCATGCATACCAAACACGTCCAACATGGAATAAAGGGAAAATCCCTGCACAGACAACCGCGAAAATTGTCATTGCTTCAGCAGCACGATTGATAGAAGTTCGCCAAGGTTGTTTGAGTAAACATAGGACAGCTGAAATCAAAGTTCCGGCATGCCCGATACCAATCCAAAATACAAAATTAACAATCGCCCAGCCCCAATTGACTGGATTAGCAAGACCCCACACTCCAACTCCAGTAGAAACAAGGTACACAAGACCGAAGAGTGTAAAACTTGCGGTTCCCATAGCTGCAACCATACAAACCCACCACCATCGAGGAGTGTCTGCTTCTACAATCCCACAAATTTTATCGGTAATCCAATGAAAATCACGGTTGTTTTCAACGAGAGGTCTGGTTTCAATTTTAACAGGTTCAAGCCTGGTTAAAATCTCCGGTGTATCATCTAAATTGTGAGTGGAAACGGCCATAGATAAAAAAATAAAGATTAATGATGGTTGCTTTTCTCATGACCATGATCACTTGGACCATGAGCATCATGCCCATGTGAATCCTCATGCCCATGATGGTCGCCATGACCATAACGATCTTCATATTCTTGTCGTGCAAAAGGCTGACTGTAAGAATTCGGCATTTTAGGATTAGGATTGCGAATTTTGGCTAAATAAGTAGTTCTTGGTCTCAGTTGAAGATATCCGAGTAGTGAATAGTCACGGTCACTTAGCTTCATTTTAGAAACTTCACTTTCAGGATCAGAAATATCACCAAAAGAAATCGCGTCCGCTGAACAAACTTGCTGACAAGCTACCTTTATTGTTCCATCTGGGACTTTAACATTCCCCGTTGAGCCATGACGATTTTTATGATGAATCTTGGCTTCTTGTAGTCTTTGAACACAATAAGTGCACTTTTCCATAACCCCACGCATGCGAACCGTAACATCTGGATTTCTTTGCATGGCGGGAAGTTCACCTTCCAAATTTTCGCCAAAGGGACCTTGATTGTAATTGTCAATGGCTCTTTTGTTCCAATCGTAAAAATTAAACCTTCTAACTTTGTAAGGACAATTGTTGGCACAATAACGGGTTCCAACGCAACGATTGTATGCCATGGTATTCAGACCCTCATCATCATGGACTGTAGCATTTACAGGACAAACTTGTTCACAGGGAGCGGTTTCGCACTGAGCACAAGAAATTCCTTGAAAGGAAACCTGAACATCTTCTGGAACCCCATTTACTGTAGAAGAGCCTTCGTCAGAGGAATAGTATCTGTCTAATCGCATCCAGTGCATTTCACGTCCTCGAGCCACTTCAAACTTTCCGACAATCGGGATGTTGTTCTCGCTTTGACAAGCAATCACGCAAGCATTGCAACCAGAGCAAGTATTCAGGTCAACAGCCATTCCCCACTGATGAGCCCCATCAAAATTAGGAAATTCGTAGGCAGACATTCCTCGATGGGTCTCAACGGACTTTTCCTGCAATGATTTGTCTTTATCGGCTCCATAAATTGGAGGCGAGTGGGACTCCATACCCATTTTGTCTACAAAATTTGGATCTTCTTTGTAAGCTTCGACACTGGATTCTCTTATGATTGCCCGACCCTCCATGGACCAATGCTCTTGAGTATTGGCAAGTTTGTAACGATCACTCAAAACTTCTATATTTACATTGTTTGTAAACAACGGGTTCTCAGAATTCACCAATGGGTAGGCATCAAAACCTGCGTCCTCACCAATCCTACCAACCGTCTTTCTACCGAAACCAAGAGGGGCAACAAGAGTATAATTAGCAAGACCCGGCTGGACGTGTAAGGGTCCTTTGATAGAGCGCCCGTTGACACTCAAAATAGCAAGAGGAGCCATTTCCTTCCCTCGATCGAAAACAGCCTCATATTGTTCTAAGCCAAATTTCCCTGCTCCATCTAATAGAGCATCATCTAAATTGTTCATCTTAATTTCAGGACCAAAAATATTGACCTGGAATTTATCTTCCAACTCTTTAGCAAGACGAGGACTGATTAGAATTGCATTGTCCCATGTAAGCTTTGTCATAGGCTCAGGGCACTCCATCAACCATCCATTGTTTGCATACCTACCGTCTCCAATTTGGAGACTGGCTGGTAATAAAACTTCTACATTTTCAGAAGATACTCGAGGAGTAATAGAGCTAAATGCAGATACTAGCCTAGTGAGTTGATTGATCTCAATGGAAGGATATAAAGTTTTAAACTTGGAATCTTCGACTAAACCCTCAGCTAAGAATTTGTTAAATGCCAAATCGGGGTTGTTTGATTTGACCAACAAATCGAATGTCTTTCTGACCTCCGAGTAAGAGTCTGTATCAGACATTCCCAGAATTCCGGACATTACTTCAACAGCAGATAAACCCTCAAACAAAGGTTGTATCATAGGTTGAACAGGAAGATAAGTCCCGTCCAAAGTTCTTCCATCACTCCAAGATTCAAGGTAGTGAGTAGCAGCGATAAAGTCTCCAGAAAGCTTTGAAGTATCATCATATTCGTAGCCCCATCGAATCACATGGGAAGCTTTTGACTGAGCAGATTTCCAATCCAAATCACCCGGTGCGTTGTACACTGGATTGCCACCCAAGACAACTAAAGTTTCGACGTCTCCACTATTTAATGAATCCGTGAGGTTTTTAATACTTGTAACTTCATGGCTCGGAATCTCTAAATAATCGACTGTATGCCCAACTGATTCTAGAACCTCATTGATTGCAAAAGCTAAAATATGAGCTTCGACTGGGTAATGACTTCCTACAACAACCAACGACTGCTGCTTATTGCTGATTAAGTCGGTAACACATTCATGAATCCATTGGTGATCTACATCCAGTTTTCCACCTATATTTTTTAATTTATTGACAACGTTAGGATAAACATTGGATTCATTAAAAAGTTCGGCAGCAAAAAGTCTCAAGAAAGGTAAAATGTGAGAAGAAGACAAACGAAGTCTGTGGTCTGCCATACCACCAGTTGCTGAAAGTTTCGCCTCGACAGAATACAAACGATTCATTTTGTGAGAATCTTTAGCCGAAATAACCTTTCTTGCTTTAGAAAAACCTCTAGCTGAGGACAAACTTCCAGATTCGGATTGAAGGAAATCACAATCAAAGGAAACAACCCTGTGAGCCTTTTCAAACTTATAACTCGGCTTTAATGATTTTCCAAATAACTGATTCGCAGCAATCTCAGGATTTTTGGAAATGATAGGCTCATATTCAGACCAAATCACATCCGGGTATTCGGACCTGAGTTTTTGAATCAATCTATGCCGAGTTGGGGAACTGGACATTTCAGATAAAAATGCAACTCCTTTTCCTGAAGACTGACTCAATTTAGTGTGTAAATCATGAAGAATATCATGGGCAACTGCCTTTGAAATTTTCTTACCGGCACGGGTTGAGTGTTTGGCTCGATCTGGATCATAAAGATCTAAAACACTTGCTTGAGCATACCCTGAAGTTCCCCCACCATAAGGAATGTAAGAAGGATTTCCTTCGATTTTAGTAGGACGGTTTTCATGAGTTTCTACAATTAAGGGCTGATTTTCAGAACCTGCGGGCATCGAGGTAGAAAAATAAGAAGCTACACCCGGAATAGTCATTTCTGGCTGTTTGGCGTAGGGTCTGATGATCTGCTCAGGGCGACGGCAACCACTCAATCCCAAACCTGCGAGACCAAAAGAGGCAGCCATAATTTTCATAAAATGACGACGATTTACTCCTTCGATTTCAGAAGCGCCTTGAGGAAATTCACGGTGCAACCAGTCTTTAAATGCAGGAGCCTCGGACAAATCATCCAAACTCCTCCAGTATTTGGAGCCGTTTAATTTGACATCTTGACTATTTTTATCTTGGTTTTTTAGTTTCATCGATGACATCCTGAACAACTGATTGGTGGATTTACGTTCCAATCATGAACGAGTTCCATACCCATTTCTAGCTGAGCTTCTTTAGATTCTGCTTTCCATTTTAAATCATACACCTTGTCAAGAGGCCTTATTTTCTCTTCAGGATTGTTATGACACTCAAGACACCATGACATACTGAGGGATTGATCATGGTGAACGACTTCCATTTGATCGATTCGACCGTGACACTCAACACAGCTGATACCACGGTTGACATGGATCGAATGATTGAAATAAACATAATCAGGAACCTTGTGAATTTTCACCCACTCAACAGGTTTGTCATTTTCGTAGGAAGCACGAATAGGAGCTAAGGCTGCAGACTGCGTTTTGATGATAGAATGACAGCTCATACAAGTGCTTGTGCTAGGAACATTTGCATGTGCAGACTCATCAACATGATTGTGACAAAACCTACAGTCCATTCCCAATTGACCTGCATGAAGTTTGTGACTGAAAGCAACTGGCTGTGTGGGTTGATACCCAACTCGAGTGTACTTGGGAGTGAAGTAATAAGTCACAATTGAAGTGATTGCAATGAGCACAAGAACAATTCCAATAATAATTTTTATTGGAACGAAATTCGCCCATTTAGGAAAAACATTAGCCATATCTGACGATCTCCTAAAACTCTAAACCGATTTTCTCGGTATTATGTTAGAGGCTTTTTTAACTTTCAGAGAGAGATTTGAGGCCGAATCTTGGTTCGATTCAGGTCTCAAAAAGCTTGAGAATTTTGGAAATAATAAAGATAAAGCTCCGATGGAAGATAATTTAACTAGGAAACTCTTACGTGTCTGCATAAAAAACTTAATTATAATCTATTAACTAGGGAAAATAATATAGAACACTCGAATACCCCTTTCTGACAAGTAAAATCTGTATTTATCGGAATAAAACATCCTTCTTAATACTGTCCATAAGTTTGACTTCAACCGATCCAGATTCGTGATTGAAATTTATAAAAAATCACGGACATCATCTAATACTTGAGATGCATGTTCAGGGGGTTTTACTTTTGGATACACTTTTGCAATTTTCCCTTCATTATTAATCAAATAAGAGACCCGATGAATCCCCTCGTATATCTTACCCATAAATTTCTTTTTGCCCCAAATCCCATAACGGTGGACAATCTCCTTTGTTTCGTCGGTGGCCAAACCAAAGGGCAAATTAAACTTACTCCGAAATTTTAAATGAGATTTTTCTGAATCACAACTCACACCAATAACAGTGAGACTCATTTTACTGAAATCTGGATGTAAATCTCGGAAACCGCAGGCCTCTTTATTGCAACCCGGAGTATTGTCTTTGGGATAAAAATAGACCAGCCACCAAGAGCCTAAAAGTTCTTTGGTTTCATGCTGGATACCTTCGGCATCCATGTAATTAAAATGAGGCGCATCTGCCCCGACATCTAAAAGGTTTATTTCTTTCATAAATTCTATTTTATAGTTTTGGGAGCGTTAGTTTTGGACGATTGTTAAGGTTCGGTCTCTTTTGTGGATTTTTCTTTAAAGATTCCATTGCAATTTCGATAGATTTATCCAACTGAGTATCCAATCCTTTGCTAGAATCTTCGGGAGTAATTGTCACCTCGACGTCAGGATCTGTTCCATAATTTTCAACGCCCCAACCCACGTCCTCAAACCAGAAGGAATACTCAGGTTGAGAAGTAATTCCTCCATCTACCATAGAATATTGACAAGTAATACCAATCACTCCGCCCCAAGTTCTCTTACCCACTAAAGGTCCTAGTTTAAGCATCTTAAAGGAGTGAGAAAAAATATCCCCATCGGAACCGGCCCATTCATTGGTCAATCCAACCACAGGACCGGCAATCGAATAAAGCGGATAAGGTTCTGGCCTTTTTGACCATCGAACTTTGTCGTATCCGATCCTTTTTCGACTCAGTCGCTCCAAAATCAATTGTGAAACATGACCTCCACTATTGTATCGAACATCTACAATCAAACCATCCAACTCGCATTCTGTCAGGAAATAACGATGAAATTCAGCATATCCATTGGCAACCATATCTGGAATATGAACATACCCAATTCTGCCCTTTGTTTTTTGATGAACATATTCTCGATTCTGCTCCACCCATTGACGGTACAAAATGGGCGCATCCGAACCCACAGCTTTTACTACAAATTCTTCTTTCTTTTTCTTTCCCTTTTTTCGAATCTCTATCAAAACATTGCTATTAGCATGCTCTAAAAGTGCCTCTCTTGGAGAAAGCTCTTTTCCCAACTCTCTTCCATTGATCGCTATAATTTGATCTCCAGAGGCCATAGAAAACCCAAGCTCTTTCAATGGAGATTGCTCCCTTTTTTTAGTAGGATCGCCAGACCAAATTTCTTTAAGAAAATATTTACCATTCCTGTCTTGACGATAATTACAGCCCAAACGCCCAAGGTTGTAATGATGAGAAGCTTGATAATCTCCTCCAAATTCATAACAATGAGAAGTTCCTAACTCCCCTTGCATCTCCCAAACTAGATCACTAAATTCAGATCGACTGCCTACTTTTTCTAGTAGTGGAAAATATCTTTCATATACAGAGACCCAATCCACATCGCTCATATTTTCTGTCCAAAAATGTTCTCTTTGCCTAAGCCAAGCCTCTTTAAACATTTGCTGCCATTCAGCTTTTCGATCCACTTCCACCTTTATACGATCCAAATTGATTTTTCCTCCTTCAGGCGAATAAGGATTTTTAGCACTTTCCTTAGCTTCATCTCCCGCCTTTGTAACATACAAGGAATCCGAAACCATATAGGCCATTTTCTTTCGATCCATGGACAAACAATAATGATCCACTTCGGAGAGGACTGTAGAAGAAACCAACTTATTGAAATCAAAACTCATGAGTTTTGTTTTCTCTCCATCTCCTCCAACACTCTTTAAATCTCGTATAGAAGAATAATAAAGAAGTTCCTCTTTAGCGGCATTCAGCCCGGAGTAAGATCCGACGGGCAAAGGGAGTTGTAAAATCCGATCCTGAATAGAATCTAAATCAATTTTAATCAGCTTAGGCTTCTTTTTTTTGTCTGAATCCTCGTCTGAATTTTCGTCGGAATCCTCTTCTTCCCTCTTTTTTTCATAAGTAAAAGGGTTTCTCTGAGATTTTAATAAAGAGATCGCATACAATCTTGTAGAATAAGCAAAGCTCATATCAAAAAGTTGGGCATCGTACTGAGCTAAAAATTCTCTTTCCCCAGCAAAATAGACAAACAACCCATCCATAGAGAATACCGCAGAATGATCATAACGAACCGTGTTCGTTAAATCTGTTTTTTGCCTAGTGCTCAATCGAATCAATCGAATCACTGAGCTTGCTGGAGTGTTACGATAGGTGTACACCAACCACTTTCCATCTGGACTCCAGTTTACATCTCGAATTCTTCCATGATCCGATACATCTAATTTCAATTTCTTTTTTTTATCCAGATCTATAATAATTAGCTCATTGCGGTGATTTGTAAGGGCAATTTTTTCGTCCTTAGGAGATGCCATTATGCTACGAACAATCCCAACTTCTAATTTAGATAGAAAAAGCCGATTTTTCTTAGAGAGATCGAAAGCGACAATTCTATCTTCACCATTCAATTCATCCGAAGTCGCAACAATTGTTTTCTTGTTATGCAACCAAGTTGGCATGCGATATCGAACCCCTTGCCTATGCCCCAATTGAATACTCGGTCCAAACCAATTTTCACAAGTCACCAATTTTCCGCGAAAGCTGGCAGCCAATTCAGATCCATCCGGGCTCAAATCCAGACCATGCAAGCAATCCTCTGGGGAATCAAAAGCCCGCTGCAAAAGAGGATAGGAACTGCAATAATCTACCTCCAACATTCTTTCCTCGGAGGTTGAAGAATTATAAATAAAGAGATTACCTCCTGCATGATAAATAATAGAAACGCCGTCCGACTTAGCATTCCTTGCATAAAACTGAGTTTGATTGCTATGTTTAGAAATGTCCTCTCCATCAAAATTACAAGAATACAAATTGGCTATTCCCTCATGGTCTGATAAGAAATACAACCGATTGCCAACGATCATTGGATCTGACAAATCGGATTTTAAGTCGACGACTGGCTTAAAAAGCTCTTTGCTATTTTTCTTGAGCCAAATATTTCCAACCGTTCCTCCTCGGTAGCGTTTCCATCGAGCAGAATCTTTATTGCATCTCCCCAAAGCAACCGCACCTCCAGATTTAGCAAAACTAATCCTATTGGCATCTCCTACTGGAAGCTGAATCGGCTCTCCCCCTTGGATGGAACTCGTATAAATATTAAAATCATTAGGGTTCTCAAAGTTTGAATAAAACAGAATTTCACGATTGGATTTCCAACCAAGAACCCGACTGACCGAACCCAAGTAAGTAATTCTCTTACTGATGCCTCCAGCAGTCGAAATACAAAAAACTTCTAAAAACCCCTCTTTTTGGGAGGAGAAAGCGATCCATTTACCATCTGGTGAAATGGAAGGACAAGAGCATCGACCCTCATCACTAGTCAAACGCTGGGATTTTCCCCCTTTAGAAGAAATAAGCCAAAGATCATCTTCACTAATAAAACAAATCAAATCCCCAGAAATACTAGGAAATCTATAATAGCCATCACTCATAATTATATTTTTTCAAGGATTTTCTCTAAATGCGATTCTGCAAAACAAGTGCTTCCTATACACAACTGATAGGGAGTGGATAAATCACTCTTAGGAACCACCTGCAAAAATAACTTTCTCCAGACTTTAGACAACAGCTTCTCCCTTAAAGGCAAAAGATCACAATCCTCTCGAACTTTTAAAACGGCAATCCCCACATTATAATCTACTAGGCCCGCCAAAGCATGACTGACCCCTTGAGGCACAGTCCTCACATAAGCATTGTAGGATTGGATCAATTCTTGCAATTCTATTAGGTAAGAATCCTCCCCCGTGATTGCATGCAAAGATGAAAAAACATGAACCAAACCCGAGTTCGCAGTTGGGATTGCATTGTCAAACCAATCCTTTCTCCTAATGACTCGCGCCTCACTGGTATCAGATGTAAAGAAATATCCAGGAGCCTCCAAATCTTTGTAATGTTTTTGAATGTATTTTATATTTTGAATCGCTAGTCCTATCAGTCGATCTGATGACTTACCGGCAACTAACTCATATTTAGAAGCCAAAGACAACAACCCCTCCGTATAAAAAACATAATCATCCAAATATCCGGGAACATTCGATGCATCCCCCTCATAAAAAACTGATAACAAAGAACCATCCTCTTGCCTCATTGTATTTTCCGCCCAATCTACAATTTCCTCAGCAGAATGAAGAAAATCAAGATTATCAAAAGCATAAGCTGCCTCAGACAATCCCCGAAGTAAAAGAGCATTCCAACTCATCACTCGTTTGGAATCACGACCTGGAGAAACTCGATTATCTCGAGCTACAAAAAGTTTTTTTCGATCCTCTTGAAACTCATCTCGCTTCGATACAAATCCCTCGCCCAAAAAAGGATTGGAAAAACCATTTTCAAAATTTCCATCCTGCGTAATGGAATAAGCTTCACAAAACGGCAAAGCACGATCTCCAAGAATCTCCTCAATCTCCTCCGGTTTCCAGACATAAAACTTCCCTTCCACCCCCTCACTATCTGCATCCAGAGCAGAATAATAGCTCAAATCCTCTGCTTGCATTTCTCGTTGCAGCCATTTGTAAGTATCCTCGACCACTCCTTTAAACAAAGGATTCCTATAGCGGGTGTAAGCTCTTGAAAAAATATCCAATAGAAGTCCATTGTCATAAAGCATTTTCTCAAAGTGTGGGATCTGCCAATTGGCATCCACACAATAGCGAGAAAAACCACCGCCAATTTGATCCAACAATCCTCCAGCCCCGATTTTAATCAAGGTTTGTTCTATAATAGCATCCAATTCTACTCGAAAGGATCCCCTAGCCTCACAAGCCTGACTCGATCTTAGTGAGAATAAATAGCTTAGTTTTGAACTAGGCGGGAACTTGGGCGCATTGCCGAATCCACCATTCACAGAATCAAAAGTTTTGGTGATTTGTTCCGCACCATCCACGAGTAAAAGCGGATCCCACTGTTCTTTTTCTCCAACTGTGGCATTGTTTTGATATTCTATATTCTTAACGATAGAAACTGCATTTTCAGTCAATTCATGCGGATTTCTTTTGTAGTGTTCGCTAATCCTCATCAAAAGCTGTGGCCAAGGAATCACTTGGTGACCAGCCCCATCCTCCGGAGGAAAGTAAGTGCCTCCAAAAAAAGGCTTCCCATCAGGCAAACAAAACATATTTAAAGGCCATCCTCCATGCTGAGTGATCATCTGCACAGCATCCATATAGACCTGATCTACATCAGGACGCTCCTCTCTATCCACCTTAATATTGATAAAATGAGCATTCATCAAACCGGCAATGTAATGGTCCTCAAAACTTTGGTGTGCCATCACATGACACCAATGACATGCAGAATATCCAATCGAAACTAATACAGGACGATCCAGTCTCTTTGCTTCCTCAAAAGCTTCATCGCACCAAGGCCACCAATCCACAGGATTGTCTGCATGCTGTTTTAAATATAAACTGGATTCATTTGCTAATCGGTTTGGCATACAACCATCCATGCACAGATTGCGCCAACAATAAAGAAAAATAATGGAACGAATACATAAGAAACCCTTTGCAAATCTCTAGGAGTATTGAATTCTATCTTGGAGAGTTTCTTCTTGTCGGCATCGAAAAGATAAATCTCATCCACGGAAGCATGCACTGAATACTCTAAAAGTTGTCTTCGGGTACTCATATACAATGGGTTTGGAGCAGAAGTTCCGGTTTTTACTTCTACAATGGCAAGCTTCCCATCTTTTTTTACACAAAAGTCAGGCCTCAATTTTAAAAACTGCACCACTCCATCTACTTTGAATTCGATAGGCAATTCTGGCTGTTCTGATAAAATACGAAATCCATTAGACTCCAGCCAAGATTTTGCAATACTTTCACCTTTTCTTCCCTGTTTGAACTTTTTCTCGCGACCCCATCTCAGGAATCTTCTTCTAAGAAATAAGAAAAAAAAGCCTCCAATTAAAAAACAAAAAGCAATCATTTCATAGAGGTAGCTCCAGAGAAAATCCTTCATTTTATTCGTATTATAAAAGGAAGAATCAAAATGCCAAGGAAGGTTTCAAAACCCTCTTCGCCAAAGTTTCGAACTCCAACCCCTTCATGATTTTTTTAGGCGCAACCAACTCAAATGCGTAGATTCTTTTTTCATCTTTTTGGTGCAAACAAATCCCATTTCCAAGCCACCAGCTTCCCAATAATTTATCCATATTTTTCATACCGCGTTCTCGAAACTCAATGAAGGACCCTTCGCCAGAAGGATTTTCATAAGATTGCACGGAGTCGATAACGGCTCGTTCTTGCTTCAAAGCCGATCGATAAAATTGCTGTAAATTATAATCCTTCAGCAATTCCGAAACCAATCCCCAACGATGCAATCGAATTTTATGATAATGTTTGTTAACAAAAGTCATTCCCACGCTAGCAGGGTAACAAGAAACCTCCTCTAATTCATAACCCTCAGGCATATTTGCTTTTAGACCCCAGCAAGACCAATAATTGCCCTGCTCCCCCATTGGATTTTCCGAGTAAGAATTCAAAAACTGATTGAAAGTTTCGGATTCAACCCAAGCCTCTTCAAAGACAGGAAAATACAAATCTAGAACCACTCCGGTTTTTTTTGAAAATAAAGAAACCCAAAAAGGTTCTCCATCCGCAATCTTAGAAATTAAAAAAGAGCCCTTCTTAAAATGCTGAGCGACAGGATTGGAAGGAAAAGATCCCAACTTATTTTTCTTAACAAACGAATCGAACCATTTTTGATGCGCCACTCTAAAATCTGGTTTATTCAAAGCTTCTCGCCAATGAATCCTGCAAGTATAACTCTCTCTATCCGAAAGTTCCAATCGTCCCTCTTTGTGATCCAAAGTATGCCCGGTAACTTCCCAATTTTCAGGCAAAGTAAAACGAAAATCAAACCAAGCAAGGTCCCTAATTGTATCCAAATAATTCAAGAAACGATCACTTTCTCCAAGATTTTCTTAGCCACTTCTTTTTTAAAATTTGAAGAAACAGGAACGCGTTCTCCACGACAACCCAACAAAACTACTTCATTCATCTCGGATCCAAAACCCCCAGAGGAACCACCCACTAAATTGGCGACGATCCAATCCAATTTCTTACTAAACAATTTTTTCTTCGCATTTTCCTCCAGATCATTGGTCTCTGCACTAAAACCAACCAAAATCTGAGACTCTTTCTTGTCCGACATCGTCTTTAAAATATCAATCGTTGGAGACAATTCAACTTTTATAGAATTTCCATCTTTTTTCAACTTTGTGTTCTCATAAGAAATCGGCCTAAAGTCCATGACCGCCGCAACACTTATAAAAAGATCACATTTGGGAAACAAAGCATCCACCGCATTCAACATCTGTTCTCCAGTTTCGACAGAAATTCGATTGACCCCCAAAGGACACTTTAAAGAAACCGGACCACTGACTAAGTCCACTTTAAACCCTCGCTCAATGGCTGCTTCAGCAATCGCATATCCCATCTTTCCAGTGGAAGGATTGGACAAAAATCTCACCGGGTCAAAATACTCCCGAGTGGGACCCGCACTTATCAAAACTTTAAAGTTGGAACTAACCATACCTATTCAAGATAAAATCAGGAAAGACTAAATACAAAAACAAAAGAGTGAGTTCCCAAGGGAACTCACTCTTCAATTTTAATGAAATGTTTTTAATTAAGCTTGTAAAATTGCCGCTTGAGCAGAAGCCAGCCTTGCAACTGGTACTCGATTGGGCGAACAACTTACGTAAGACAAAGGAACCGTGTTGCAGAACTTGATAGATTCTGGATCTCCACCATGCTCACCACAAATACCTAGTTTGATATTTGGACGAGTTTTGCGGCCACCCTCTGCACCTATTTTAACCAATTTGCCAACACCCGTTTGGTCGATCGTGGCAAATGGGTTTCCTTGAACGATCTCTTTATCAGAATAATTCGGCAAGAAAGTGCCCGCATCATCCCGACTCATACCCAAAGTAGTTTGAGTCAAATCATTCGTTCCGAAACTGAAGAACTCAGCGAGTTCAGCGATTTCTTCAGCAACGAGAGCCGCTCTTGGAATTTCAATCATAGTTCCTACCATGTATTGAATCTCAACGCCTTGCTCTTTTTGCACAAGATCCGCTTGTTCACGGATGATTGCTACTTGATTTGCAAGTTCCCCTTTGAAACCGATCAATGGAACCATTACTTCAGGCTCACACTCAATTCCCTCTTTAAGAGTTGTCGCTGCTGCCTCAAAGATTGCGCGTGCTTGCATTTTAGTAATTTCAGGATACGAGATTCCTAAACGACAACCACGATGGCCCAACATTGGATTTTCTTCATGAAGAGCTTTTACGCGCTCAGTAATCTTTTCATGAGAAATGCCTAATTTTTCTGCCAAAGCACGAACTGTTGAATCGTCATGCGGTAAAAACTCATGCAAAGGAGGATCCAATAGACGAATCGTAACTGGAAGTCCTTTCATAGAGCGGAACAAGCCTGTAAAATCCTCTTTTTGATAAGGGAGTAACTTGTCCAAAGCAGCTTCTCTAGCCTCTGTATTTTCGGAAAGAATCATTTCTCTCATATGATCAATGCGATCTCCCTCAAAAAACATATGCTCCGTCCGACAAAGACCAATTCCCTCAGCACCAAATGCAAGAGCCAACTCCGCTTGAGAAGGGGAGTCTGAGTTGGTACGAATTTTCATTGTGCGGAATTCATCCGACCAATTCATAATCTTATTGAAGATTTCAAAAGTGTAGCTGTCCTTAGCTTCCATCTTTCCTTCTAAGACTTGGATCACTTCAGAGGGAGCCGTATCGACGCCCCCAGCAAAAACTTCACCCGTAGTTCCATCCATAGAGAGAGAGTCAAACTCTTTCAAAACAGTGTCCCCAACGGTCAAGGTCTTTTTAGCATAGTCCATTACAATTTCTTGAGCTCCACAGACGCAGACCTTACCCAATTGACGAGCCACCAATGCAGCATGAGAACTTACCCCTCCACGGCTAGTCAAAATTCCTTGAGAAGCAAGCATTCCTCGAAGATCCTCAGGAGAAGTTTCCGTTCTACAAAGAATCACAGATTCGCCCTTATTGGACTGAACTTCAGCCTCTTCCGCACTGAAAACGATCAATCCAGAGGCAGCACCTGGACCCGCAGGCAGGCCTTTAGCAATGAGAGTAGCTTTAGAGCGTCCTGCATCATCGAAAACAGGAGTCAATAAACTAGAAATGGAGTCCGCAGGGATACGACGCACCGCCTCTTTTTTATCTATAAGTCCTTCAGCCTCCATTTCAGAAGCCAAGCGAACTGCAGCGAGACCAGTTCTTTTACCATTTCGGGTTTGAAGCATATACAACTTGTGATCTTCAACCGTGAACTCAAAGTCTTGCATATCCTTAAAGTGACTTTCAAGGGTCTTACAAACTTCCACGAGTTCCTTGTGAGAATCAGGCATTTCGGTAGCCAATTCAGCAATCGGCTTCGGAGTCCGAATCCCTGCAACCACATCTTCGCCTTGAGCATTGATTAAATACTCACCATAAAAAACTTTTTCTCCATTGGCAGGGTCACGAGTGAATGCAACCCCAGTAGAGGAGGTGTCACCCATATTACCGAAAACCATCGCTTGAACATTGACAGCCGTTCCCCACTCAACAGGAATATTGTATTTTTGTCTGTAAATAACCGCTCGCTCATTACTCCAAGAACCAAAAACCGCTGCGATCGCACCATTTAATTGTTCTTTAACATCTTGTGGAAATTGAGAACTCGTGCGCTCTTGGATCAAAGCCTTGAAACGAGCGATCAACTCTTTCAAATCTTCTGCTGAAAGATCGGAGTCCAACTCAACTCCCTTTTCTTCTTTAATTTTATCTAAAATAGCATCGAATGGCTCATGCTCATCGGCGTGAGCAGACTGAACGCCCATGACCACGTCTCCATACATCTGAATAAAGCGACGATAACAATCATAGGCAAAACGAGGATTTCCTGACTTCTTAGCCAAACCCTCAACAGTTACGTCATTCAAGCCTAAATTCAAAATGGTATCCATCATACCAGGCATAGATTCCCTAGCTCCGGAACGAACAGAGAAAAGGAGAGGATTGTCATTGTCCCCAAATTTCTTATCCAGTTCTTTTTCAACAATTGCAATGGCATTGTTCATTTCATCAACCATAGATGGTGGACAAGATTTTTCATTTGCATTGAAGTAGGTACAAACCTCGGTAGTAATCGTAAATCCAGGAGGCACTGGAAGGCCTATTTTGGCCATTTCAGCAAGATTGGCACCTTTGCCACCTAGCAAGTTTCTTAGCTTAGCATCCCCATCGGTTTGCTCACCAAAAGAATAGATATATTTTGTGTCTGACATATTTGTCTTATTGTTAGTTACTAATTTCAGTTTACTGATATATATTCTTGCATTACGCAAAGTTCAATTTATACAAATCATAAGAATTTCTGTCAATGGGTAAAAGGAAATCCTAATAGATTCGATCCTTCATAAATTCTTATAAATCTACCTAATTTTCAAAGATCTCAATAGGTGACTTTAAAGCGCAATCCAGAGTTGCGAATTAAGAGCTTTCTGCTAAATTAAGAGAGTTTAAATTTCATCCATTTTTTTTCATTCTAAAATACTACCCCGATGATCCAATCCTCTCCTGCCCCCATTTTCCGATTTCCAATTTTAAGATCGCTACTTGTATTGCTATTTCACACAAACTTATGCTCGATCGAGCAAATTCAGTTGACTCACAAGAAATGGAAACTGGAGGGAGCTGAGGAGCGAATTGAGCAAATAAGAACAGGAAAAGCTGAAATCGAAATCCTTTTTCCCGATGGAATACAAATACCAGAGAACGCATCCATCCAATACAAAATGTTAGAGCATGAATTTGATTTCGGGATATCCATGACGCAGTTTTGGACCTTCAAAAAAGGAATAGACCAGGAACAATCCTATTTGGAAAACATAAAAAAACTCTTCAACTATGTCACCATGGGAACCTATTGGGCATGGCATGAGAAAACGAAAGGAAAGTGGGAGTTCCAAAATCGACAAGCCGATGTTCTATCTTTCGCTCAGAAAAACAACATGACTGTTAAAGGTCATCCATTGATGTGGCACAACACGTTTCCCAGATGGGCCGATAAAATTACCGACGATCAAGAACTCTCCAATACAGTCGATTTTCATATAGTTCGCACACTGAAAAATTTTCCTGAAATTACCGAGTGGGACAGCTACAATGAAGCACCGGGAATACTTTTCAAACATGTCGACAAAAATGCTGGTGGTAGACGTTATTTAATGCAAAATGGAGGCCTGTACGAAGGCATGACTCATGTTCACAATGTAATAGAAAGCACTGGAACCCAGGCTAAAATGGTGTTGAATCATTATAAGATCAATGAACCCAGTTTTCACAAACTCATTGAGCACTTGCAAAAAAAAGGCAAAAAGATTGATAAAATCGGCATACAAACCCATATGTTCACAGAGTCACAGAATTATGATGAAGGATTCTATTGGGATCAATTTGAACAATATAAAAAGCATGGACTCCCCGTTCAATTGAGTGAAATCACCATCCTAAGCGCTGCTCATTTTAAAGACTGGAGAGAAAAGCAAAAGTGGAAACAAATTCGAACGGAAGCTCTTAAAAACAAAGAAAAACCCCCGCAATTGCCCAACACTGTAGAGGGAATCCATTATCAGGCCGGCTACTTACATGACTTTTACACACTCGCATTTTCCCATCCCATAATCAATGGGATGGTCTATTGGTGTGGCACGGATCGCAGATGTTGGGATGGTCAACAAGGAGGTCTCTTGGACGAAAATATGAATCCAAAAGATTCTTACCTCATTCTCTACGATCTCATCAAAAGAAAATGGTGGACGGATGGCGAAGCAAAATTGAAAAAGCAAAGACTGCATTTCCGAGGTTTTTATGGAACCTACCAAATATCAACAACGATCCATGGGACCCATTATTCTGCTAACTATAAGCTTCAGAAGAAGAAGGAGTCAGCAAAATCCTTGAAACTAACTGCCCTGTGATGCTTCAGGAATTAGAATTTAAGATTGGCCTTCATTGAATTTCCAGATCTTGAAGCAGCTTTTCCTCTAAAGTTCTACGGACTTCAGGATATTTCTGGCAAAGATTCACTCTTTCATTTGGATCCTTCTCCAGATCGAAAAGCAATGAAGGCTTATGATCGGTAAGAACATATTTATACCTCCCATCAAAAATCATTTTCCACTCATTCAATGAACATTTTACATGCCCTCGATGATCCATGCTTTCTCCCGACAATACCCGATTAAAACTCATCGCATCTGAATCTGACAATGGCTGCGCGCCAGCCATATCTAAAAAAGTAGCCGCCAAATCATGAAGAGAGATCAATGCCTTTGAGGAAACCCCTGTTTGTACTCCGGGTCCAGTTACTACTAATGGAATTTTGGATGAGGGGGAATGCCAAGTCATCTTGCCCCAGCGATTGTGATCCCCTAACATTTCACCATGATCTGAGGAGAAAACAAGGATTGTATTGTCAAGTTCCCCCCTAATTTTTACTTCCTCGATCATTTTACCCATCAAAGAATCTATATTTTCAATCATTGCAGCATAATTGCGACGGCGGTTTTCTACTTTTTCAGGATCCGACTGTTCGTTGTCAACGGGAGGAGGCATTCGAACCCCGCTCCATTTTTCATTCATACTTTCTGTAATATCAAAGGGTCCATGAGGACCTACAAAATTAACAACAAGGTGCCAAGGTTTGTCCTTTTCAAATTCTTTCAGGCACTGAATCCCATTATTTGCTACCCAATTGTCACAATATGCGGATTCTGGTAAATCACTCACACACGCAAAATTGCAATCCCCAGCATTTTCTTCATACATCCGAACATGATTTTCCACCCAATTTGCCTTTTTTAGAAACTCCATATATGGACCTCTAGGAGACCTTCCATTATTCTTATAAGAAGAGATCGCATCCATTTTGCCTTCGTTGTCAATTCCCGAAGTAAATCCATATTCAGTCAAACAATGGCTTCCATCCAAACCCCAGTCAAAATCAGCCTTGTGCAAATCTAGCTTTCCAACCGTAGCCACTGCATATCCAGCATTTCTTAAATGTTGATAATAAGTCGGTAAAGAAAGAGGGGTATTTTGTCCATTGTCCACAACCCCACACCTTTCATAATCTCTACCAGTCGCCAGGCATGCTCTTGCAGGAGAACAAAGAGGAGAAGGAGTGAAAGCATGCGTAAATTTCATACCTCTGGAAATCAATTTGTCTACATTCGGAGTTCGCAACGGTAAATCAGGATTGTCTCCCAACCAATCAGCCCGATGCTGATCCGGCAAAAAAAAGAGAATATTAGGCTGTGTCTTATTCATGATTCATTTCTACCCCCAAAATTCAACAGAAGAAGGGTGGTCAAGATCTTCCCAAGTGTCTTTATAATAGAGCAACTCCCTCTTTAAATCCTCAATGATAGCGGATGCACTCTCAGAATTTGCCAAATTATTTCTTTCAAGCGGATCTTTTTTAAGATCAAACAATTGATAGCGATGTGCATCCTGATATTTATAATGGATCCACTTATAATCCCCTTTTCGAACCGCCCGGATCAAATTGTGATAGGCAAAGTATAAAGACTCCCGATGCTTTGATTCTCGGTTGCAAATCACATTTGCTAAACTTTTGCCCTCCACCGACTCTGGAATATCTATCTTAAGCAAATCACACAAAGTTGGAAAAACATCCAGCAAATAACAAAGCACATCTGTCTTTTTGTTTTTTGGAATCCCAGGGCCAGAGAAAATCAAAGGCACTCTCACACTGTGATCATATGCGCTTTGTTTGCCCATCAAACCATGTTGACCCAATGCAAGGCCATTGTCTCCAGCAAATACAAAAAGGGTGTCCTCCCATTCCCCTCGACTCTCAACAGCATCCAAAATTTTGCCAATTTCATCATCCAAATGAGAGATCATACCATAATATTCAGCAATGTGTCTCTGAATCTCAGACTCTTCCCTTGGATAATTTGCTAACATTTCATCCCGAACCTCTCGAACCCCATATTCAAAAGAATGCTGATTCAAGAAATTTTCGGGCAACTCTATGGAATCCTCGGGATACATCTTTTTGAAACGATCTGGCATGGTTCTGGGATCATGGGGAGCCATAAAAGAAATATACATAAAATATGGATTTTCACTTCGATAATTTTGCAACCAATCCACCGCTGCATCGGCAAACAACTCCGAAGAGTGAACCCCATTATTGATATGATCTGCATCCCTAAAAGTAAGCTCATTGGAAGACCAAGTATCTTTCACCTCAGGAAGTCTCGATGCGTATTTCCCCTCAGGGTCGTAGTGATGAACCGGCACATTCCAATGATCCGCCATACCTCCAAACATGATCTCATCTCCATCCTGAAATGCTCGATTGAAACTAGACTTTCCATTGTGCCATTTACCAGTTGCCCAAGTTTGATATCCCTGACTCTTTAACAACTCACCAAGAAGCCTATGAGATTCTGGAATCTCTTTTCCAGCATCTTGCAAGTGGAACAAAGTTCTCCCAGTGTGCAACATCGCCCTAGAGGGCATACAAACTGCCGGATGGATCCCACCCGGAATGTGCGCGTGGGTACAACTTGTGCCAGCTGCAACCAGCCGGTCCATATTAGGAGTTTTTACAGCAGGATTGCCCAAAGCTGCAATGGTATCAAAACGCTGATCATCCGTAAAAAGGATCACTAAATTTGGAGATTTCATAAAAGCATTGTGTTACATTTTTTAAGAATTGAAATAGACTTCAATGACTCTAAATTAAAGATTCAATGGACTATCCATGATTTTTTTGTAGGACCTCTGATCCTCATACAGCTTATGAAAAACCTTGTACTTCTTACTGTGATACTCAACTAGACTCAATTCTGGCTTTGTAGTTTTACCAGCAGAGGCCATACTCTTCATTGCCTGTTCCAAAGTCGAAAACCCACCAGAGGCATAGGCCCCAATCATCGCACTTCCAAGCAGAACAGACTCAGGCTCTTTTCCTTGAACTAAAGAGCAGCCCGTAATATCTGCATGTTGTTGCAAAAAGACAGGGTTTTTACAACCCCCTCCACAAACGCACAGCAAATCAATGGAAAAGCCAGCCTCATTCATTTCTTCAATAATATGGCGTGTCCCATAAGCAATCGCTTGAATAGTTGCCAAATACAAAATCGCTAAATCCTCAACTTTGGTGGAGAGATGCAATCCAGACAACATACCCACAAGGTTGGGATTTGCTCTTGGAGAGCGATTCCCATGGAAATAAGGACACACATGGAAATTTTCTGTCAACCATGCCATAGGTTTCCCTTCGCAGAGACGATCCAGCACCTCATTCAAGTATTCATATTCATTCACTCCCTCCTCTCTGGACTGCTCAATCAACTCATTGCTACCAGGAGAATGAAACACAACATGATCCACCAAAGATCCAGTTGCCGATTGTCCACCCTCGGTCAACCAGAGATCAGGAACCATCGCCGAAAAATACGGGCCCCAAACCCCCTCTATAAACTTCGGTTCTTTAGAAACTGCCATGTGGCATGACGAAGTGCCCCCAATCAAAGCCAATCTCTTCTCAGGAGCCTCAGAAAAAGAGGCCTGACCTTTTAGATCCATCCCGATCATTCCTAAGCCCCCAGCGTGCGCATCAATAATAGAGACCCCAACCGCAGTACCCTCTAACAATCCCAACTCATTTGCTGAGCGCGAACAAAGACCGCCAGAAATCCTTTCCCCAACTGGCCGAACTCGATTGCCAACTCTTGCATAATTCTCATTCACCAAGTCGCCCAGTCCAATTTCCCTAAAGAAAGAATCACTCCAGTGTCCAATGTTATCCTTAGATTCAGCCCCCTCATGTCCAAGATAGGTCCATTTACAAACAGTCGAACAAAGGGAGCGAACCTCTTTTCCCGTAGCCCTGTAGGTCAAGTAATCTGGCAAATCAAAAAACCGTTTGGTTTTAATCCAAGAATCAGGCAGGTGATTCTTGAGCCAAAGCAATTTTGGCAACTCCATTTCTGGAGAAATTTTCTTGCCCACAAATTCAAGCACAGAATGCTCCGTCCGGTTGATGATTTCTGCATACTCCTTAGCCCTATGATCCATCCAAACAATCACATTTTGAGAATCCTCACCACTCGGACTCACAGTCACCGGTCGATCGAATTCATCCAGACAAACCAAAGAGCAAGTCGCATCAAATCCCAGACCCTTCACTCGATCTGAAGAGACTCCAGCTTTTTTAAGAATTTCCTGAACACAGAAAACTACAGAATTCCAGATATTCTCTGAAGATTGCTCCACAAAATCTCTCTTAGGCTTCCACATTTGGATTTCCATAGCTTCGGAAGCTAAGAGCTCTCCCCGAGCATTGAAGAGTCCAGCCCGAGCACTCCCAGTTCCAACATCCACACCAATATACAAAGGATCCATGCATTACATTAAGCCCAAAAGCCATTTGACTCCATACTCATTTACGTCTTTTTTTATACAAGAATACGAAAAATGATAAAAGTCGCACTTTTAATGAATTTAGAGATTGGATACTGCAGAGCATGCATGCATGGAATACTCGAGTATCCACACTCCTCAAGAGAATGGTTCTTTAGAGAATGGAGAAATGACCCAGAAGAAATAAGAAAACTAAAAAACTGGAAACCCGATGCATTGATCGGCCACATATACTCAGCAAAAATAGCCAAAGAGTTAAAAACCTGGAATATTCCAGTCATCAATACGACAGAAACCCTTCCTGACATCCATTTCCCAACCGTCGATGTAAATCACCGAAAAGCAGGGAAAATGGCGGCCCAATACTTTTTAGAAAAAGGCTACAAAAACTTTGCTTATTTAGGGAGTCGATGGGCAAGATTTTCCATCGATCGATCCAAAGGATTCCAAGAAACTTTATCCAGTAAAAATTATGAATTGCATAAATTCTATGCCGATTTTATCCCAAAATATCAGAACAATTCCAATGACAACTCCATTGAGAGCGCACTCTTAAACTGGATTTTAAAACTCCCAAAACCAATCGCCATACTCGCATCCAACGATATACCCGCCCGATTCTTGACTCAAATCTGCTACAATCACAAGATCCGCATACCTGATGAAGTCGCCATTTTAGGAATAGACAATGACGAGTCTGAGTGCCGATTGTCTAAAATCCCCCTATCCAGCATAGCCCTCAACGCAGAAAAAATTGGATATGTCGCTGCAAAAACACTAGACCAACGGCTCCAACAATCCAAGGTTCCAAAACGACAACAACTCGATCCACTCTACATTGTCCCCCGACAATCCACCGACCTATTTATCTCTAAATCAGAATCCATCAACGAGGCCTTGCAATTCATCCAAGAAAACTCCAGATCCATCAAAAATGTTCTGGAAGTCTCCCAAGCAGTCGGTATTTCCAGAAGATCATTAGAAAAAAAATTCCAAAATCATCTAGGTCGCACTCTCCTACAGCAGATCCATTTATCCAAACTATCCAATGCTCAAAGACTTTTAAGAGAGACCCATCTGCCCATCCATCAAATTCCATCTCAATCCGGATTTTTATCGGAAAGA
The DNA here is from genome assembly GCA_913049555.1 of uncultured Opitutia bacterium. GTDB lineage: Bacteria > Verrucomicrobiota > Verrucomicrobiia > Opitutales > CAJWYM01 > CAJWYM01. Next base: position 30,043 of record CAJWYM010000042.1, read on the forward strand.
CAAATGAACACCCTTTTTCGAAAATTCCTCCATCTAACTCCTCGCCAATTTAGACAGAAAGAAACTTAATTTTAGCGCTCCATCCTTTCAACCCTCATTTATTCCATCCTTTTAAAAGTTCCTGACTGTGTCCATACCAAATCCCGATTAAACCATAAAAATCCAGATCATCCTTGAAACAAACCCTCTATAAATCCACATAAAACAATATTTACTGAAGCCAAATAAATGAAGATTGTGATACTTGACCACTTCCCCTTAAAGGAGCAAAAAAATAAATGGAAACCAATCTCAGATTTAGGAGAATTGACTCTTCACGACCGAACTGAGCCGCATCAAATTCTGGAAAGAGCAAAACATGCAGATATTATTTTCACTAACAAAGTCCCCCTCCAAGGCTCTGTACTCAAAAAATTACCACAGCTCAAATACATTGGAGTCTTGGCAACCGGTTATAACTTAATAGATCTAAAAACAGCAAAATCCCTTAAAATTGTAGTAAGCAATGTTCCTGCATACAGCACAGCCTCAGTGGCTCAACTCGTTTTTTCTCTTCTATTAGAATCGCTGAATTCTATTTCCACTCATTCCCAAAGTGTCCATCAGGGCGACTGGACAAAATGCCCCGATTTTTCCTACACATTGAAACCCCTAAAAGAGCTAGAGCAATCCATCCTAGGAATTATTGGTCTCGGAAATATAGGTAGAAATGTCGCTCAAATAGCTCAAGCTTTTGGAATGAAAGTAATCGCATATTCGAGAACCAAAAGACCCACATCCGGTGTTCAATTCAAAGATTTAGACACCCTCTCAAGAGAGTCTGATTTCATCAGCTTGCACTGCCCTCTAAACTCCGAAACACAAAAGATAATTGATTCCGCCTTTCTAAAAAAGATGAAAAAAAACGCATGGCTAATAAACACAAGCAGAGGCCCCTTGATTGATGAACCTGCATTGAGCCATGCCTTAAATAACAATCATATAGCAGGCGCAGCATTAGATGTCCTCTCCGAGGAGCCCCCCAGAGAGGACAACCCATTGCTGAAAGCAAAAAACTGCATCATCACCCCTCATATTGGGTGGTCCACTGTAGAATCCAAAGAAAGACTCATTGAAATAAGCATCCAAAACCTGAAAGCCTTTATTCAAAAGAATCCTATCAACCAAGTTCAATAATTCTACAAAACCCACCCATCCAATCCATTGGATTCAATGCAAGAAGCGTCAAAAGTTTCTTCAATAAAAGAAACTAGCAAACAATAAAAACAGTACAAATACGGATAAGGAAAAAGAAAACGCACCTTATTAAAAGCACTCAAACCGCAACCATTCAAACCCAGTGGATTGAATGAATTAAAAAGAAAATGAAAATCCAAAGATGGATCAGGGATCCGAATTCAATCAAAAAGTAAGAAAACCCCAGCGATTCAGGATTTTAAGAAACCCTTGAATTCATTTCTTAAGATTAGGATAATTTTTCCGTGGATTGAAGATTTCCCCCAATTGAGATAATCTAATCTCACTCTGTTTCTAAAAAGCAAAATAAATTGCAATTCCTAAGCAGACCAATAGGCGCCTAAAGATCATTTGAGCCTCATCCAGCAGTAGAGATTTTCAACGAATTTAAATAAAAAGAAAAATGAACAAAGAAATCCATGTATCCAAAGACGGAAACGATCTGAACAAAGGAACCGAAGAATTTCCCTTTCTAACCATCAATAAAGCGGCCCAAGTAGCAGAAGCTGGAGCCACCATAACCGTTCATGAAGGAACTTACCGAGAAAGAGTGGATCCAAAGAACGGAGGCACCTCAGAATCAAACAGAATCACATATCAATCCGCTCCCAATGAGCAAGTCATCATCAAAGGTTCCGAGCTTATTAAAAATTGGGTAAAGACCCAGGATGGATTATGGAAGGCCACAATCCCCAATTCAATATTCAATAATTTCCATCCTTACACAGAACTCATACATGGAGACTGGTTTCAATCCGAAGGCAGAAAGCATCACCGAGGAGAAGTTTACCTAGATGGAAAATCACTTTTTGAGGCGAAATCCCTAGAAGAAACAAGACTCGGTACTTTATCTAGCGATTCCAGAGATCCTAATTGGTCCAAACACAAATGGTTTTCTGAAGTCCATGAATCAGAAACAACTCTCTATGTTAACTTTCAAAACTATGACCCCAGAGAACACTGCATTGAAATCAACGTGCGCGAATTCTGTTTTTGGCCATCCAAAACAGGGAGAAATTATATAACCGTTCGAGGATTCACAATGCGACAGGCAGCTACCCAATGGGCTCCACCAACCGCTGAGCAAATTGGAATGATCGGGCCCAATTGGAGTAAAGGTTGGATCATAGAAGACAACACATTGAGCGATTCCAAATGCACTGCAATTTGCCTAGGCAAAGAAAAAACAACCGGTCACAACGAATGGACAGAGCTAGAATTCAAGCATGGAACCCAAAGAGAAAGAGACGTTGTCCTAAGAGCCCTCAAGATTGGCTGGAATAAAGACAACATAGGCTCTCACATCGTCCGCAACAATACCATCCACGACTGTGAACAAACAGCAATTTGCGGACATTTAGGAGCTATTTTTAGCACCATAGAAAACAACCACATCCACAACATTTATACCAAACGACTGTTCAAAGGGGCCGAAGTTGCCGGAATCAAATTTCATGCACCCATAGACACCCTAATATGCAACAACCACATCCACAATACATTCCGTGGTATCTGGATGGATTGGCAAACTCAGGGAACAAGAATAAGTAGCAATCTCATCTACGACAATGACTGCGATGACCTATTCATTGAAGTCAACCATGGCCCCTACTTAATCGACAACAATATACTTTTGTCAGACGTAAACTTTCGGGACATGTCCCAAGGAGGCGCATATTTGCACAATCTCTATTACGGTAAAAATGTGACCACTCCAGTTCATATAAGATTCACCCCTTACCATATTCCACACCAAACCGAAGTCATGGGATTTATGACCATTCAAGGAGGAGACAACCGTTTTTATAACAACATATTTATAAATCCGTCCCCAACCACGGAGCAAAGTGAAAACTCAGACAAAAAAGTAGAAGGAGCCTTCATCGGAAAAGTTCCCGATCATATTCCATCCGGAACTCATATCTACAACGGCTATCCAACAAAAGGTGAAAAATGGTTTGAAGGTCACAAAACCGCCCAAGAATTCAATCAACACACATTTCCAATAGACAGTCATACAAACCTTTATTACAACGGAGCAAAAGAATACGAAAAAGAGCAAAACCCCATAATTAAAGAAAACTACTTACCCAAAATAAGCGTTTGCACAGAAGACGAAACCGTTTATCTACAAATCACAATAGACCAGACGATTGAAAACACCCCCGCCCAATTAATAACAAGCCAGCAACTAGGATTTACAATACAGACTGAGAGCCAATTTGAAAATCCTGATGGAAGCCCGCTAAGAATTGACAAGGATGCGCGCAAACAAAGCCGCAAAAGTTCGCCCACATTAGGTCCCATAGAAGCCCTGTCTGCAGGAACCCACCGGATTCCATTGGCTGTTCCTGCCTGAGTCCTGTCCTCTAGGATAGTTTGAAAAACAGCCAACCACCCATTTCGATAAAAATTCAGATCATTTTTGCATCCACAAATCGATCGGGCTCGGTGCCGTATTCTTGTCCTGCATCACGTGTAGATAAATCATCGTAG
>CAJWYM010000043.1 GCA_913049555.1 uncultured Opitutia bacterium
ATTCTTGGTCACGTCGTCTGCGAGCGTTCTCAATTCACTCATCCGATCCAAGATATTTGCGGAAACACTCAAGGCTCCGTCCTGGGTTTGCATAAAACTAATGGAATTTCCTATGTTTTTGTTGACTCCTTCCCCTCTCTTCAATGCTGCTGAAAGCTTCGTGCTGACTGCCAATCCACCTGCATCGTCCGATGAGTTTACGATTTGTTTGCCACTGCTCAATCGATTCAAACTTGTGCGCAACATACTGTTGCTTGTGTTCAAGTTTAAACTTGCGATAGTTGCTGTGGAGTTTGTGTTTATTGATATTGCCATGATTTATTCTTCCTTGATTGTTGATACAGGGCATCCATGCCCCGTTGTTAGTTGGTGTGAAATTAGGTTTGTTCTTGAGTTTCGAGTGGCTTGGTTTAGGTCAGGAGATTGAGTGCGATGTTGGTCAATCCATTTGCCTGAGCCAACATAGAGGACCCGCTCTGCACGAGGACGTTGTATCGAGCAAAGGCCGTAGACTCCCTCGCTACATCCACATCGATAATGCGACTGTTCGCTTGCTCCAGATGGGTCACATTGGTTTGCAACTGGGACTGAGCAAATTGCAAACGACTGGTTTGCCCTCCATTCACCGCTCGCAAAGTTGCCAAGTTTTCAATCGCTTTGGTGATTTCATCGACGGTGAACGCAGTGATGTCCGTAGTGCTCGAAGTGGAAGCCGCTAGGTTGTCATTCTCAGCATAGGTGCCATTGACTTGGTCGTTCCCGGCTCCGTTTACATTTAGGGCGGTCAGCAAGGTCGCCTTGGTTAAACTCACGGTGACCCCACTGGAAGAACCTTCTTCAGTGGTATAGACCTTCAATTGAGTGGTCGCATCCGAAGTATTAAAGCCCACTCCAGAACCAGTAAATAGACTGATACCGTTGAACTTCTCGTTGGCTATGTTGTCCAACTGATTCCTGAGCTGCTGGAATTCAATGTTGTAGTTGGCAAGGTCGGAACTGTTCTTAGTGACATCGTCTGCCAGGGTTCTAAGCTCCCCCATCCGATCCAAAATGTTGGTGGTGGCACTCATCGCTCCGTCCTGAACTTGAGCAAAACTGATCGCATTGCCGATGTTTTTATCCACAGCGTGACTGCGACGGATCGCAGAACTCAATTTCATGCTGACTGCCAATCCGCCGGCATCGTCGGCGGGACTGACAATCTGCTTGCCACTGCTCAGTCGGTTCAAACTCGTTCGCAACATCTTGTTGCTTGCGTTTAGATTGAAGGAGGCAATGGTTGCGGTGTTGTTTGTATTGATGGATATAGCCATGAGATTCTCTTTCTTTGGATTGGGTTCTGAGTTGGGTCGTGGGGTTTTCCTGGGACTTAGGCAGTTGCTAATTTACCGGTCATTCCGTTGGCAAAACCTTGGGCGGCTGCCAACACGCTCTCGCCTCTTGCGACGCTTTCTTCAATCGAAACCAAATTCTCGCCTGGATCTCCACTGCCTGCATAAGGCACCAGCTGATTCAACTGAGTCATCGTAATCCGTATCTGTTTGAGGGATTTTTCAATCCGTTCTGTTTGCGCTCCGTTGCTCAAACGGTAATTCAGAATCACTTGTTGGGCTTCCATTAAATCCTCTACTTGAATCGTGTAAGGATCCGCCCCACTCAGTAAGCGACCTCCTCTCAAGAATCGAAAGAGTTCTCCATTGAGATCCGGCTGATCCATAACCAATGAGATCCATTGACCGTTCTCAAAACTGTAAATGCGGATCGCATCTCCTCCGTGATCTTTGAAAAGAAACTGTTGCTTGTATTGATTCTCACTCAGACCTCCTATGTGAGCGTGCAAAATCTCGTATTCTTGTTGCACGCTCTCGACACTCCCGGGACTTTCCTCCAAACGGGCTTTCAGATGGATACTGCGATCCAAGTTGCGACTGACCATCGTCAGCGCGGCATCTTGCATCTTCATAAATTGAATTGCTTCCAACAAATTTCCACTGATCTGGGTCAGGGTGTTGAAGATGTCTTGCCAATGGTTCTCACTAAAGGCAGTCTTCGCTTCTTTTACTGGGTTTGTTCTCATTGTTTTTCCTGTTTTATAAATTTCTGTTAGTTTTAATATTGATTGTATTAACTATTTTTCTATTGGGGTTCTGCTGCGTCTGCATGCTGTTTTTCTAAGCCTATTTCACCGAGTATTCTTCACCGATCACTCATCCCCGAGTATTCATCACTGGGCATCCTAGCTCTCATCCTGCCTCTGATTGCAATGAATCCTGTCGGCACCTCTCAAAGTGTCTCTGTAAGTTTTTAGGCTTCTCATACCAGTCTGCTACCCATCCTCTCCTCGGGCTCTTGCATTCCAAAAAGATCGCCAATTTCTCTGCAACCAATTCAAATCCGTATGCTCAAGGGATTCCTGCGGACAAGCCCCAAGATATCGCCTCATCTCTCGCTGCCTCCCCGAGAATCTCTCATAAGACCTCGCCTTCTCCATCTCCAGATCTTCTAACAATTCCATCACACACCTCCTTTGATTTCACTGGCTCGTAAGGAATGCACAGTCACCACACTGCTGGCCTGCACCTGCTTCATCTCCTCCGGATGCTCCCGGATCTCCTCCCCAATGCGGTGTACATATTGCTCCGCATCTTCAGGCTTCAACAAACCTTCTCTGGGCAATTCAATCTTTTGCTTGAACTCTTCCGAAACTTCCACTCCATCCTTCAATATGCGGATGGGAACCACGGGCTGCTTCTGCGAATCATCTTGCCGATTCTCTAACTTTCGGGGAAAAATACCGCCTCTTGGCATTCCCCGATTCTCTATGTTTTCTAAACTCATTCTACCCTCCTTTCGATCCAGAAATGCATCCTCCAAACTTCTCGTTCTAAGAATGCTCTGGTTCTGTGACTCCTTTTTGCAATCCTTCTCATGGTCTTAACTCAGTAATTTATGGGTAATTTCAATCAACTTCCCACCGCTTGCTTGCACGCTGGCAGCCAAACTGGGCTCCATCGCCATTCGTTTCTTAACCAAGCCAAGCCCTAATTCTGCTCCCTCCGGATCCAGAATGCGACGGGCCGCTCCTTGATTGGACAATACTTGCTCTCGAATCTGACTGTTGACCGCAACACTTTCCAGGTTCACCCGACTCCAAGAACCTTCCTTGGAGAACTTCCTTAGGTTCTCTAAAACTTGCTCCGGCAAACCGATTCGCCGAGTGTGATTACTGATATTGACTTCCAGAGGCATCGCTCTTTCCTTTCTAAAAATAAGACATCTATAAGACAGGATTCTTTCGCATCTTTTTCGTTCAACAAGCCGCATGAGTAACCGCAATGGTTGCCGCTTGTGGATTCTTTATTGGGATCTCTTGGCTTCTTTTTATTGCAACAATTGCAAGGTCAATCCAGACAGTGCGTTCGCTTGAGCCACCATCGAAGCTCCCGCTTGGGCTAAGACGTTGTATTTGGCAAATCGAGTCGATTCAATCGCCATATCCGCATCCATAATTCGCCCTCGGGCAGCTTCTAAATTCTGCTGATTTTCTTCCAGCATCTGACTGCTGAACTGCAAACGAGAGTGCGTGCCTCCATTGATCGCTCGGGCATTCGCCAGGGATTGAATGAAGTCCACAAAGTCCGCCACACTGAAATTGGCTAAACTGGTGGCCGAATCCAATAAGTCTTGGTTGTTGTCCGATCCGGATTGATCCGTTCCGCTCAATAAACCAAAGGTGGTTCCCCCTAAATCAGTGTTTCTACTGACATTTCCAGTTCCGTTCGAACCATCTGCTCCAAATTTGGATTTGAACACGTTCTCAGTCAGGGCATTTCGAGTCAAACTCACCACTCCACTGATCCCATCTTCCGTAGTAATCACCGTGAAGTTAGGATTGGAACTGGCTGCATTGGTGTTGGAAAACAAACTCACTCCGTTGAACTTTTCTGAACGAACCAAAGAAAGTTGCTTCTGCAGTTCCGTAAATTCATAGTTGTAATTCTCACGATCCAACGAATTTTTAGAAATGTCGTTGAAAAAACTTTTCAATTCCGCCATCCGGTCCAGAACATCTCCCATGACCTTCAGAGCTCCATCTTGAACTTGGAGAAAACTGATTCCGTTTTGTATGTTGTTTCTTGTTGCTTCTGTCCGCTTGAGAACACTTTGCAATTTGTAGCCGACTGCCATGCCTCCAGCATCGTCGGATGGATTGACAATGCGCTGACCACTCGAGAGTCTTTGCAAACTTTTCTGCAGTTGCGCATTGCTGCGGCTCAGGTTGAACGAGGCGATCGTCGCCGTATTGTTGGTATGGATGGTTAATGCCATGATTTATCTTCCTTGATTTGTGAACGACATCCTTGCCGCTCTTTGTTTTGTTGTTGTGTTAAAAAATGGGTGCTCATTGCGCTTCTATTCATTGCGCTTGCTTAGGCGAATCCTACTCCAAAACTTCCAATGGAGGTGATCCCGAGACTTTGAACCGATTTGGCCTGCTCCGGGTCGGTTGTGAATGCTTCTTTGGCCTGATGGACCGAGGCTGCCGCTTGACTGGCTCCTAAAATACCAACACTGGCTTGATCAATCCGGGCTCGGACTTTTCTCTGCAGCTCCTGGATGCGATCCGACTGAGTCTGGATCTTATCTCGAACTTCTTTGGTCGAGGGTTCTCCTGAACTGGATCTCGCTAGGGCTTCTTGAAAACCCGCGACTGCTGAACTTTGCATGGCTTCTAATTGCATAATTATTGTCCTCCTTGACAATTATTTTACTTCTATTAATAATTCTGTATAGTTGTATCTAATTCTACGTAATTGTATTCTGTGTATCTGTTATGTTTATATTGTTAAATCCTAACTGTTAGTTTCGAGTTCTGTGAAGGGAGTTCCATGGGGACGTTTCTACAGGCTAATCTTAGATCCGGAAGCTTGAAAGATAGATGGAAAACCTATGCTCTACTTTCTACTTCCAAGCACTCCGAAATAATGATAAGCACTAGCTTCCAAGTCGAAGAGTCCAAACAAACTTTAAAATCTGCAAGTGAACCCTCCAAATCGTCCAAAGAGTTCAAAAGGTCCAAAGGATTCAAACCACCTAAACTGTTTAAACGGTCTAAACCTCTCTTTAGAAAAATCCATAGGATTCAACGCTTCCAATCGCTTTCCAGAACAAAGGCTCCAAAAAACGCTTAGAAAATTTCTAAACTCAAAACTAAACTGTCAAAAGAACTGGATTTGTTGCGATCAAATCCTCTGTTTTATTAAAAATGAATTCTTAGGCTCCCACTCCTGATCCCATTGTGAAGTCTAATCGGAGGGGATAAGACTGGTAGCGACCTAATTGCTTGCTTCTTCCTATAAAGGCTGCCTCCAAATTGTTCTGTATCTGATGCTCCATCCCTACCTGACCTAACTGAAATTGAGAGCGTGCTTCCTGGATCTGCCTCCTGGCATCCACTCGTAACCTACTGCTTTCCATTTCGATCCTTTGCTGAGTCAGTAATTTCATGCTCTTATTCCTGGCTTCAGAGGCACATTTTCTTGGAAAGGATTTCTCATATCGAGAAATCGATGGCTTCTTATGGGTTCCATGAGGGCTTAAAGATTCTTGTTAGGTCAGATTCGCTTCCTTAGTTTCCTAATAGAGCTAGGGCTAGTTGTGACAAACTGTTGGCCTGCGACACCATGGCTGCTCCGGCTTGAGTCAACACATTGTATTTGGCAAATCGAGTCGACTCCTGTGCCATGTCCGCATCCATAATCCGTCCGTTGGCAGCTTCCAAGTTGATTTGATTCTCTTCCAACATTTGCTGGGAAAAGTTCAAACGACTCATCTGCCCTCCGTTGACGGCGCGAACATTCGCTAAGGATTGTATGTAGTCTACAAAGTCTGCGACACTGAAATTACCAAGACTAAGGGTGGTGTCTAAAAGATTCTGCTGATTGTCACTGTCCGTTCCTGTCTCAGTCAAGGCTCCTGTGGAAGTGCTCCCAAACGAAATGTTACGCGTCACGGTTGCGGTTCCGTTTGTTCCATCCGCTCCAAATTTAGAAGAGAAAAAGTTGTCATACATTCCCTGGCGGTTGATGGAAACTACCCCAGAAATCCCGTCCTCTGTTGTGATGATTGTAAAGGGAGGATTGGCAGCACTGGATGGACCTGTCGAAAACAAACTCACTCCGTTGAATTTTTCCTTCCCAGTCAATACCAATTGACGCTGCAACTCCGTAAATTCAAAGTTGTAATTCTCGCGGTCCATACTGTTCTTACTCACATCGTTGTAAAAACTCTTTAACTCCGCCATCCGGTCCAATACATCTCCTAATACCTTCAGGGCTCCGTCTTGAACCTGTAAAAAACTAATCCCATTCTTGATGTTGTTCTTGGTCGCTTCTGTTCGACTCAATACACTCTGGATCTTATAGGACACTGCAAGTCCTCCTGCATCATCACTCGGGTTGTTGATCCTCTTGCCACTCGATAATCGCACCAAGGCCTTCTCCATGTTGGAGTGCGCATTGTTTAAATGAAAAGCGGCAGTCGCTGCTGTAGTGTTACTGTTTAATACTATACTCATCGTCTTCCTTGACTTTTGATGTTCATACTCTCACGAACTCTCGATCGTGAACCCCAGATTTGTTGCCAAGCTCTGAGTCGCTTTGAAGAAACCTCCTTGTCTCGTCCCCTTATAAATCGACACACAAATTCATTCCTTAAATCTTTTTTTAACTTTTTTGTGAATAAGTTCTATTCAATAATGATCAGCGACTTATGAAATAAATATTAGAATAAGTAGCAATCAATCACAGTTTTTAGTAAAATTGAAAATGTTATGATAAGTAAAATTTTATGGGAAATACCCAAGAATATACCGGAGTCGCTAATGATTATCGCTCTTGTATCGACCGTTTTTTACTTTATCTATGTCGCGTTACAAATAAAAAATTGGTTGAATGCGATTCTAAGCATATTAGTACTGGGTTTGATTCTACTTTGCTGGTTGGAACCCAAATCAAGTCAAAGTTTAGCTTCAATAAAGGAGACTTCTCCGAGGATTTATATTTTAAGCGATCAGTCAGCAAGCATGAATCATACAAATCTCTTACAGGAGAAAAAATACAAGATCAGTAACAAGCAAAACCTTTTCTTAAGGAAGAAGATTAAGGAAGAATTCCCTCTAACAAAAATCGAGAATTTTAAATTTTCAGACAAACTAATAAAATCTGAAATGAGTGATAAAATACCCAATGGTAGAAGCAGCTCCATTTTAGCTTCACTAGGAAAGTTAATTCATAAATCCGAAGAACGAAATGAAAATACTAATGAAAATTGGGTTTTTCTATTGAGTGACGGAGAAACAACGGAAAACATTGATTCCGATTTACAAAAATTAAACATTTTGAAGGAAAGTAAATTTCAAATATTCCCAATCCCTCCAACAGGAAATTACATTCCTTCACTTACAGTTAGCTTGACCGATTTAATGACCCCAAATCTAATAAAGATAAATGAAGATTTTGAAATTTCTTTCAATATAAGGTCGAGAGTATTTTCGAACCAAAAAATAAAACTGATTACAACTCAAAATGACCAACAAATTGATAATGAAGAAATCATTTTAAAAAGAAGCGGCATTTATAATCATAAAACAAAATTACAAATTGAGAAATCCGGGTTTCATGAATATACAATTCACTTGCTTCCTGATGATCCAAGACTAAACAGAAAATCTATTTCATTTACAATCAGTGCTTTTGAAAAACAGCCACTAGAGGATATAGACGAATGGCTTAGCGTGAATCCTAGAATAATAAGTCCCGGTGAATCCGTTGCTGTCTTTACAAATTTAAATAAAGCCACCCATTCATTAAAAGTAAAGTTACCATTTAGAACAGAATATACGATCTTGCCGAAAAAACAAAAATCGCTTTTACAAATACCTCTTTTAAATGAAGGAGTGTATCATTTTGCAGTTTTTAAGGATAACAAAATTGTTATAAAACAAAGTGCAAACGTCATCCCGTACTCTGTTGAAAAAGAGTTCTCCGGGATAAATAAAAACTTTCTAAAAACGATCGCCTCCTATACAAACGGAAAAGTACTTGAAACAGATAAAGAACTCCTAGATTTATTTGAGAACTTCGAGTTAAAGTACAAAACGAAAAATAAAGAATACATTCTCCCAATATTTATAAAAGAAGAGTATTTAATTCTAATTATCTTTTTGATGATAATGATCTGGATGAACGATAAAAAAGGGAGTGTAAAATAAAAATGAAGAAGAATTAGTTAGCAACTCCATCGATATAATCAACCTCAAAAACCAACTCTCCTTCTGGATTCCAGTGAAAATGCTTACCATTCAATCGGTTGTCAACATAAGTCATTTCATGTTGTTGCTGTCCATTACGGTACCACATCGCTGCAATCCCTTCCTTTTTGCCATTCACATATTCATAGGATGCTTTCAATCTCCCATTTCTGTGGTATTCAACAGCAACCCCAGAATAGGGAGCTCTGAAGAAAGCCGTTTTGACAATCCCATCCATCTCTTTGAGCTTGTGAATCATAACCTCCTTTTGAACAAGCATATCCGGAATTTGCTTAGAATTTAAATATTGAAAAAGGAGTGCAGGTTCTGCTCCAAAATCAAAAGATGGGTTCCACTGATGATCGTCCCCAATTTGAAAAGGCACTTCGCCAGCTTGGTGCATGTAGGCCGATTCAAGAATTCGGTAAGAGTTTATCCGAATAATTTCTTTCAGCTTTCCGTTGCCATAAATAGAAATAACATCGATTACTTTGTCCGCTCCTTTGGGATCATTGGGAAAATACTTTTGAGCCATTGCATTGACAGAAATTCCATCATTCCAACGATTTTTAATCTCTTTGTGAGAAAATCCAATAAGAAAACCCTTGGAAGCTAAAAACCCCCGATTTCCAGATTGATGACCGGGCAACCGCAGCGTGGATTTTATAGTATTCGCATCTTCAAGAATTTGATTTCTAACTGAAATTGGAATCAAACGAGTAGATTCAACTAAACTTCTGGGATCCTCATATTCTTGAGAATTCCCACTTAATCCTAGGTTGTTGGTATCTAAAATATCCGATATACTAATGCATCCCGTAAAACAGAACAAAACCCAAACAGTAACTAAGGGGCGAATAGGTAAATATCTCATAACCATCATAATGGATGATTCGTTTGAAGATTCAAACTACTTTTTTAAAAATTGAATGAATTCTAAGTTAAGCACTATTGGAACTTGCAGTCGCTTTGACTTCCGTCTCCTTCTTCGGCTTGCTTTCGGAAGGTTTTTCTTTGCTTGAATCCGAGGTTTTGGAGGTATTTTTGTAATCCGTTTCATAAAATCCAGAACCTTTAAAAACTAAAGCTGCACCCGTCCCAATCAGACGCTGTAAAGAATCCTTACCACACTTTGGACAGTTCCTTAAAACTTCCGCGCTCATTTGTTGAAAGGACTCAAATTCATGAGAACAATCGTGGCATATGTAATCGTAACTTGGCATAATAATAGGAAATCAATGTTCGTTTAAAATTAATAAAAAGTGGGTGTAAAGCATATAGATTAAAAAGCCTAGGAAAAAGACAAATCCATAAAGTGGAACTCCTAAAAACATAGCTCCCCAAAAAATTAAAGTCGGGAAAATAAGCTTAGACTTCAAATGGCAAATCCTAATAAAAATAGTTTTCACATCAAAGATATGAGTCCATTTTGCATCTCGAACCAATAGATACAACCCGCAAGCACAAAATGCAGGTGCAAAAGTTAAAAATACTAACAATGGGAAGTAATGGATAAATCCTAATCCACCAAAAGTTAAAAACTTAATAATCTCTGATAAAAGCCAACCTAAGATCCAAGGCACCCCAAAATAAACAATAAATACGATGACTCCTTTGTAGCCATTTTTCCAGTAATCAAAATAATTTTCCCAATCTGGGAGAACCAGCTTCTTCTGAAACCTAAGTTGTCGAGCTACTTCCACAAAATAGACCAAAGACAATACCGGAACCATAGACAATGCACCCCCAATTAAAAACTTTTTTAGGAAATCTTTTTCTGCAAATACTTTCTCGCACACATTCTCAAAACTTGGCATAATACTATTATTAATTTTAAGTAATGGATTTCGAGCACAAACTAGCCGCCCAACAAAAAAGAATCGAAGTTGCGATCAAGCATCAAGTTCCCTCTCCAGAGACTCGTCCATCCAATCTTCATTCCGCGATGCGTTACAGTATGGATGCAGGAGGTAAAAGGCTTCGGCCTATTTTGTTATTAGCAGCCTTTGAACTTTCTCCCAGCACAATAGATCCTGTTCCCGCAGCAATCGCTATTGAATGCATCCATACCTACAGCCTGATCCATGATGATCTCCCTTCCATCGATAACAGTGATTTACGCCGTGGAAAACCCTCATGCCACAATCAATTCAACGAATCAACGGCACTGCTCGCAGGAGATGCTCTGCTCACCTACGCTTTTGAACATCTCTCGAACTCTTATATAAGCACTCCTGAAGTCGCAGTAAATTTAATTCAAATTCTTGCCTCTGCGTCTGGAAGTCTTCATTTGATTGGGGGGCAAATGGAGGATATTGAGGGAGAAAATAAAAATTTATCCATCGAAGATTTGGATTTTATCAATGAAAACAAAACTGCAGCTTTAATTACTGCAGCAATCTGTATGGGAGCTACTCTTAACGGAAGCTATAAGAAGTTTTCTTTTGAATATCAAAATATGGGCAAATCCCTTGGACTTGCTTTTCAAATTATTGACGATGTCTTAGACATTGTCTCAGATTCTAAAACTTTAGGAAAAGACGTTGGACAAGATAGCAAAAACGAAAAAAACACAATTCCTCAAAAATTAGGGGTAAATAAAGCGAAAGAATTAGCCCGAAAATACACTGAAAATGCAGCTAATCTATCAAAACTATTGTCAAAAAGTGAGGAATCTTCGTTCTTAACTCAACTTATTTATAATATGGAAAAACGGATTCACTAACTCTGCTATTCCTGTTATCACTGCTAATTTTTCTATAATTGCTATAATTGCCTTTTTTATATTTTTAGCACTTCTAATACTTCAAATGCTGATTCATAATTTAGGATTTATTCTTTAAAAATAGAACGATCACGCTCGTTCCCACTCCCTCTTCACTTTCTATGTAAACATTTCCTCCCATCAATTGAATCATATGCTTCACGATTGCTAAGCCTATGCCTGTTCCACCAGAGTTCGAAGAACGAGATGGGTCAACCCGGTAGAATCGCTCAAATACTCGTGACAAATATTTTTTGGGGATACCAATTCCATCATCTGAGATTTGACACCTCCAATATTCTCCTGATGAATCCATAAATTCATCCAATTGAATGGATACTTTAGAAAAGACTCCCGCATAACGATAAGCATTATCAACAATGTTCTCTAAAATCTGGAAACATTGATTTTTATTAAAAAGAACCCATGCAGCTTTTTCAATCGGCAGAAATTCAATTGGTTGAATGTATTTTTTATTTAACAAGTTGTAGTTTTCCGCAACCTCCTCACAAATTAGATTCAAATCTAAAACCTGCTTCTCTTCTTTATGACAACCAGACTCTAAACGGCTAAGTATCAACAAATCCTCTATCAATAAGTTTAGGCGCTGAACGTTTCTATGGGTTTTCTCAATAAATTTATTCCTCAAAGCATCTGTCAGCTTATCTGCATCTTCTGACAAGGTTTCTGTGAAACCTTTTATTACGGTAACTGGGGTTCTCAATTCATGAGAAACATTTGCTACGAAGTCCTGTCTGATCCCTTCTAAACGTTTTAATTGAGTAATATCGTGCAAAACAAGTATATACATGCTACCCGAGGAATCTTCCTCTAAAATGGAGGCACCCGTCACCTCAAACCAAAAAACATCCGTTTCATTTTTTTGCATTCGCACTATTTTTTGGCCTTTTAGACCCAACTCTCCATCCATGAGTGCATACACAAATTCAATCAGTTCAGAACTACGAAAAACATCTTCTATAGATTTACCAACAATTGAATGAGCACCTCCACTCATCCAATCTTGGGAGACTTCATTCACAAAACAGATTGTGCGATCCTTGTTGATTAAGAATACGGATTCGCACAGGTTCATCAATGCAGCTTCTAATTGACTTCTAGCTGAATCTATCTCCAATTCTTTATTTTTAAACTGATTGGATATTTCGAGCAGACCGTTGTATTCATTTGTGAGCCTCTGCAAAAAAATAAAACGGCTTTCATTCAATAAAAATGGTCTTTTTTGGGATGCTGCCTCAGATAAATTACGGACAGTATTTTTTAAGGCTCTATATTTGAAATAAATAAATAAGAGCATGAAAGATAATAGAAAGATGATTAAAACTTCATTCATCTTATTTCTTGAATGCCACTCGGTACCCAACTCCACGGACGGTTTGAATCAACTCCGCCTTAGACCCCATTTTTTCTCGGATACGTCGAATGTGGGTGTCGACTGTCCTAGTTTCTACATCGCTTTCATAACTCCAAACCGTGTTTAAGAGGCTTTCACGAGATTGTACTCTTCCTTTTCTTTGAAGTAATAATTTTAACAATTCAAACTCGCGAGCAGTGAATTCCACTTCAACACCTTCAATTAGGACTTGATGAAAATCAGAGTCTACTACAACTCCCTCATATTCAATTCGATGCTCTAAACTTGCATACTTATTTGCATTTAATAGCTTTGATCTTTTTATGATTGCTTGAATTCTCAACATCAACTCTCTTAAATCAAAGGGTTTTGATAGATAATCATCCGCTCCATATTCCAATCCTTTAATTCTATCCTCTGAATCTCCCTTAGCGGATAAAAACAAAATAGGAGTGTCTTTCAATAAAGTATCCGCTCGCAGCATTCTACAGAGATGGAACCCATTAATTTCAGGCATCATAACATCCAACAGTATGATATCAGGTAGAAATTCTCGAGCCTTTCCAATTAATAAAACGGGATCTGTAAGACCAATAACTTTATAACCTGAAGATTCTAATTTATAGGTCACAAGGTCTACTACATCCTCCTCGTCGTCTACAACAATTACTTTTTCTGCTACAATCATTGGGGGATATTAAAGATCTTTAGTTTAGTAAGGGTGTCAATTAGGTTACGATTTTATGACAATTATAGAAATGCTGGTTGAATTCTTTTACAAAGGACCGAAATATCACAAGATTAACCAAGGATCTCTTTTAGAGATTTTAGGTTTTATTACAATTCAGAAACAGCATTCAAATTTGATCTAAAAATCAAGCATTAACCCTATTGATAATAAATTTTGACACGAGCTTTGAATTTTAAAGATAATGGATATAATATGGTTTTATTTAAAGTGGATATAAATTTTCTAGTATTCAATCAATTTTTCGAACTTTTGTTAGTTTCAAAAGATAAATTGTGGGAACTCCCTCAAGCAGAAAAAATCGAAGGGGAAATTGGGGATGGGAATTTAATCGAAGCTTTAGTTCCTGGAATCTCTTCAAAAGTCCCTTTTAGAATTATTAGAATTTCCGACGACTGCACGCTCGCAATTCATTGGGACTCAGCGTTAGAGATCAAAAATCAAAATTCCGAAACCCTTGAATTTCTTTTTCAAAACAAAAATCTAGTATCCCCGGAACTTCAAAAACTTTTTCCCACAATTAGAAAAATTGCATACAAAATCCCTTATATTTTCCAAAAAAAGAATCAATATATTTACCCATTCAGAACCAAAAGAGATCGAAACAGTGGAGTCTATCAAATTGACCATCAATCAGATAAGCTCTACCAATCAGATCTGTGTAAAACAATTAAATTACTCAAAAGAACCAAGGAAAGAACTTCAGGGGACTCTGCTTGGGTTGATTTTGGTAAAGTCCGCTATGTAATCCCCAGTCATTTTGGATTTTGCCTTGGGGTTCAAAATGCGATTGAAAGAGCTTATGAAGCATTAACGCTGAATCCAGATAAGCGAGTTTTTATGTTAAGCGACTTAATCCACAATCCTTTTGTAAATGAGGATTTAAATCGCCGTGGATTGAGATATCTCCAAACCGACAAACGAGTTCCCGTGATGGATGAAAAAACAGGACTTAAAAATTGGGATACGATCACTAAAGACGATGTTGTTATTATTCCAGCCTTTGGAGCCACCGATGAGGATAAGTCTCGCCTAATCGAAAAAGGAATTCCATTCACTCAATTTGATGCAACCTGCATGCTCGTTGAAAAAGTCTGGAAGGCAGCAAAAAAATATGGACAAAAAGGATACAGCATAATTATTCATGGGAAAAGTGAACATGAAGAGACTCGAACAACATTTTCTAACGCCACCAAATCTGCTCCTTCCGTAATTATTAGAAATTTAGTTGAAGCTCAACAATTGATTGAAGTCATTCGAGCTAAAGACCCTGATGAAAAGTCCAAGTTATTTGCACCCTTTATTGAAAAAAGTTCTGAAGATTTTGATCCGAACAAACATCTAGATCGGATTGCAGTCGTCAATCAAACGACTCTTTTAAGAAATGAAACACTTGAAATTATATCTAATTTAGAAAAAACTTTTGCCTCTTTGTATGGTAAAGAAAATGTAATCGAGCACATTTCTAAACAGCAAGACACTCTCTGCTATGCAACTCAAGTAAATCAAGATGCTCTCACACATGCTCTTGGTAGAGGAATTGATTTTGCTATTATTGTCGGCGGTAAAAAAAGTTCCAATACTTATCAGCTCTTTAGAATTTGTGAAGAAAAGCTTGGAGATCGGGTCGCTTATATTCAATCTGAGGATAATATTTTATCTTCTGATGAAATTCTTCACTACCTTTTTATATCCGACCCTAAAAACAAAAATCAAGGGAAGCTTATCAAAAGACCTTTTTTGAATAAGAGTGAGAAACCCTTTAATATTCTCATTTCAGGAGGGGCCTCCTGTCCTGATGGCTTAATTCAGCAAGTCATTAACAAAATCAACGGGTTTTATCCTGCTGGCTTGTTACGGCCTATTGAGGATGTCTTGAGAGATGTTGAAAATGATGAAGACCTTGCTCAATTACTCTAAAAAGTATCGTGAGTTCACAAATGAATATTGATGAGATGGATGCTAATCACAGTTGGCACCCATTTACTCAAATGCAAGAATATTTAGAAAAACCAAGAATCCAGATCGATAGAGGGCTTGGCTCTTGGTTGTGGGATACAAATGGTAAGAAATATATGGATGCCAGTGCATCTATATGGACAAACGTTCACGGACACAACCATCCGGAGTTGAATAAGGCCATCACGGACCAACTCAATAAAGTAGCTCACAGCACGATGCTTGGAGTCACCCATCCGCTCGCATCGAAACTCTCTCAAAAACTAACTCAACTGAGCCCGCCTGCATTGACCCGCTGCTTCTTCAGCGACAACGGATCCAATGCCGTGGAGATTGCTCTTAAAATGTCATTTCAATATTGGCAATTAAAGGGAAAAAATGAAAAAGTAGAAGTGCTCGGTTTAGAGGATGCTTATCACGGAGATACTTTTGGGACTATGTCTGTAGGAGATTGTGGTGATTTCCACAAACGCTTTCAACCCTGGTTCTTTTCATCCAATAAGATACCGAGACCGACTTGTGATGAACTTTCTGGAGTAGAAACAAACATCCAACTAGACCTAAGCTTAAACGCGCTCGAAACAAAGCTTAGCAAAGATCATGAGAAAATTGCTTGCTTTATCATGGAGCCATCTGTTCAAGGCTCCGCGGGGATGCAGCTTCATCCAAAATCATATCTAAAAAAAGCGAGCCAGCTCTGCAAGAAATACAAGGTCCACCTAATAGTAGACGAAGTCTTCGTTGGTTTTGGTCGTCTCGGATCGCTTCTAATTTCTACCAAAGAAGAGATCCAACCAGACTTCATTTGTTGTGCAAAAGGCCTTACCGCAGGATATATTCCTCTTGCAGCCACGCTTACAACGGAAAAAATCTTTTCAACTTTTTTAGGAAAGTTTTCAGAATTTAAAACTTTATTTCACGGGCACACGTTTACTGGAAATCCTTTAGGATGTGCTGTGGCTCTAAAAAGTATTGAACTCCTTGAAAATAAAATTCACACCACAGAATTGAATGGCTCTATTCAATGCTTTGCAAAGCATTTTATGAAATTCAAAGATCAAGTATCTTTTTGCAGCAAGCATGCTAGGCAACGAGGAATGGTTGCTGCTGTTGATTTACACCCACCCTTTAAAGCTGAAGAAAAGTTTCCACTCGATCTCCGCTTTGGGAGTCAGGTATGTTTGGAAGCTAGAAAACACAACCTTTTATTGCGACCTTTAGGAGACAGTTTATTGATTGTGCCCCCACTTTGTATCACAAAAGACGAAATTTCTGAACTTTTTTCAAATCTGGTCTTGTCCATAAATAAAACCCTGTCACAATTAAAACAATGAAGTTTACAAAAGAAGAAATCGAAAAGGTCTACAACTTACCATTGACCACTCTTATTTTTAAAGCACAAGAGATTCATCACAAGTTTCAAGATCCAGCGGGAATTCAACTTTGCACACTCAAATCCATCAAAACTGGATCCTGTCCAGAGGACTGTAAATATTGCCCTCAATCAGCTCATCACAACACATTTGTAGAACCTGAGAGGCTTCTAAACACTCAAGTCATTTTAAGAGACGCATTGGTTGCAAAAGCAAATGGAGCCTCAAGATTCTGTATGGGAGCTGCTTGGAAATGCGTTCCAGAGGGCAAACAATTCGATTCTGTATTAAATACGGTTTCTGAGGTTAGCAACATGGGATTGGAAGTCTGTGTGACTCTTGGGACCTTGAAAGAAGATCAAGCTGTTCGTCTTAAGGATGCCGGTGCTTCTGTTTACAACCACAATCTAGATACATCCAGAGAACACTACAAAAACATTATCACTACAAGAACCTATGATGATAGGTTGGAAACGATTTCAAATGTTCGGAAGGCAGGCCTTGAGGTTTGCACTGGTGGAATATTGGGTTTGGGAGAAAAAGAAGAGGACCGAATTGGACTTTTATGGCAATTATCCAACATGGAACCTCAGCCAGATTCGGTGCCTATCAATGCTTTAGTTGCCGTGGAAGGAACTCCTTTAGAAAACCAAGAATTTGTAGATTCAATTGAATTTGTTCGAGCCATTGCGACCGCTCGGATTTTTATGCCTAAAAGTATCGTTCGCTTATCAGCTGGAAGGACAGAAATGAGCGAGGAGACTCAAACTCTCTGTTTCCTTGCGGGCGCCAATAGCATTTTCATGGGTGATAAATTGTTAACGACTCCGAATCCTGAATCCAACGACGATGCGGCTCTTATGAAAAAACTAGGTCTTCATCCCCTCGACCCTCAGAAAGCTAGGGAGATCCACGAGCTGGCAGAAGCGAGTTTATAAAAGTATTCACCAAACAGTGAATGTATAAAACCATGAAACAGGATCCTTCTGTTTTATGAAGAAGATTCTTGTATCTGGATCCGGAACAAATGTAGGAAAAACTTACTTTTGCAAAAATCTTGTTCAAAAGTTGCTTCAATTACAGAGAACGGTTCAATACATAAAACCAATTGAAACGGGTCTTGAGAATTCTTTGGAGAAAGATGCAAGATATGTTTCACAGCAAAAAAAGGAACACTTATTTAATCTAGAGGTCATTACTCTACTAAAGTTTAAGTTTCCTATGGCACCGGCAGATGCTGCAAGATTGGAAGGTTTCACTCTGAAATATGAGAATATTTTAAATAAGATCCACAAACTCCCTAAAGAAAAAGACTTTAGAATTATTGAGGGTGCGGGTGGCATCGCAGTTCCATTAGAGAAAAGCAAAAAAGACTGGTTAGATTTAGCTTTGGATCTTCAACTAGATATGATTGTGCTTGTTGTAGAAAACAAATTGGGTGCTATCAACCAAAGTCGTCTCGCCCACCAATACTGTAGGTCTAAGTTTTCGGGCAAATTGATGATTTATTTGAATAACATCCAAAAACTCCCCAATGAAATTCAGAAAAGCAATTCTGAGACTCTTCTTGATTTAGGGATTGATACAACCGAAAATGTTTCAGAGATAATAAACCAATTCCAACTCTAAATTTTTATTAAAATTGAATGATCCGACATTTGATTTGAGTGAGGAATTTTAAATTATTAAGGACAACCCTTTAAATTACTACTAATCCTCACAGAGTAAAAATGTAATTTCTTAATAGGAATTCTTTGGATTAATGAAGTTCATCTAATAATTCCATAAGCCCTGTTTTATTTTCTATATGGAGATTGTGACCTCCTTGTATCGATAAAATTTTAGCGAAAGGGTAAAAAAGATGTATCTGTTTGTGATCTGAACTTTTTACAAACTCAGAGTTAGATCCAATTATAAAAAAAGTACTTCCTTTGTAAATCTCTCCAAATTCAAGAGGATTCTCAGAAATTGAATCCATATGACTCAATACAGCCGGCAAATTGATAGACCAGTAAAATTCACTTTTTTTGTTTCTCTTGATGTTCGTCATTAAGAACTGACGAAAAGCCCAATCCTCAACGATTTCACTGATAGAATCCTCTAATTGTTTTCTATGATTGAAGTCACTCAAATTCAATCCGTTTAAAAATTGGATCATTTTATAATAATGAGGCTTATATATTTTAGGGGCAATATCGATGATCAATAAACGATTAACAAAATGGGGATGGTCACTGGCAAATCTCATCGCCACTTTTCCTCCCATGCTGTGACCCATAAGATCGAAAGTCTTTAAATTCTCAATTTGAGCAAATTTTTCAATATCACCTGACATTTCTTCATAAGTCATGGTGCTTGAAAATTCAGAACTTCCGTGATTCCTCAAATCCAACAAATAAACCTGATATCGATTGCTTATTTCCTTCGCAAATGTCAACCAGTTCCTATGAGATCCAAGCAATCCATGCAAAATAACTAATCTAGGAAGTTTAGGATCTCCATAAACTTGAAAAAAGAGCTTAGCCACAAATAATAATGAAGATTATTCTTCGACTCCTTTGGGCTTTAATTGTTCGATATATTGTTTCACAAACTTTTTTGAAACTCTCAAGTGGGCCCCGATTTCGCTAAAAATCATAATTTCTCTTGGACAGATAACATTGTCCGCTTGGATAACATCCACCAACAATGTTAGGAAGTTCTCTCTTTCTTCTTTGGAAGACATTTCATTGAACTGTTTACAAACCCTTTGTGTGTTCAACAAACTGACATCCGTTGAAATTGCCTGTTCAACAATACTCAAAGCGGTCTCTTTATCAATAGACATACAAGATGCCAAACATTGGATCATCATTGTTTTTTCAGCCTCTACAATCTGGTGATCACTGTAAGCAATTTTTGCCAACAACCCTCCAGCTAGACAATATTTTCTCAATTGATCTTTTGGCAATTCAGTGGTTACGGGGTTGTTCTGCAAAGCTCTGTAAAAACGAAAGAAAATAGGATTGTTCATAAAATCCTCTAAATGCCTCTCACGATTGACACCCCTAGCATTTTGTTCCATTGCACTCATGAAAGGAACCCGACTCCCCCTGAAAACACTTGTCAGTTTATGGATGGTGTTGTTGTCTTTGGCCTCTAAAAATTCAACGATTTCTCGATACAATTGGATTTCTTTCTGGTCGACCTCTCCATCGGCGTAGATGATTCTTTTCAGAACGTCAAGGGCAATGGCTCTTTCTTTCGGGTTGTTATATTTTTCCTTAAAGTCTATCAGCGTATATTTTATTTCCCCATTGGACAATGGATACTCCATATATAATTTTAAAACGGTCCAATCCTCATGAGAGATTTTAGGCAAAGAGGATAATTCATCTTTTAGAGCAGAAATTTCAGCCTTGTGGAGTTTTCCATCGGCCCAGGCCACAGCTATTATTAATTTACCCAACGCTAAAGAAAATATTCTATCCATCTTCATATATTTTAAATCATGATTGTAGTATAGATCAACTCGTAAAGTTAAGACAGGTATTATAGTGAACCATTTTGAACTTTAAACAGATTGCATTCTTTCAACATATTTTGCCAACAAATCAAACTCTAAATTCACAAAAGAGCCCTGCTTTTTATTTCGCAAATTGGTATGCTGTAAAGTATGAGGGATAATCCAACAGGAAAATGTTTCCTCCTCAACCGTGGCCACAGTCAAAGAAATTCCGTCCACTGTGATACTTCCTTTAAAGGCCAAATAATGCAAAAATTTACAGGGAGCTTTTATTATCAAATGATAATTTTTGCCCTCTTGATCCAGCTTAATAATTGTCCCTTGCCCATCAATGTGACCACTTACAAAATGTCCACCCATCCGACTGCTAGGGGTAACACATCTTTCTAAGTTCACTACATCTTCAGCATGGATTGAAGCAAAACCTGTTAGCCGAACTGTTTCCTCTAACAATTCAAAGGACAACTGGTCTCCCTTTATTTCAACAACAGTCAAACAACATCCATTGACGGCAATACTAGCCCCAAGAACAGCATCACTCGAAACTAAAGGAGCCTCTATAACTAAACGCCAAGCTTCGGTTTCTTCCAAAAAAGAGACCACTTTTCCAATTTCTTCTACAAGTCCTGTAAACATTAAACTAAAAATAGTTTGAGCCGCTCCAAATCTCAATCTATAAAGGAGTTTTTTTATCAGAATTCAAAACCTTACAAAACAACATGGCTGTAAATTGCACAGATTACGATTTTTCTATCATTGAACCTTATTGGCAAAAAAAATGGTTGGAAAGCAAAACCTTTCAGACCCTCCATGATACATCCATTCCTAAGTATTATATTTTAGATATGTTTCCTTATCCATCTGGAGCTGGATTGCATATCGGACACCCAGAGGGCTACACAGCCACCGACATTCTAGCTCGTTTTAAAAAGGCCAATGGTTTCAATGTCCTTCACCCAATGGGATGGGATGCTTTTGGTCTTCCCGCTGAACAATATGCAATAAAAACGGGTACGCATCCAGCAGAGACAACTTCAAAAAATGTTGAGAATTTCCGAAGACAAATCCAACGAATTGGCTTTGCAATTGATTGGGATCGTGAAATCAACACGACGGATCCAAATTACTTCAAATGGACCCAATTTATCTTCCTTGAACTGTTTAAGAAAGGCTTGGCTTATGTGGATGAAAAACCCGTTTGGTGGTGCCAAAATTTAAAAGCAGTCCTTGCGAACGAGGAAATTGTAAATGGGCTCTCTGAGGTTGGCAAACACCCTGTAGAAAGAAAAAATCTAAGACAAGTGGTTCTCAAAATCACAAAATATGCAGATCGCCTTCTGGATGGTTTAAAAGATGTGGATTGGCCTGATTCCACAAAGCGAATGCAAAAGGCTTGGATTGGCAAATCTACTGGAGCCGAAGTATGCTTTCAACTAGATGGTTTCAATGACAACTTGACTGTATTTACAACTCGACCGGATACCCTTTATGGGGCAACCTACATGGTTGTAGCCCCAGAGCACCCCATTCTTGATAAAATAGTTACCTCCGAAAATAAAGAAACCGTTGCTGCTTATCAGGAACTTTCAAAAACCAAGAGTGATTTGGATCGGACAGAGCTTGCTAAAGAAAAAACAGGCGTTTTCAGTGGTAGTTTCTGTATCAACCCAATCAATGGCGCTAAAATTCCCGTTTGGATTGCAGACTATGTTTTAGTGACCTATGGAACCGGCGCAATTATGTCAGTTCCTGCTCACGACGAGCGCGATTTCGAATTTGCAAAAGAATTCAACTTACCAATCATTCAGGTAATCGAGAAAAACAACGCATCCCATAACGGGGATGGAAAAACAAAATTGCCTTTTTGTTCAGAGGGTAGAATGATTCACTCCGGTGATTATACAGGTCTTAGCACCAAAGATTGTAAATCAAAAATTATCGCGCACTTGGAGCGAAAAAGAATTGGCAAAGCAACAGTCAATTTCAAATTAAGAGATTGGATTTTTTCTCGTCAAAGATACTGGGGGGAGCCCATTCCTTTAGTTTGGGTAAGCAAAGAAGACTATCATGAAACAGCTGCCGCCAACAGTGATGTAGCAAAAGCACTCCCCTTAGAACCAATCAAAAGTAAAGAAGGAAGCGAAACCCTTTACGCCCTACCGATTCTACCAAAATTCTTACCTTTAAAATTACCGGTAACCGATTCCTACCAACCTTCAGGAACTGGAGAAAGCCCTTTAGTCAACCAATCAGATTGGCTCAACATCTGGTTTCACAAGATTACCGGTGAAACCCTGCCAAGAAGCATCGAAAAACCCAATTCAGAATGGATTGAAGGGGTTCGTGAAAGCAACACCATGCCTCAATGGGCCGGTTCATGCTGGTATTACTTGCGCTATATGGATCCTCACAACGATCAAGAAATTGTAAGCAAAGAAGCTGAAAAATACTGGCAAAACCCAGATCTTTATATTGGTGGAGCCGAGCATGCTGTTTTACACCTTCTTTATGCTCGATTTTGGCACCAAGTGCTTTTTGATTGCGGATTGGTTTCCACAAAAGAGCCCTTTACTAAACTCTTTCATCAAGGAATCATTTTAGGAGAAGATGGCAGCAAAATGTCAAAAAGCGTAGGGAATGTAGTCAGTCCTGATGATATTATCGATGAATCTGGAGCCGATGCTTTGCGCTTGTATGAAATGTTTTTGGGACCTCTAGAAGCAATGAAGCCATGGAACACAAGTGGCATTGAGGGAATCTCAAGGTTTTTAAAAAGAATTTGGCGAGAATTTATTGGTGAGGACGGAAAAATAAACTCCAAAATTGTTCCAGAAAGGGAACTTGAAGAAAACATAAAGATACTACACACAACGATTCAAAAAGTAACTGAGGACATTGAGGGGATCCGTTTAAATACAGCAATCTCACAAATGATGATTTTTATGAATCATATTCAAAAATCAAGAAGCATTTCTACAGAGACAGCAAAAGTATTTTTACAATTACTAGCTCCCTTCGCACCCCATATTGCCGAGGAAATTTGGTCCAGATTCGGAGAAAAACAAAGTATTACACTCAAAGCATGGCCTAAATTTGACCCAAAGATACTTTTATCTAAAGAAATGAAGATCATGTTCCAAGTAAATGGAAAACTCAGAGGAGAAGCGAACGTGTCTATTCATATTTCAAAAGAAGAGGTGATTGAATTGGCAAAATCTAACATCGGAGTGCTCAAATTTATTGAGGATAAAAGGATCGTTAAAGAAATTTATGTTCCTGGCAAAATAGTAAATATAGTGGCGAAATAAGCATTAAAAAGGGACGACCAAGGATTTTCTATCGAGAGGCCTCTGAAGAATAAATATTATGTTAAAAACCACAGCTAAATTCTACAGCGAAATTCGGGTTCGCTACCAAGAAACAGATAAGATGGGAGTTGCTTACCATGGCAACTATCTCACATGGTTTGAGTTTGCTCGGGTAGACATGCTGGATCAACTTGGAATTCCATATATAAAGATGGAAGAGCAGGGTTTTATGCTCCCAGTTATTGAGGCGAATGCTCGTTACCTACTACCCTGCTACTTTGATGATCGATTGAAAATTGAGACTATGATTAAAAAAGAGCCTCGGGTAAAAATTCAAGTCAATTACAACATCTACAGAGCGGACGAGAAAGTATGCCAAGGACATACGGTGCATGCTTTTATAGACCAAAACCGTAAAATATGTAAACCGCCCGAGCAGTTTTCTGATGCATTGAAAAATTTATTCAAAGACAATTAATATAGAATGCCAGAAGGATGATTTGAATAATTTAAAGACTCTTTTTTGTTTAAAACTGTTAGGATAAAAAATAATTTTCAAAGATTTTTGTAAACCGATTCAAGTAGTTTTATTCAATTTTAGATAAAACTTATTTTTATTAGGAATTTAAAGTGCATGGTATTTAATATTCCTTTTAAAGAAATTTATTAGGGTCTTTTAAACAATCCCATCTCTTTTGAGTTACTTTTTGTAATGAGACTCGAATTAAATAAGAACTTTCATCAAAATCTATCCTTTCGGCTTTACTTGATCTAATTTAATGGTTCTAATGGGCGGTTTGTTATGAAACATACGATTTCAGTATTAGTAGAGAATAAGTTTGGAGTGCTGGCAAGGATTGCCGGAATGTTTAGTGGTCGCGGTTTCAATATTGATACCCTCAATGTTGGGCCAATGCATGACGGTAAATATTCTCGCATCACCGCTACCTTAAACGGAGATGAATCCGCTTTAGATCAAGCGATAAAGCAGCTCGGAAAATTAATCAATGTCTTAGAGGTCAATGATTATGCCTCTGACTCTACCGTTGCCAGAGAACTTATATTATTGAAAGTCAAAGCCAATTCAGATTCAAGAAACGAGATCACTCAGTATTGCTCCATATTTAGGGCCAATATCATTAGCGTTCACAAAGAATCCATCATTGTTGAAATCACAGGAAACGAAAATAAAATCAAAGCATTTCTCGAGCTCATTGAACCATTCGGAATTTTAGAAATGGCGCGAACAGGGAATGTTGCACTCAGCAGAAGTTAATTAATTTCTTAAATAAAAATAAGTAGAAGAAGGAGAATATAAGTAGATGCCAGCAAAAGTCTATACAGATGCAGAAATCGATCTAGAACCATTCAAAAGCAAAACACTTGCGATTATTGGATACGGTTCTCAAGGACATGCTCATGCCCTAAACTTAAAAGAGAGTGGTTGCAAAGTCATCATTGGTTTGTATGAAGGCAGCAAATCAATCGCGGTAGCTAAAGAGCAAGGGTTCGAAGTTTATAACACAGCAGAAGCGGTCCAAAAAGCAGACGTTATCATGATCGGTGTGCCAGACATGGTTCAGGCGGATGTGTATGAAAAAGACGTTGCTCCTCAATTGACCGAAGGCAAAACTTTACTCTTCAGCCACGGACTTGCAGTTCATTTTGATTTGATTAAAGCGCCGACAAACATTGACGTGATTATGGTTGCTCCTAAAGGCCCAGGACACGTTGTCCGCTCTCAATACAAGGAGGGCAAAGGGGTTCCGGCTCTAGTTGCAGTGGCACATGATGCTACAGGAAATGCAAAATCAACGGCTCTTGCTTGGGCTAAAGGTGTAGGTGGTGCCAGAGCCGGTGTCATAGAAACGACTTTCAAAGAAGAAACTGAAACGGATCTTTTTGGAGAACAAGCAGTTCTTTGTGGAGGTGCAGCAGCTTTAGTGACTGCAGGATTTGAAACTTTAGTTGAGGCAGGATACCAACCAGAGATGGCTTATTTTGAATGCCTTCATGAGTTGAAACTAATCGTTGACTTGATGGTTGAATCTGGAGTTTCTGGAATGAGGTTCTCAATCTCAGAGACTGCTAAATATGGGGATATTACTCGTGGCCCACGTGTTATCACTGCTGAAAGTAAAGCAGCAATGAAGCAAATCTTAAACGAAATCCAAAGCGGCCAATTCACTCGTGAATGGGTAGAAGAACACAAAGGCGGTTTAAAAGAGTACAACCGTTTGTTGGATGAAGGTGCCAAGCATCAAATCGAAGAGACGGGTCAATACCTTAGAAATCTAATGCCTTGGGTGCCAAAGAAAGATATTTCTGGAGCACAAGCTGCCTACAGTTAAAACAATTCATACCAATTCATTTCGAAAATCCGCTTGAGAGCTTCTGCAATCAGCGGATTTGTTGTTTATAGAATGGATATTTAGATAGTTCAAAGCACAGGGATTGAATCTCAAAATCAGTTCTTAATCAATTTTAGATTTCACTTCAGGCAGAGCCAATCAATTTTTTCTTACAGAATAAACTTGAGATATTGAGAGTTGTATCCTCACAATCTCGATTCTTAAGATCAAAATAAAGAGTTAAATTATGAAAATTAGATCTGACCGATCCTATTATATATTGTGAAACAAGAAATCACTATTGCTACTCGCAAAAGTAGACTAGCTCTTGTTCAATCCGAATCCGTGGCTGAGCATTTAGCTAAAAGCTCCGAACACTTAAAGTGCGTATTATCCAAAATAGTTACTACCGGAGACAAACGCTTGGAGTGGTCTCTTGAAAAAGAAGGAGGTAAAGGATTGTTTACAAAAGAATTGGAAGATGCTCTTTTAGAAAACCGAGCAGATATAGCGGTCCATAGCGCTAAGGATTTGCCAACAGAAATGCCAAAGGGATTGGTGCTAGCTGGGTTTTTACCGAGAGAAATTGTAAATGATGTCCTCATTGTGAACGATAAGGTTGGAATCCCTAAAACCATTGCAACAAGCAGCCCTCGAAGAAGAAGCCAATTGGATAAAATGTTCCCAAATATTGAATGGTCAACGATTCGTGGCAATGTTGAAACAAGACTTCGAAAAATTGCAGAACACCAAGCAGATGCAACTGTCTTAGCAGCCGCAGGTTTAAAAAGACTTGGAATTCAAAAATTTGTTGGTCTTCGTTTTGAAACCCTGAATGAAGACGATGTGATTCCAGCAACCGGACAAGCAGCAATAGCAATTCAGTGTCGCAAAGAAGAAGTGGAGTTCTATTCAAAACTACTGCATGCTCCCACCGCTCAAGCTGTTTTTACTGAAAGACTTTGTTTAGAGCTTATGGGTGGAGGTTGCCACTCCGCGATGGCTACTTACTTTAAAGACAAATCGCTGAAAATTTATCACGAAAATCGTGGGGCCCTTTCTTTAAAGTTATCAGAGAAAGAATCCGATTGGGCAATACAAATTGAGAATTTTCTAGAATCCAACCAACTCAAGTCTTAAACCTTATTTTATACCTAGAAATTGAAATAGATTATAAAAAACGAGGGGACATTGTACAATAAAATCTTCATTGTTTATGTTCAAATTCAATTTGAATTGTAGACTTGTTTTATCTTTTCTAAATTGAAACTTGAAAGATACATACAAACAAAGCATCTAGTAACAAATGCCAAAAGTAGGGAAAGTTTATTTAGTGGGTGGTGGACCGGGAAGTCCAGATCTTGTTACGCAAAGAGGGAGATCCTTGATTGAGAAGTGCGATGCTCTTATCTACGACAATTTAGTAAACCGAGAAATCTGCCAATGGGCAGGCTCTAAATGTGAACAAATTTATGTTGGCAAAGCGGCTGGCAAACACTCTTTAAAACAAAGTGAAATTTGTGATTT
This sequence comes from uncultured Opitutia bacterium, assembly GCA_913049555.1. GTDB lineage: Bacteria > Verrucomicrobiota > Verrucomicrobiia > Opitutales > CAJWYM01 > CAJWYM01. The sequence continues at coordinate 27,222 of CAJWYM010000043.1, forward strand.
ACTCATTAAGCATGCCTCCCTTGGACAGGTGGTTGTTCGCTTAAAGGGGGGAGACCCATTTGTTTTTGGCAGGGCAACAGAGGAACTTCGAGCCCTCTCCAGCAAAAGCATTCCTTTTGAAATCGTCCCCGGAGTAACTGCTGCAATTGCTGCCTCTGCCTTCTCTGGAATTCCGATAACAAGCAGAGATGCCGCTTCCTCAGTAGTATTTATAACCGGACATGAAGATCCTAATAAAGAAGAGCTTTCTGTAGATTTCGAACAATTTGCTCTTTTAGGTGCGACTCTTTGTATTTATATGGGCGTCGGCCAAATTCATAAAATTCAATCCAAATTACAGGCAGGAGGTATGGATCCTAACACGCCTGCTGTCATCGTTGAAAACGCATCTAGACAAAATCAAAGAACTCTATTTTCAACTCTTAATCAATTATCTCTCATCATTAAAAAAGAAAATATAAAATCCCCAGCTATTATTATGATTGGAAATGTAAGTAATAAAGAAAATTCAATTCATGGTTGGTTTGAACAAAGACCTCTTCATGGCAAAAGAATTCTTATCACACGGGCAAGGCAGCAAATAAGTCAACTGAAAGATAAGCTGGTCAATGAAGGTGCAGAAGTGATTGAAATTCCTCTCATAGAGGTGAAGCCATTCATAGAAAAAGACACTGTAATTGATGTTTTTAGTGAAATTGCAACCTACGAGTGGATTGTTTTCACCTCCGCAAACGGAGTTCGTTATTTTATGGATCTTTTCTTTAAAGCTTTCAAAGATGTTAGATCCTTTGGACCCATGAGGATTGCTTGTCTTGGGGACGCAACAGCAAAAGAATTTGAACCTTTTCATTTAGAAGTCGATTTGATCTCAAAAAAGCAAAGTTCTATCGCGTTGGCAGAAGAACTCATCTTAACAGATAGTTTAGACAGCGCCAATGTTCTTGTTATTGAGGGGAATAAGAATGGGAGGGAGCTTTCACAAAAGCTTGAAAATGATGGCCTGGCAATTGTAGATCGTTTCCAACTCTATGAAACGAATCTAGTCAAATTAGATCCATCTGAAGACAAAGTGAAAGATTACTGCGAAAAGGGTGCGGATGCGATTATTTTTACAAGCACCTCCACGGTCCAATCTTATACGAAAAACAAAGAGATTTTAAAATTAAAGAAAAGTGCATGCCAACCGATTATTTCGAGCATAGGTCCCGCAACTTCTAAAGAACTTGAAAGCAATGGTATGAAGGTGGATATCGAGTCCCCGAAAGCATCTTTAGATAAAATGGTTGAAAGCTTGGTCCATCATTTCCAAGCGGAGTAAGGGTTCTGTATCAAGTTTACATTTAGATAGCGGGCATCTCTGGTTACCTCATTCCCCAACCAATCGGGAAACTCAAATACTTCATCTTCAGATTTCAGCTCTACTTCTGCAATCACCAAGGGGTAGTTTTCACCCTCAAATTCATCAATCTCCCAGAGATGATTACCGCAACGAACCAAAGATCGAACCTTTTCTATTTTTTCTTTTTTACAGTATTCATCTAACATTTGAATTGCGTCCTTTGAAGGAATTTCATACTCAAATTCAGAACGACTCAAACCAACGGAAGGTCCTTTTATTGTTAAAAAAGCTTTTTTACCTGACAATCGAACTCGCGAAGTGACAATTCTACCATCTCCGGGAAAATACCCCTGTTTTATTATAAAAGATTCTTGGACCAATCCTTTCCAAAAATCACTTTTGACCAAAAACTTTCTTTCAATTTCTACATTATTCATGATTTTTAGTTGAACCCAAGAATATCCAATACAGATTGCCACCAAGGTTTAATCAAAGCAGGAGTTGCTTTAGGCATCGGATTATGAGTAGGGCTTTCCTCTTTTGAATGTTCAACTTCAATAATATAAGTTCTGGCGTCAGAAAGACTGGCTCTTTTTTGTTTCACTTGTTCAACGATTGGATCCAGAACTGCTTTGTATTGCTCCAAAATTTCCTTACTCTCCGAGGGGCCAAAATAATAAGAAAGGCTTTTATGTTCGTAGACGAGATATTGTTGCCCTTTTAATTCTATTTCCAGATTTTGCAGGACCTCCCCCGGAAACATATTGTCAAAGTCTATCTTTTCAAGTTCTCCAATATAAAAAACAGATTCCAAAGGCATTTTTTTAGCGATCGATAAGACAACAGAACTGAAGCTGCTTAAACAAATCAAATAAAATAAAAATTTCATAATCCAGCAGGAACCACTTCTCCACTTTCAGAACCAGTATTCTCGTAATTTGGAGATTTTTGATTGCCCCAACTCCATGTCCAATTCTTTGGTTTCTTTTTTAGCTTAGGATCCAAAGAAGAATTTCGAACTTGAACCTCCTGATTTTTTCCAATGGTATTCGGAATTGATACTGACTTATCCTCCGGAAAATAAGATCCAGGGTAATTGGAATCTGTCAGTATTTTTGACCCCTCTTTTTTTGAGTGATCGAGTCTTCCTTGTTTTTCAAAGACTGCATTTGCAAATTTATCCGGATCATAATTTTTAGTCCCCAAGTCACCATTTTTAAAAGCATCTGAATCAATAGCTGTCGAAGAAATAGGTTGAGAAGGGGTTTCTATAGAGCTTTGTTTTGGAACCGGGGAACTTCTCTCAAAAGAATTTTGAGGAAGATTTTTTTTCAAATCGATTTTATTTGTTTTGCCTTTTGAATTAGAAAAATTTTGTCTCTCATCCTCCTCTTGAGAATTTGAGGAATTGGATTCTAAAGTTCTATCGGATTTATGATTACTTTTTGAAATTATTGCGCCATCAAATATATCAGGGTCAGGAATTTCCCCAAAAATAAACGCCTGAGTTAAAATAAGGATTACAGTATGGACCAGCCACTTTTCTGACAAGTAATCTTTCATCGAAGCAATCAAACTAAGTTTATAGGAAATTTTGATACGGAAAGGTCTTAATCATTGAATAGATCATTAAAACAATGAACAAACTTCTATCAAAATAAACCCTTCGTCAACCCGTTCTTTCAAATAGTTAAAATTCTATTCTTCAGGATGTAAGATTAGTTTCCCTTTCGATCTCACTAAAGAACCTGACTAAAAAGAGCAGAAACGAACCCATCTACAAAAAAAATTTCTTTAGAGGAGTGATTGAATTTGCGAAACTTTTGACTTTAGATCCGACCTTAAAGGGTCTAATTCAAGACCTTTTTGATAACATTCTTTCGCTTTCAAAAAATTACTTTGAAATTGATATAAGTTTCCCAATTTCATCCATGCATCAATTGTGTTCGGATAAAATTGAATAATTAGAGCCAAGATTTGATGGGCGAATTTATAATCTTTGTTGTTTGTAATATCATCTACTTTAGGCAATGCCCAGTCGATGAAACGACTTAACTTAAGTTCAGGATTATTCTTAAAACGGATTTGCCATTTGTGAATAAAAATTTGTTTGTTGCGAGTTGCAATTTCATCAAATGTATTTTCTGAGTCGTAGTATTTTACCGTTTTCATACTTCTAATACTTCCACTCCAACTGTGCAAATAATTAGTTGTAGGGACAATATAGGAATTCAATCCAAATTCTTTTACTTGGAATCCAAGATCCCACTCCTCCTTGTAACAAGGAGTAAATTTGTTCTCAAATTTAAGAATCTTATTATGGAAAAGTTCGGTTTTTGTTGCGAAAAAAAATCCTGATACAGCGTCCACTGAAATGGGCTTCTGGAAAGATCCTTTATCAAAATATTGGATGTCTGCTAAAGATTCAAAATGGAAAAAAGATCCCTGAACTCCAACGATTGCTGCTTTATGAAGATTTAACAAATTCCACTCTAACTTGTTTACCGCCTCCTCTTGTATTTTAAGATCTGAATTAAGAACGAAAGAAATTTCTGTTCTTGAAATGTCTAACCCAATATTCCAAGCACGCGCTACCCCTATATTTTTTTTCATGATTGCAAAGTGATCAATCCTTGAATGATGCATCAGTTCTCCTGCAACTTCAGGGGAATTAAAAATCACAATCACCTCCCCCTCTATATTTTTGAGATCTTCTAATAAAGTCTTTATGTTGTATTTGCTGGCCGGGGAAAAATCTATAACGGGTATTATAAAACTTCTTGTCATTATTTTAACTAAAACTTGAAAGGATAGACCTTTGGATTTTATCTATGGTACAATCAAAAAATAGGTAATTCTTAACCCATCCAATCTGTGTAAGAAGGTTTAATTGCTAGGATTTTAAAAGAGTTGTGGGACAAAATTAAATTTAGAACTTTTCATTCTTTCAGTATCATACACTCAGGTTTCTATATTTGATAAAAAAAGTTCGTTACTGAACGACTAAATCAAGGAAACCTCTATACTGAAGTCTTGTGCTTTTCCAGGTTCAACATAGGAGGGACCAATCTCTGATTCTGTGCTATTAGGTGGGGACATCCATGGTTCTATACAATAAAAAGGACTTTTTTCTTCTTCCGTCCATGTTACGATTGTATCCATACTATTTTCTGTTATCGGACTTAAAAATTTAATCTGAATCCCATCTTCTCCGCTCTTGGGACCAAACTTTACAGTGTCTCCTTTCATATGAGTGTAAATTCGTTCCAAAATACGTTGGTCTCCAAAAGAAA
>CAJWYM010000044.1 GCA_913049555.1 uncultured Opitutia bacterium
TGCAACTTCGTCGGCAATATCTAGATCTTTTGCTTTTGCGTCTAGGTAATCTTTTTCTGCTGCTGCCAAAATTTGGTCTAACCAAACAATCTCAACAATTTTTTTGTATTCAAAAGCTTTAGAATTGCGAGGAAATCCCATGATTTCAATTTCAATCTGGTCCGTGCATTCGGCAGGTAGATTGTATTCGGAAGATTTTAGGTCTAAATACTCTTTTTCGGATCGAGCCAGTTTGCAATCCAACCATACGATTTTAACGATCTCTCGATAAGCTTCAATTTTTTCGGCAACTCGGGTTTGGTTTTGATCAAAACCTGGTTTGACTTCTGCAGTTTGTGCAGGTGTAGGATTTTCAACTTTTGATGGGGTTGGTTTTTCTACAGCTGGGCTTTTGGGTGATGAGATAGGCTCTACTTTGGTAGCTTTGCGCTGTTTTATCTTTTGAGCTAAGGCTCCGGAATAGAAATCATTGATTTTTTCTGCTACGTCTTTGTATCCTATGTCTGCCGAATAAATCAGTTTGTATTCAGCGATGGCACTGTCCAGGTTTTCCTGATCTTCAAAGCTTTGGGCTAAGTAGTAGATGGTCTCTTTTTTGATACTATCCATAACGGTCAGCTCTTTTTTGACCGTTTGAAATTGTTCGATCGCTAGGTCTATGAAGTTTTTTTGTCGATAGGCTTTGCCTAGAAAAATGATGGCTTCTATGCGAACTTTAGGGTTTCTTTGCGCTAATTGAAATTGCTCAATGGAGTTATCAAAGTCTCCGGTCTCCATTAAGAGTTTGCCGTATTCAAATCGATACCCGTAGTCGTTGGGATATTTTTCAACAAGTGCTTTAGACTGTTGCATCTTATATTGAGCAAGGGAATTGCAGGCTTCTTGGTAAGAGGCTTGAAGTTCTGAGTCATCCGGGTTTTGATCCAAAGCTTCTTTTTTTTCTGCAACTTCTTGTTCTTTGATTTCAGAAGACAATTTGTTCTCTAACTTCTCTAGAGTAACATCATTTTTTCCGATATCTAGGGATCGAGTATACTGCAACCATTGGAGGGACGATTTCAGGTCTTTTAGCTTCTCATAGTAGGAAACGATGTTTTTGTAGTGCGTTAAATTTTGAGGTTCTTCTTCTATGAGTTTGTCAGTTTTTTGGATCAGTTCCATGAGCATAGAATTGTCTAACACAGTTCTGTTCTCAGTCTCTAGTCCTTCTGACTCGGATTGATCTTTTAATTTGTCTCTAAAGTTAGAGTCCTCTTCCCATTTGCCTTGTTTGAGTGAGGATGAAACGGAGGCTCTTCTAATAATATCCTGACCATCTGGATCGCCTGGGGCTTGTTTGGAAACCTCCTCACCCATCTTGATTGCGTTGTCGACTTCTCCGAGTTCAATATAGACTTCGGCAAGCTCTTTGATATTGTTTACATCATTGGGTTTGAGTTTACGAGCGGTTTCAAATCCAAAAATTGCTGACTTTAATAGGCCTAATTCTTTAAAGGCTTTGCCTAAAATAATATGTGGATCGGGTCTTCTTGGGTCTGCAATAATTAGTTTTTCTGCATTTTCAACAGACTTTTTGGGGTCTTTTTTGATTGTGGCAGAATTGACTATAGAGAACGGAGTTTGGGTCAATTTGCCTATGAAGCTTCCTTTTTTCTCATTGGATTGTTTCATCTGTGCTTGGCGCATTATTTTTCTTAGGTCCAGGCATTCAGGGTGTTTTTGCAAAATACTACTACAAATTTCTACAGCGTAGGAGGGATTACTGATCAAAGCTTTTCGGGCAGCGTCCGCTTGTTTCGCTAATCTTGGATCTAGTTTTGTAATGGGGAGTTCTTGCATAGGAAGTTCAGGTATCGGATCTGATTTGAGTTAAGAGTCTAAAATATGTAAATCTTTTGATGCGGAATCAAGAAGATTCTGCAGGGTCTTCTCGGCTACAGCCCTTTCATTGGCCTCTACTAGAAGTCTTAGCTTATTTTCTGTGCCTGAGTAGCGGATTAGGATTCTGCCGTTATTCGCTAGTGATTTATTGGCATTTTCTATGGATTGCTGAAGATTTATTAAGGTTTCTAAGGGCTTTTTTTCGGCAATCTTGAGATTTTTAGTCCGTTGAGGAAACAGGGTTATATCATTGCGTAGTTCAGATAAGTTTCGTTTTGATTTTTGAATTCTTTGTAGGAGTTCTAAGGCAGCAATCATTCCATCTCCGGTGGTTGAATGATCTGATAATAAATAGTGTCCTGAGTTTTCTCCTCCCAAGTTCAGCCCATTCTGTCTCATTGATTCGGCAACATGACGATCTCCAATTTCTGTTCTAATTACCTCAATGTTGTGGGATTGTAAGCTTTTATCTAAACCCATATTGGATTGAAGGGTTGTGACTAGTTTGTTGTTTTTTAGTTTTCCTTCTTTTTTAAGAAGAATCGCAAGTATGCCTAGGATTTCTTCTCCGGATACAATGGAGCCTGTCTCATCGCAGACCACCAATCGATCGCCGTCTCCATCATGAGCAAATCCAATGTTACAGTTCTTATCTCTGGTGAGTTTTGCCATCTTTTCAGGATATTCGCTGCCTACTCCTGCATTGATCTCATCTACTTCGGGTTGATTGCCAATTTGGTAGATTTTTGAGACCAGTCTTTCTAAGAGTCTGGGAGTGGTTTTACAGGTGGCTCCATTGGCCGTATCGATTGCTATTTTCCAATTTTCAATTGATCCAGTGTCCAAGATCTTTTTGTGCTTGTCTAAATATGAATCTAATACGGAGATAGAATCGATAGAATCTATCTGGTTCTCTTGGTACTCGTCCTTGGCGGCATCAATTAAACTTTCGATTTCTCTTTCGACCGATTGGGGCAACTTCGTTCCTAGTGAGGAGAATAGTTTGATCCCGTTGTCTTGAGCTGGGTTGTGGGATGCTGTGATCATAATGCCCATATTGGCATTGCTTTGAATGACTGTTTCAGCAACCACGGGTGTAGGAACGATTCCAAGAAAGGTGTGTTGGATTTCTTCGGATTGGATCCCTTGAATAATGGCATCAGAAAGCTTGGTTCCTGAGGACCGAGTGTCTTTGCCAAGGATGATTTTTGAGGCTGCTGGGTTGTTTGATTTTACATGCCGAGCCACTGCCACTCCCACCTTAAAGGCAAAGGCTGGATGCATGTTTGAGGATCCATAGGTTCCTCTAATTCCGTCGGTTCCAAAGTATTTGAGTTTCATATTTCTTGATAAAAGTTTTTAGCGGTTTCAATCCATCGATTTAATTGTCCTGATAAGACTGTATCGGAGGCCAGTTGAATGCCTTCTTGAATGGAGTTTGTTTTGTTGACAATGTAGAAGGCGATTCCGGCATTTAAAAAGATGGTTTCTTTGAGACCTTTTTGGACTGTGTTGTTTTTTATTTTATCTAAAAGGGTGAGGTTTTCTGCAATTTCTCCACCTCGAAGGTCTTCTACTTTGCAATTTGACAGTTTGAACTTGGCGGCTTCAAATTGACAAGATTCTTTGGATAAGCGACCAAAGCCCACGATGTGATTTATTCCAGCACAAGAGACTTCATCTATATCGGGCTCCTCTTTTGAGGTCTGGCAATTTGCAGTGAATCCAGCTTTGAGCCCTTTGTTATGCAGACTGGATGCCATTTCAGTAAGTAGCTTTCTGGAATAGACACCGAGTAATTGATGTGCTGGTTTTGCAGGATTGATTAATGGACCGAGTATGTTGAATATAGTGCTTTGACCTTCTGATGCCAGTTCTTGTCTCACGGGCATGATTTCTTTGAAGGCTGGGTGGAATGAGGGAGCAAATAAAAAAGTAAAATTTAATTTTTCCATCGCCTTTTTGTGTATTTCTAGGTCTAGGTTGATTTTCAACCCTAGGGCCTCTAAAAATTGTGCGCTTCCGCATTTTGAAGTTATGGATCGATTGCCGTGTTTGATTACAGGAACCTCTGCTGATGCTAGAATCATAGCAACGGTGGTTGAGATATTGTAGCTCCCTGAGTGATCTCCCCCAGTTCCACAAACGTCTATTGAGTCGGATGCAATGTCTTCGAGCTCAGGATTCAGGGATGCTTCCTGGAAGACATTTGAAAATCCTTCAATCTCGGTTCTACTTTCCCCACATTTGTGGAGGCTTTTCAGGAATGTTTTTTTGTCTTCGGCAGGGATTTTTGATTCTGTCAGGGATTGAGCTATTTGCTCGGCCTCTGGGACGCTGAGGTTTTCTCCGTTGTTTAGTTTGAGTGTTCCTTCCTTAATTTCCATATTGTAGAGTTTGTTTTATTATTTCTTACTCATTATGAGAAGCGTATTGAGGGTTTAACTTGACATGATTCGTGAATAAAATCGAGTCAAAGTTAATTAGTGGTTGGCAATGTTTTTGGTTCAGTGTTACTTATTTATCGTGTTTAAGACGAGAGCGATGTTGAGAATTTTTTGGGCTCATTGCGTTTTGTATACTTTGGGTTTTTCTGCGGTTTCCAATTTTGAGCACCCTGAAAAAATTCTATCAGTTTTGGAGCATGGATGGATGGATCCAATGCAAAACTATTCTCACTCTAAGATCGTTGAGAGCCCTGGGCGATCTTTTAATCAATTCCCAATCATTTTAGAAGCCTTTTCGGATTTGGAATTGTTGGCTCTGCCTGGAGGACTTTTTCCAACCCTTCCGGCTTTTATGTTTGAGAAGAAGCAGTTGCGGGTTCTAGATTTTTATTATGCTAATTTGATTGAATTGGAGGAGGGTTTTGGGGATTGGCCATTGATGGTGTCTTTGCAAATGGAGTACAATGAGTTTTCAACTTTACCGGAGAGTCTTGGGAATATGACAAATTTGAGAGTTCTAAATTTAAAGGGAGTGAGGTTGAAAACGATGCCTGAGAGCTTCCATAAAATGAGAAAATTGAACTTTGTTCATATTTCTGCTGCTCATGAAGATTTGGTTCAGGAAATTGCTCCGCATTTGCTAGGGATTTTAGAGGATGATCCTTTAGTTTGGGCTCATTATTTGGTTAAACAAAATCTTTTTGTTAGAAATGGAATTTTCAGTTCTGTCCCTAAACCTAGAGACAAATATAAAAAGCCTGTCAAAGGAACTCAGGTCGTTGATGGGAGACTTGATTTGACTTTATTGAATAGTTCTAAACTGAGTGAAGTGCTGAATCCTCTGATCGTCAATCATTTGTATTTAAGTTACAATCAATTAGAGCATCTTCCCTCTGCGTTGGAATCTTTCATTGCTCTGCATTACCTAGATTTGGGTGTCAATCAATTGACGGTATTCCCTCAGGAGTTACAGATTTTGACTTCTTTGCAGGAAGTCTCCATTTCCTCGAATCTGATTCAAGAGATCCCTAGTGGTGTCCAACTACCCGATTCCTTGAAGATTTTAGATCTTTCTAGCAATCAAATCGATGCTTTCCCAAGTGCATTGAAAACTTGTAAAAGCTTGGAAAAATTGGATTTGAGTGGCAATCAAATCCATGAAATTAAGTTGGAAGATCTTAGAGATTTTCGGGACCTGAAAGAGTTGTCTTTGTTTGGGAATCCCATCCCATTGAGGGAGATTCAAAAGTTAAGAGTGGCTTTTCCCCAAATCTCTATCTTGTATTCTGCCAATAAGTTTGTAGGTCAGTTCATGCAGAATCATTAAAGGTTCTAACTTTTGATAAGTGTTCAAGATTCTTTTGATGGAAACAGTAAGGAGAAATGGATTTTAAAAGAGAATTTGACGGTTTGATTTGGGCCTTATTCCTTTTTGTTGGCTCTTGGATGATATCGATTGTGCTCGTCCAATAAGCGCTCTTCTTCTACGGAGGTGTAAATCTGGGTGGTGGATATATCTGCATGGCCCAACATTTCTTGGATGACCCTTAAGTCTGCCCCGCCTGATAGAAGGTGGGATGCGAATGAGTGTCGAAGTAAGTGCGGTTTTATATTCTTTTTGAGACCGGCTTGTTTGGAATATTTTTTGAGTAAAGCCCAGATTGTTTTGCGAGAAATGGCTTGTCCTTGTTGGCTAATAAAAAGCGCACTTCCTGTTTTTTCTTTAACCAAGCTGGGCCTCCCAGCAGTTAAATAATTTTGAATTGCCAGACTGGCCTTGGACCCTAAAGGAACAATTCTTTCTTTATTTCCTTTTCCAGAAACTCGTAAAAAACCTTCTTCATAAAAAACTGCCTGCAATGTGAGAGCACAAAGTTCGCTGACTCGAAGCCCACTGCTGTATAGGAGCTCGATAATGGCGATGTCTCTCCTTCCTTTTGGGTTCGATTTTAGGGGTGTATGAATAAGTTTCTCTAGTTCTGGAACGGTCAAGGTTTCTGGTAGAAGCCTGTGGAGTTTTGGACTGGTCAGTAATTCAGTAAAATCATCGGAACGAACTTGTTCTTTGACCAAATATTTGGCAATGGTGCGAACCGCGGAGAGTTTTCTTGCTAAGCTGGATGGCAAATATTCTTCTATGCTCAAGAACGCAATCCACTCAGATATATCCTCTCCCGCAACGCTTTGCCATCCTGAGATTCCTTTAGAATTTAAAAAATGGGAGCATTGAATGAGGTCCGATTGATAGCTTTCAAGCGTATTTTTACTCAAGCCTTTCTCTAGTTGAATCCAAACGAGAAAACCTTCTAAATTTTCACTGTAATTGTCTGGGCAATCCATGGCTTTATTTGTTCTTGGATTCCTATGGATGAAGTTCTAATGATCTACTTTAAATGTCTTATTGTGAGATCAGAATGTCATGAATTCTCTTTAATTCAAAGAATTAAAGTTGGACAAATTTAGACCTCCTTAATATTGTGAACTTATTTGACACAGCAATGATTAATACTAATATACGCTATCACAAACTCTAATCATTTGCCCCTATTAGATTATGCTTAACATACAAGATCTTAAGATTGTTCCCTTTGCTAAAAAGTTGACGGATTACTATGAACTGACTTTTGGCTCCTACAAACAAGAGGTCTCTGAGACGATTCATTGGGCTGCACACTTAGCGCTAGAGAATATTGCCAATTGCGATATGCTCTATCACAACCTTGACCACACGATCATGGTTACAATGGCTGGGCAGGAAATTTTTAGAGGCAAACAACTCAATGAGGGAAAGTTGGGACCGAATGATTGGCTCACCTTCACATTAGGAACTTTGTTTCATGATATTGGCTATGTAAAGGGAGTTTGCTCCGAGGATAGGTACGGTTTGTACGATGATGGCAATGGGGAATTGATTGCTCTTCCTGAGCATGGAACCTCTGCGGTATTGACTCCCTATCATGTGGATCGAAGCAAAATGTTTGTGGAGCAAAGATTCGGGGGGCACCCAGTCATTGATTGTAAAACCATCATGGATTGTATAGAAATGACTCGTTTTCCTGTTCCCAATAGAAATACTCACAAGCAAACCTCCAATTTGCCTGGCTTGACTCGGGCCGCAGATTTTATTGGGCAACTGGGGGATCCGAATTATCTATTAAAAATCCCGGCTCTTTATTATGAGTTTGAGGAAATTGGATGCAACGAGGCTCTCGGATACAAGACACCTGGTGACTTTAGAAAGTCCTATGCTAATTTTTTCTGGAATGTGGTTCGGCCCTACATTGAATCTGCGATTCATTACCTAAAAGTCACTCAAGAGGGAAAACAGTGGATCAGTAATTTACATTCTCACGTTTTTGAGAGTGAACACAGCTATGAATCTATTATGAATGAACAAATGCCAGAAAACATTCAAGCTGGAGAGCAAAAATAATTCTTTATTGAAGGGTTTTTACTTTTGGGAGCCTATTCGTTTGAGCTTTTGATGCGTTTGAAATTGTTTCAACCAAACCGAGGTAGCGGCTTAGCAATTAAGAGTCTCTACGATCGCTTTTTGAAAAGACACTCGTTTAGTTGTTTCAATCAACGAGCAATGTCATGTTGATTTAGAATTTTCAGTTGATGCAAATGAAGGGTTTTTTTGGCAAAGTCAGGGTCATCTACCCTCATTGCTAGAGCACTCTTGCCGTTGGGTCGCGAGAGAAAGGAATAGAGATAGTGAATGTTTATTTCGGCCTCAATGAGCGCTCGTGTAACATTTTGTAAATTGGTTATTGCTGGAAATTCTACTGCGATTACCTGACGTTCTCCATAAAAGAGGTTCATTTCGTTGAAAGTTTTGATGGCTTCTTCGGGATAATTGACAATCATTCTTATAATTGTGCTGTCGGTGGTATCAAGTGTCGTGATTGCAACTAAATGAATATCGCGCTTCGCTAAGGTCGACAATATCTCATTCAGACGTCCTACCTTGTTTTCTGCATTGATTGAGAATTGAACGACTTCGTCCTTATTGCGGCTGATGGAAATATTATTGCTCATTGTTTTTTGCTCTCAGTGAAACTAGATAATCCCAACTGTAAATTCCGGTTCTGTGACCATCACTGTAATCAATTCGAATTGCATAATTGCCTATAAATTCAAATTTCTCGAAGGTTGTAATCGAGAAATCCTCGGATCCCTGGACACCTCCATGAGTCGTTCCAAAGATATCTTTTTCCCCTTTGTTTTCCGCACTTGGAGATTCAGATCTTAGAAATGGAGCGGAGAAAAAATCTTCCGTTCCGTCGGGCCAACTGAAGGCCATTTCATTTCCTATAATTTGTATATTTAGAGGTGCTTTCATGGGTATCAATAAGATTTCAAAGTCGTTGGATCACTGGTCTAGATCGATCCTTGATGTAAGATCTACTTAGCTTAATCGATTTTTGCCTTCCATGGCAAATCAGTTTTAGCACTTTAAGATTGAGTTCGACTGAACATTCTATTTTTTTGGGAATCGACCCCGCTTTGATGATTAAAAAACCGATTTCTGACCTCCAAAGGAGAAGGAATCTCCCTTCTAGGGAGTTTCATATCTGGGAATTCCTTTTCTTTAGATTCGAATTACTTTAAATAAATCCTTTCTAAGCTACTTCTGGATTCGTTTCCTTTGTTATCCATTGCTGTAATGTAGTATTCACAGTCTCCCAGAGATTGAGAAAACTCGAAGGTATAATACTCACTCGTTACATGGGCACCGGAGTGACAGGGATAAGTGCCATTGTTTTTCATCAGGAATTTTTCTTCCGTTTTTTTGTTTCGTAGGGTTAAAATGACATCCGTAACCCCATTGATATCGTAAATGTAAGAATGAACGACTCCTTTTTTCTCTGCATCTTTTAAACAATGGTTTCCCCACGTTTGACCGCCAGGGTTTTCTGGCGTTACCCAAGGGGAGAAAATTGTGGGGCCGTTTGTGTCTCGGTCTTTTAACATGTGAATGTAATCGGAAGCTAAATCCCATGCCTTATTGGCTGCGTGGCTGACTTGGAAATCCCACTTATCTTGCCCCGTCCAATACCAATAGCAGCTGGTCTCGGCAGTGAGCATCAAGAAGGCGATTTCATTGCTCAGACTCTTGTTTATCTTTGAATCCTCAAGGCTGTGAGACAAGTTTTGAAGTGCAGTCAAAACGGCCCAAGAATTTAAATCTGGAGAGTAGGGTTGATCATACATGCCAAACCATTTCTTGAACTGGGGATCTCCATTATCAGCTCCTGCCCATGAACCAGGTTCGATATGAACGGTCTCCGAGGGATTGGGAGGATAGAGATCGAGATAATCTTCTGCACTCATGAGCTCGAAACGGGAGTCTTGTTTCAGCCATTGAACCAGTTCCTGCGTGTTGTTTTGGTAGTAGCTATCTGTTCCACCCCCGTAATTGTCTCCATCTGAGTGAAGTAGGAAAAACGGAGGGTGTTCTGGATCATAGTTGTTGGTTTCTAAGATATTATCATAGAGTTGGCCAAACACATTAGGATACTGAAGCGCTCCGAATCCTCCTCGCGCGTCTTCATTTCCCATATAACGCTCTGCTGGAATTGCGATCATTTTATGCTCCTCTCCATCAGGATCCGTGTAACTCACATATTCTGGTTTGAGAAAGGAGGGGCAAATTTTGCTCGGAGCCCATACATTCTGCAATTGGAGCCAATCTGAGGATTCTGGGTTGACTTGGTCAGACTGATTTGGAGGCAACATTCCTTCTTCAATCCCAGCATAGGGATAGTTTTTGGTGGCTCGTGATCGATGAACGGAGTCATAGATCACAGCTTCGATGCCTGCTTTTTTCAATGCTGGAATCATTCGAACATGAAATGCAGTTTCTGGTGGAAACAAAATCTTAGAAGCTGGAACTCCAAAAGTACTTTCAATGATTTCCCTATGCATCTCTATGTTTTTGACAATATCTCTGGCAGGTATTAAGGGCATTAGAGGATGGAAGTATCCAAATGCAGAGTAGCACAAGCGTTGGTTTCCTTTAAGAGTGCGGTGATTGAGCGTTTCCTTTTGGGGGCTGGACCAATCACTAAAATTCCCGCCACAAAGGCCTTTTTTTTCGCAGCGGTTGAGTTGGTCGATCAGGGTTCCGCTCCAACTTGTGCTCAATCCCCCATGATCCAATTCCCCCTTCTCATAGTGATGGATCGCAGCTGGAATAAAAGTGGTGTAGGGGCCAGTGCGAGTTCCAAAAATTTCATCTTTTTCGCCATCCCAATATTCTGGTTGCGTAGCCTCATAATAGGGCTGGTGCATGTGTTTGTGGATCCCGAAAAATATTTTAACCTGTTTAGAGATAGACTTTTCACTTTTTCTGGAAGCTTTTCTTTTGAACCGAAGATCCCCAGAGGTGTTTTGGATCGCTTTTTCTTCTTGGGCTTTAGTGATGGAAAAGTTGAGAAAAATCTTGATCCAATCGTTGTCATTGGCGAATTGAAAATTTGCTTTTTTGCAACCTTCAATCTGTGCCTGATAATCTCCTGAGGTCAGTCTTTCAGACTCAACGGACACTTTGTAGTGGTATGTCTTTTTTGTATTGCTTTGGAGTTCTCCACGATAGATCCATTCAGTCCCTAAGTGGCGGATGATGACCTGAGGAAAGGGAATGATTCCATCTGCATGGAAGTGAATCTCAAATGCTTGATTTTTATTATTTTTGGTCTTTAAACAGCCTTCAGTTTTGGCATGGAGTATTGAATTAAATACGGGAGCAGTCGACATCATGGTTTGAAAAATATGGGTTTGTAGAAGAGAGTGGGTGAATAAAAATCAAGTAAAACAGGGGATGAGGTGGGGTCTCAAAGCATTTTGAGAGCAAATGCAAACAGTAAGTGCTTAGAGGAATTTGTCAATAAGGGGGATCAATCTTTCAGGAAAGTGACCAAAAACATGAATTCCATCTTCTTCTGCTTTCTGGGATTGGATGCAACCCTCTTTGTGCAATTTGGCAACGAGTGGATAGCGGTCATGAGGGATCAAAAGATTCAAAGGCTTCGTGTCTGTTTTGAGGAAAGAATCCATCTTGGAGAGTAGGGTAGCCATATCGAACCCTGTTTTGGCGCTGAAGAAGATCGCATCTGGGTATTTATTTTGCATGTATTGAAGGCGGTCTTTTTGTTCGCAAAGGTCGACCTTGTTGAATGCAAGGATGGTGGGGGTATCTTCGACTCCCAATTCTTTTAAAACCGAGCTTGTAGTCGACATGTGCTGCTCATAGTCGGGGTTATTCATATCTACTATGTGTAGCATAAAGTGGGAAAGAATTGCCTCCTCCAAAGTTGCTTTGAATGCTTCAACCAGACCATGAGGTAGCTTCCTGACAAATCCTACTGTGTCCGTCAATATGAGGGGCCGACCTGAGGGAAGTTGCAACCTTCTGCTGGTTGGATCCAGCGTGGCAAATAATTTGTCTTCTTCTAAAACTTTGGATGGTGTGAAGTAGTTGAGTAGGGAGGATTTGCCTGCATTGGTATAACCTACAATAGCGGCTGTTGGAATTGGAATTTTACCTCTTTTTTTTCTTTGTAGTTGTCGGCTGCTGACTACACTTTCTAGTTGTCGTTTTAGTTCTGTAATTTTTTTTCGGACCATTCTTTGATCCAACTCAATTTGGGCTTCTCCTTCTCCTCTTTGGGTTGCTGCTCCCCCTCTTTGTCGACTGAGGTGAGTCCAAGCTCTCTTCAATCTCGGCAAGTTGTATTCCATGCGGGCCAACTGAACCTGCAAGGTTGCTTCTCTAGTTTGGGCCCGCTCTGCAAAGATATCCAAAATCACCTCTTGGCGGTCAATAACTAGCATTTTTGATTCGCTTTCCCAATTCCTTTGTTGAGCTGGGGTGAGCTCATCATCAAAAATAATGACATCGCATTGCAATTCTTTTGCGAGCTCTATGATCTCAGCTACTTTGCCGGTACCAATTAAAAATTTGGCGTTGGTTTGCCGAATTTTAACCGCTTTTGTTTCTACAATCCCAATATTTAAAGTAGCTACGAGTTCCTCTAGCTCCTCCAGCATCCGAACCGTGGACTGAAGCTCTGTTCTTGGATGTTGGACTCCAATTAAAAGAGCCCTTTCCACTAATTTAGGCTTTTCTCTGACCTCAAACATCCAGTGCTTGTTTGACTACGGAGATTACTTCTTCAAAGATTCCTTCACTGGATGCAACCACTCCTGAATTGTTTTTCAAAGTTTTTCCTAGGGAGAAGTCGAGTGGCTTGCCAAATATATCCGATATTTTGCCTCCTGCTTCTTCCAATAAAATCGCTCCAGCGGCATGATCCCAGATTTTTTCTTCGTAGCCTTGAATCGTAGGGAGTCGAAGATAAATTTGAGCATCTCCTCTGGAAACCGCCGCATATTTGCACTGACTGTCCATGCGAACAGGCTCTTTTGTAATTTTGAGTCGCTTTGAAATTTCGGCGGATTGACTGTGTGAGGAATGTCCAGACTCTACAGACTCACAAAAACATGCTTCATGGGCGGAATGAAGTGAGAGGGTGGTGATTTTTTCTGGTTTGCCTAATAGATCCATTGAATGCTTGTAGGCGCCCAAACCCTTTTCAGCAAAAAAAATCGAACCAATATTGCCATTTGAGTCTGGCAAATTGGGACAGCCAACAATCCCTTTTGTAACGATCCCATTTTCGATCAAGGCGAGAGCAATTGCGTATTGCTCTTTGCGGATAAATCCTTTTGTCCCATCAATTGGGTCCAGTGTCCAAAAGGTTCCTTGTTTGCCACCGGGATGAGAACCTCTTTGAATGGCTCGAATCATTTCATTTTCAGAAAGTTCCGGTTGAATCCTCTGAACATATTGTATCACTTGTTCTTTTAAGACCGAATTTTCAGGTTTTAAAAGCTCATTTGCAGATTCCTCTGCAGTGACTGGAATGTCAGGATAATGTTTTCCTAGATGGTGAAGAATCAGAGCTTGCGCTCCATAATCAGCAACGGTTACAGGAGACTTGTCTTTTTTTGTCAATGTATCCTTATGAATCAATTGGCCCTGCACTAAGGAACAAAGTTTTGCCGCTTCTTGAACTGCTTGGTTTGCAATTTGGATCTCGATTTTCATGCAATCTTTTTCTTAACTTTCAAATAATTCAGTCGTTTTGCTCCGTGTAGCGAGCTTGTTTTCCAATCAATTGGAATTTTACTGGGCATCCCTCTAAGTCAAAGTTTTTGATGATACTGTTCTGTAGGTATCTTCTGTAGGAGTCGTCCAAAATGTGCTCGCGATTGCAGAACATTCTTATTTTGTAAGGACGGGTTCCGGTTTGAACGGAATAGTAGACTTTGAATCTTTTGCCTTTAACTTTAGCTGGGGCCCTTTTTTCAGTCAGACTTGTAATCAGGTTGTTTAATTTACCCGTAGGGATCGGAGTCTCTAGCTTCTCATCAATTCGAACCGCTTCTTTAAGCAGCATGTCTAGTTGAAAGCGAGATTTTGCTGAGGTGAAGACTATCGGAGATTGGGGCAAGAAGAACATCTGCTTATTTAAAGACTCTGAATAAGCAAATTTGAAATCCCTCTCTGACTCGTAACCTTCCATTCCCTCACCTTGAAATTTTTCGTGAACCAAGTCCCATTTATTGACAACGATTATGAGCGTTTTGCCTTTTTGTAAAATCTCACCAGCGACTATTTTTTCTTGTTTTGATAAACCTTCTTTTGCATCGATCACCATAAAAATGATATCCGCTTGATCCAAGGTGTCTTGAGTTCTTAAGGTTGAAAAATACTCTAAACTATCATTGACCTTCTTCTTGCGACGCAAACCAGCGGTGTCAAAAAGGCTAAATTTATGAATTTTGTCTTCATTTACAGGGAAATCAATGTCGATTTTTACAGTTTCGCGAGTGGTTCCAGGGATATCGGATACGATCAATCGTTCGTCCTCGAGGATCGCATTACAAATGGAGGACTTTCCAACATTGGGTCTCCCTGTAAAGGCAATTTTAATTCTGCGATCTGTGTCTTCTTCTTTGAAAGGAATGGGTCCTAATTTTTCTTCTATTTTAGATCTGAGATCTCCAATCCCAGTTCCATGTTCGGCGGACACTGCAACATAATCGCCGAAACCTAAACTGTGAAAATCTTGGATGTTTTGGTTGCTTTTGGGAGTGTCAATCTTGTTGGCAACGAGGATGCATTCTTTTCCAAGTTTGCGAAGCCTTTCGGCGACAAAGGAATCCATGGAAACGATTCCGTCTTTTGCATCCACAATAAAGAGAACCAAAGTGGCCGCTTGCAAAGCGAATTCAACCTGATCTTCTGTAGCCTCTTGGATCAGCGTAGGAGTCATCGCCGGGGTCATACCAATTCCTCCAGTATCCATCAAGATATAATTGTCATCAATTTCTTCCATAACCACATCCCGAGTGACCCCGGGCTGGTCGTGAACAATAGAAATTCTTTTGCCTGCTAAGCGATTGAATAGACGACTTTTTCCTACGTTAGGTCTACCGACTAACGCAACACTTCTGTTATACTCCATAATTGTCTTTTTTTTATAATTGGCCTACGAAGGCTTCCATTCGGTTGCACGCTTCTACCAATTTTTCAAAGGATGTGGAATAGCTTGCTCGAATGAAGCCTTCCCCGTTTTCACCGAATGCAGAGCCTGGAACCACTGCTACCTCTTGATCTTTTAGAAGTTGGTGAGCAAATTCTACTTCTGTAAGCCCCGTTTTTTGGATCGATGGAAATGCATAAAAAGTTCCCTTGGGGAGGTGGCAATCTAGACCCATTTCATTGAACCTACCCACGATGAAGTCTCTTCTTTTGTGGTATTGCTCTTTCATTCTTGAAACACTTTCTTTGCCATTCTTGAGAGCTTCACAAGCGGCTTCTTGGCTCACTACGGGACCGCACATCATGGCATATTGATGCACCTTCATCATTGCCTCGATCAGAGGCGCTGGAGCGCATGCATAACCCACTCGGAAGCCTGTCATGGCAAATGCTTTTGAAAATCCATGGAGGAAAATGGTTCGGTCTCTCATTCCTGGAATACTAGCAATACTCGTGTGATCTCCTTCAAAAGTGAGTTCTGAGTAAATTTCATCACTGATCACAATCAAGTCTTTTTGGATCGCAAACTGAGCGATTTTCTCAATAGTCTCTCTACTAGCAACTCCTCCAGTTGGGTTGGTGGGAAAATTAATTAAAAGAACTTTACATCCTGGCTCCCATGCTTGTTCAAGGGCCTCGGGATTGATTGAAAATGCATCCTCCGCATAGGTTGGAACCGCAATGGTCTTGCCATGAGCGAGGGTTACTGAAGGGCTGTAGGAGACAAAACAGGGTTGGTGGTAGAGGATCTTGTCGCCTGGGTTGATTAAGGCTCGCAATGCTATATCTAATGCCTCTGAGACTCCTACCGATACCAAAATTTCTGTCTTTGGATCATACGGGATGGAGAAAAAATTTTCCACATATTTAGAGATTTCTTTTCTAAGGCTGAGCAATCCCATGTTATCTGTGTAACTGGTTTTGCCTTTTTCCAAGGCAAAGATAGCAGCTTCTCGAATATGCCAAGGGGTAATAAAGTCCGGCTCTCCAATGCCCAATGAAATTGCTTGTGGCATTTGAGAGACAATTGCAAAAAAGTCTCTGATGCCAGATCGAGGCAGATTCAAGACATGATCTGCTATGAATTTTGATGAATCGCTCATACTCTCTAATGAATTAGGCACTGATAGTGGGCTTGTCTGGATTTTCTTCACTTCGAAGTAAAAGATGTCCTTGTTCTTTGTAGGTTCTGAGCAGAAAGTGAGTGGCTGTAGAGACTACGCCGTCAATCGTGGCTAATTTCTCAGATACAAAGGTAGCCACGCTCCTCATGTTGGCTCCTGATATAAAAATTAACAAATCATAAGCGCCCCCGGACATCAAATGGCAAGACTCAACCTCATCAAATTTACTCAGACGAACGGCTAGGCGATTGAATCCTCCTTCGCGCTCTGGGGTGATTTTGACTTCAATCACAGCACGAACAGACTCTCCCTCAATGGCTTCTGGGTTGAATACAGGTCTCCAACCCAAGAAAATATTCTCTTCCTTAAGTCTTTTCAACTCTGCATCTATCGCATCCTCGCTCAGGTTGAGAATTTCTGACATTTGCTGAGTATTTAATCTTTCGCCGTCAAGAAGTAGTTCCAGTACTTTGCTCATAACCATCTATACCAATATTTCTAGGGCTTTTAGGCAATGTTATATTTGTAAAAGCTTGCATCCGAGGCGCTTTCCAATTTTCGATGAAATCGGAATCCTTTTAATTCGATTTCTTTATTTTTCCCCTTGGGCAATCATCATTTGTGCAAGGGAACTCAATTTTGATAGGGATTATTAAGACTTTTTAGACTTACTACAGCCAACTGATTTTTGGGTTATTTCTTCTGGAGGCATTGCTAAAATTCAGGAAGGTTTTACAAGGACTTTATTGAGGAAATCATTTCGTGTTCTGCTCATCCTTCGTTTTTTCTAAAAAAAAGGATTTTGTTTCAACTCCTCTTGAACCGTTGTCATCGGGCCATGACCAGGACATAAAACAGTTGTGATTGGGAGTGTTAAGATTTTTTCTTTGTTATTTTTTAGGGCATCCGTGTAAGAAATCATTCCTCCTCCCATAGAACCTGCAAAAATAGAATCTCCCACAAAGCATAGATTTGGTCCATTGATGGTTCTTATCCAGTAGCTCATTCCCCCTGCGGAGTGGCCATCCGTTCCAATAGGTCGGATAGAAATTGTGGATGAAAGCTCAATAAGATCTCCTTCACTCAATAACTTGGCACTCTCTAAGGGTTCTTTACGAGGGGCATATAAAGAAGACTCTTTGAAAGCGTCTTGGATTGCGTCCAGAGCCTCTATATGATCACGGTGAGTATGAGTAATGAAGGTCGCTTTTAATTGGAGATTGTTTTCCTTCAAGCAATTCAGAACGGGTCTTGGATCTACTCCTGTATCTATTAAAATTGCCTGATTCGTATCAGGAATTTTGAAAAGATAGGCGTTCACTGACATGTCCTCATAAAAAGGAGTGTTTATTTGAAACAAACCCTCGATTTTTTGGGGTCTGGGAAACCAATTTTTTTCCCAACTGGATTGAAGTTTGGAAGGATCTAAACCTAGGGGTTTGGCAATTTTTTGAATGATTTCTTGGGTGGCCTGCCCTTTCCTTGCCAGGACGATGTCATTACGGGAGAGGTTTGATAATTCAGACAACTTTTCGGTGGGTAAGCCCAAACCTCGCTGGGCCTTGGAAAGAATATCTTCAGCGAAGTCTTCGAGCGGAATTACTCGCATAAAGAGGCAATTACTTTTTGCTGAAAATCGGTAAGCTTTTGTATCCCCTCTGAGGCAACTGAGATCATTTCGTTCAATTGCATGGGAGAAAAAGTGGCTTCTTCTCCGGTTCCTTGGAGTTCGATAAATTGTCCTTTTCCAGTCATCACTACATTAAAATCAACCGTTGCGGACTTGTCCTCTAGGTAATCCAAATCTAGAACAATTTGATCCTTAAATACCCCAACACTCACGGCGGCTACAGAATCGATGAATGGGGATGATTGAATCTCTCCTGACTGAATAAGCTTGTGGATCGCCAAGTAGGTAGCAACATAAGCGCCAGTAACAGATGCAGTCCTCGTTCCTCCATCTGCTTGAAGCACATCACAATCTACCCAAATCGTTTTTTGATGTAGTTTTTTGAGGTCTATAGAAGATCGTAGGGACCTTCCGATGAGACGTTGGATCTCGATAGATCTTCCTTCTTGTTTTCCTCGAACCACTTCTCTTTGCTTGCGGTCTAGAGTGGAGTAGGGAAGCAGAGAGTATTCGGCAGACAACCAGCCTCCAGAAATTTTTTGGCGACTCATCCAACCGGGGACTTTGTTTTCAATATTGGCCGCACAGATGACTTTTGTATTTCCAAAACTTACGAGAACAGAACCGGATGCATTTTGAGCAATTCCTGGTTCAAACTTGATTTCTCTAAGTTGGTTTTTGTCTCTTCCGTCGGGACGATTGAAGGCTAAAATATCTTTCATGCAGTGAGAATAAATATTAAAGGCGACTTGTCTACAACAAGTCGCCTAAACACATAAAAATGGACGTTTGTTTAAGCGGTCTGGAGACCTAAAAGTTCATCAATGTATTCAGCAACATTATAGTTTTGCATGATTACAATCTCTTTTCCATCTTTGTAGAGTCGAACCTCCGGAATCCTTATTTCAGGGGTTTTGTGAGGAGCATAGAGAACATCGTCATGGGAGGCATTGAGCTTCTCCTTGAACAAGTCTGGAGTCAAGTGTCCTCCTAAATGATCGCTCCTTCCAGTAGCTACATGGATCGTGCCACGAATTTTCTCATCCTGAATGTCTCTTCCTGAAAATGGAAGTATTTGCGTACCAAAACCCAATTCACCTATTGCACCCGTCATGGGATCGTCTTTCAATTTTTGATTGTGTTTTTCAACCAGCTGATAGTCACCATACAAGAGTCTTGAATGGATTACTTTCCCATCCTCAACAGTCAATAAGCCAACCGTTGTTTCGTCGTATTTAAATGGAAATTGCCCGGTAGCATCTTCCGGGACAAAATAAACCTCTCCAGCGGGAAGGTTGGCAACATCTGGTTTGCCTCTAGGACAAAGGCCGTGGCTTTTTTGGGCCTCTTGTTTGTTGCAAATTAATTTTAAGGTGGATTGTTGACCCTCTACCTCAAAGTCGATTTCAAAGTGGTCTGCTTTTGTAAGACCTAATCGCATTTTTTCGGCTTCATCACTGACATGATTGTAATCGACGGACAATCCTGAATCCACGATGATCTGGTTGAGACCGTGGAGGGTAGCTCCCCGAAAACCAAATTCCTTGGCCTTAGCTGTCAATGGGGCTGTAGCTGAGTAAGTAGAGACAGTTAAAATGAGGTCGTATTGGTTATAAATATCATTGTCTAGGCTGAGTTTATTGCCATGAATATCGTAGCACTCGTCTTCCATATCCAGATTGCTTCCACCTGTTTCATGGTAGGCAAATAGATCACCCCCAGTGTAATTCAGTTCTTCCAATCCTCCCTGATTGAAACCCTCGTAGAAAACTTTATAGCCATAATTTTGAATTGGAAGAGTCGTGTCTTCTAAAAATTTAAAGTCTTTTACATCTAGAGGGTTTGGTAGATCTATTAAAATACAAAGTTTATCTCCCTGACCTTCTTCAAAGCAAGTCTCCATGAGACGCTTGAGTGAAAATTCCAAAAATGTCATGTTGTCTATCGTATTCATATATTTGTGATTTTATCTGATTTCTTTCATTAGGAGCGAAGTCATATACATTTATTCAGATAAAAAATAAATTCAAGAAGAATTCCCGATAAGAACCTGTTCAAAAAGAGGGCAAGGGCTTATTTTTCAACTCAAAACATATTCAGCGATTAACATCGAGGTTTTTGGGACATCTCGGATAATCTGTTTGGGTTCCGGTCCAACTCCAATATATCTTAGGTTGGGTATTTTTTCTGGGTAGTCTTTTCCTCTGTATGCAACATCTAAAATGGCTTTTACCATCCCTGCTACATATCTTTTGGCTTCGATTGGGAGATCTTGAAATTCTCGAATTTTGCTAATATCTTCCGACCAGCCTTTAAATTCTGTGTAAACAGGCGTAAGTTCACTGCGAACTTTTTCGTCTCTCGGAACTCGATCCCAAATATTTCCTGCCTGGTCTATGTAATGGGTACAAACTAGGAGCGGACGATTCCATGAACCTGTGTGGGTCAATGCATCTAACTTGTTGATGACAAGGTCTTGGAACCCTCCAAAACGCAAAGTGTCCCCTTTTTCTACTGCATCGAACCAGCCTACCATCCTTTGGCGACCTGTTGAGGTTCCAAATTCCATCTGCTTGAGGATCGGGCTCAGTGGGTGCTCTTCTTCTATCTGGGTTAAGAATAAGTGAGTGCCTACTTTGGTGTCATAGGCTTTGCAAACTCCCATTGTATGAACAGCTTGAGCAGGGATCCCAGCAGATTGAAAAAATTCTGGAGTGTAGGTATGAGAGGCGGTTACGTTCGGGGAAAATCCATGCCTCTTGTCTAGCCAGAAAGACTGACCAAATTCTCCAATAATATATTGTCCTTCCTCCAAAGCATTCACAATCTCTTCACGCAGATCCACCACACAATTTTTAAATCGCTGACCTGCATTCCAATACCACTCGATGTAATCTTCTGTCTTTAAAGTGAAGGGTTCTTCTCCTTTAAATCTACGGAAATCAAACAGAGAATCCTCGAAAACGTCTCTTTCAATCGCTTCTTTGTTGGCTCTTTTTTCGGCAGTGGATAATTCATCAAAAAAATCATTCCATGCGGTTTCGTCGACCTCGCACACATATTGAATCGTTTTGAGTGTGCGGTTGATTCTTTGCTTCATCTTTTTGACAAAGATTGCTTTGTCGTTGCAAAAATCAGCAAAGAAAATCTGAAGTTGGTTGACTTCATCGCTGTAAGCAGGGGAGATTCCTCTCTTAGTAGATCCACGAGGGTCTTCATTCAGGGTATGGATGCGATAATATTCCCAAGCTTGATCTAGGAAGCGATGGCTCAGATCGGAAACAAGGGTTCGCTGATCGATGAGTAAGCGGCTGTAAAGCTTGTATCCTGCTGCCTCCAATGGCTCTGCTTCCCAGTAAAGTTTGTGGGGATCTGCGACCACTCCCATTCCAATTCCAAGGTGAGGAACGCGATTTTCAGCTACTCCCGTGGGAAGAAGGTTGAGCTTTAGGCCAGCAGCTGTGTGACCAGAATTAGCTCCCCCGTTTACCTTCAGTATCATTTTTATGGGAGTTTCAGGACAGTTTTCCTGAGCATAAATTTCGTCGATCACCTCGTAAATGAGTCGACCTTTTCCTTCGTCGCCCATACTGATTCCAGCATCTGCTATTAATTGAGAAGAGAAGGGAAGTAATGCCATCTTAGTTTGTTTTGTTGTTGGTTTTAATTTCGATGATGTCGTGAGTCTTCGATTCTTTTTGTCCTGCTGGACTGACTCGGATGTAGCGTGCTTTTTCTTTTAATTCGGAAAGATTTTGGGCTCCTAAGTATCCCATGCCTGCTTGTATGCCTCCTGCAAGATCTTTGATGACTGTTTGAAGTTCGCCGGAAACTTCTTTCAAGGCCTCCACACCTTCGGCAGTTGCTTTTTGCTTCACATCTTCTGCTTTGTGCCCGTATCTTGCAGCCGATCCTTCTTTCATGGCAGCGGAACTGCCCATACCTCGATATTGTTTATAAAATTTTCCGTCAATTTCGATGATGTTTCCTGGAGCTTCTTTGCATCCTGCCAACAAACTCCCACAAATGACAGCGTCTCCAAGAGTCAAGGCTTTCACAATGTCCCCAGATTTACTGATTCCACCGTCGGCAATAATTTTCACTCCTTTGGCTTGGGCGGCTCTGGATGCAATGTAAATGGCGGATAATTGAGGAATCCCTACTCCAGCAACTACCCGAGTGGTGCAAATAGAGCCGGGTCCTTGGCCGATTTTGATTGCATTGGCTCCGCAATTCGCAAGAAATTCAACTCCAGATCCACTGGTTACATTTCCAGCAATAATTGTTAAATCTGGGAACTGACCCCGAATCAATTGGGTGGTATCCCCAACTCCAGATGTATGGCCGTGAGCCGTTGAGATTGCAACGGCATCGATCCCCTCTTCCACAAGGTTTGAAATATGGTCTAGAATTTTAGTCTTATCCAGATTTCCCTGAACGTCTCGGTCTGAACTAATGGCAGCTCCGCAAATCAATCGAAAGTCGCTGTCACGAGCGGGTTTGTTTCGTGACTTTCCTTCTTCAAAGATACGATCGATATCGCTCATAGTAAACAAGCCTCGAAGCACATTCTCTTTGTCTACCACCAGCACTTTATGAATACCAATATTGTCATCAAAAAATTTGTTGGCTGCAGCAATAGGATCATCTTTGATCTCCTTTTCTTCTAGAGTCTTAAGAGATTCTCTAGGCATCATGGATTCGGCAACATTCCGATTTAGGTAACGATCTTTTACAATGCGTCCGGGTAAGAGACCGATCAGCTTTTTATGATTGTCTACAACGGGAAAAGTTCGGAATGAATACTCTCTTTCGCGAACCATTTTAATGACATCTCCTATAGAAAGATCGCCTGTGACTGTTATGGGTTCTTGAATGAGTCCATGAACATGGTTTTTTACTTTAGCCACTTCTTTAATTTGAGTGCTTTTTGCCATATTATAATGTATCAGACCCATCCCCCCCTGAAGAGCGATTGCCGTTGCCATTTTGCTTTCGGTGACAGTGTCCATGTCCGAGGAGATAATGGGTATGTTTAGATGCACGCTCTCAGAGATTTTTGTTTCTAAGTTAGTGTCCGCTGGGAGTACCTGAGAATGAAGTGTGCTCAGGGATACATCGTCAAAAGTCAGGCCCATGGGTAGATTGGCGCGGAAAAATGGATCTGCCGATAGGAAAAATTCGCGATCGATAGAATTTGTATAAACTGGATCTTTAGTGGATTCTTTCATTGAAAGCAATAGGTTGCCTGATTAGATTGTAAACTTCTATTACACTGCATGGGAATCTAAAAAGCAAGCTGTGAGCTACCACCTAAAGTATAAAAAGTATTTGCGACCCTTTGTTATCCCGGTCAATACTGCATCGGGTTTGTGGAAAGAGCGGGAAGGCTTGATTCTATGTTTGAAGGAGAATCGATCCGGCAAGATTGGATTTGGTGAGTTTTGTCCTTTGCCGACTCATGGTTCAGAAACGCTCGAAGAGGCGATGGTCGCTTTGGATCATTTTACAGATCTAAAGGGTTTAGATAAAAAGCTGGTGGGAACTCGATGCGCGGTTCGCCATGCAGAAAATATGCTTCATTGGAGTTGGGCAGGATCCTGTAAACAGTTTGCGGTTTCTAAATTTTACAATGAGAGCCTGGTTGGTTTTCCACCAGTGGTAAAGTTTAAAATTGGGATACTAGATTTTGAGATAGAGCTAAAAAAAATCCAGCAATTTCTGAGTCAATCCAAAGAATCTACCCGAGTTCGCTTGGATGCCAACGGAAGCTTGTCGCCCTCAATTTGGAGTCGGTGGGTGGAGTCTCTGAGTGGTTTTAAAAAACAAGTTGAATTTATTGAACAACCTCTTCCTGCTCAAGACTGGAAGATCATGCTGGAATGGGCTAAAAAGTTTACAATCCCGACCGCATTGGATGAATCCGTTCCTTTCATCTCTGAGGAGCCTAGGAATTTAAAGGATTGTATCTTAATCCTTAAAGCGCACAATTTTCAGTATTTATTAGATCAATGGGGCTCGTTTCCAATAAAAGAAAGGGCAGGTAAAATGGTTCTTTCTTCCTCCTTTGAGACGAGTGTCGGTCTTTGGGGATTGCTAAACGATGTTCAAAACTATGATTTGGGGCATTATGCACTTGGACTTGGGGTCTCGGATAGGATGGAATCAATAAATTGGAGCTTCCATGAGGAATCTACTTTTATAAGCAATGCCGAAATCGGACTGAATGAAATGTGGAAAGTATGGGAAAACCTTTGATTCATTTGCCGGATCTAAAAAAGGGTTTATTTATTGGGGACCCAGAATTGCGCTCTAAATATCAAGAACGCTTGGTTCATTATACCAGTTTTATCAAAAAAGCCTGCAGACAGAACGGGGATCTCGTCTACATAAACGAGGAAGATCCCATCGATTTTTTAGCGCAGACCTTTGCCTGCATAGAATCCTCTGTGAGTGTTTTGCTTGGATCTTCCCAATGGGGTTCCTCCGAGATTCAGGGGGTTCGGAAATATGCAAATTTTACATTTGGCAGTGAGGACTTAGAAGTGATTGAACAGGTTTCTTTTACTCTCCCAAAAGATTCTAATCCCTCGATAATATTTAAAACGGGAGGCAGTTCTGGTAAGATTCAATTTGCTTGCCATACGATGGAATCTTTAACGAGTGCGGCTGATTCATTGGCGTTGTTTCTTCAAAAGGAAGATAGAGTGGAGGCTCTAATTAAAAAAGAGGATTCGCAGGTCTGTTTTGACTATCAGGGGGTAGAGGAGCATGGGTTTATGAATCAATGGGCCATGTCTTCTTTAATCACTTTGCCACTTCACCATGTAAGTGGTTTTATGCCCATTATTCGTGCAATTGTGAGTGGGGGTGAGGTTTTCTTCGAGTCTTTTAAGAAATTGAAAGAATTGTGTCCAAAGACCGTTCGCAATCTTTGGCTTTCTTTGGTGCCGACTCAATTAAAAGAACTTTGTGGGGATGCTTCTTCTTTGAGGATTTTGGGAGAATTTCGAGGGATTTTTATGGGAGGGGCTTCGATGTCTGAAAAAGTCGTTTCACTCTGTATTGAAAAACAATTGCCAATTTATCCATGTTATGGGATGACAGAAACCGCAGCTATGGTAAGCTTGATGCCTAAAAAGCAGTTTTTGTTGGAACAAAGAGGGGTAGGATATCCCTTACCGGGAGTCCGGATAAGCTTGGTTAAAGATGGTTTAATAAGCATTGAATCAAAAAGTCTTTTTAGGGGATATTTAGGTGCCTGTTCTTTTAAAAAACCTAGGGTGCCTTTTGTCACTGAGGACATGGGAACTTTTGCCCAAGACAAATCTTTGATTTTAAGGGGTAAAAAAAATCAGCTTATCAATACAGGGGGAGAGAAAGTCGATCCTCAAGAAGTCATGGAGGTGATGGAACGAATTTTTAATAGGTCCTTGTGTGTGTTTTCCATTGAGGATGCTCGATGGGGAGAAAAAGTGGTGGCCGTTTTTGAGGGCAATCCATTTACAGAGGATTCCATGGCATGGAAACTCCAAGAATGTAAAAAAATCCTCAGTCAGTATAAAATCCCTAAGTCATACAAATACGTGGATAAATTTCCTCTTTTACCATCCAAGAAAATTAATTTTCAAAAATTAAAAAATCTGTTTGCTGAAGAAGCCAATGGATCTTTTTAAAAATCCGAAGTTTCAAACTGGTTTCCTCAATTAAAAGGGAATGGTCGCTGAACAGATTTGGCTGCTTGGACTCAGGAAAATTCTCAATAACCCCTAAAAGGGAGTTTTTTGGAAATTAGAAATAGACATTTCTCTCAAAGCTATTTTGCAGATGCCTATCTCATGATGCATCTTCCGAGTTCAACATAGATTCAAGATTTATTTTTTTAAAAAAGTAAGATCTGCCCTTGATTTTAAATGATTAACAATTAATATAATAAACTAATCATTATGATGTTTTTTAAACTGATAGCTTTTTTTCTTTCCCTGTTTCTTGGATTGGTTGCCAAGGATAATTTCCATAAGGTGGAGGTGCGGGAGGGCACTTTATTTTTTGAAAATGGGGACGAAGTGGCTCTCTGGGGCGTAAATTTTCAACCTCCCATGAGTTCAGAATATTACGAGATGAAAAGTCGTGCTTTGTTCTCTCCATTCAATATGGAAGCTTACAAAAAGATGATTGATGAAAGCTTCGATCAATTGGAGTTTATCGGAGTGGATGTCATTCGGATTCATTTAACGCCTGCTGATTTTTCAGATGAGAATGGCCGTTTGGTTGAAAATGAATGGTTAGAAACCTTGGATTACACATTAGCGGAGGCAACCCGAAGAGGAATCTACATTTATCTGGCTCTGATGAATGATTTTGGTTGGGCAGTGGAGCATTCTTTTGGCAGAAAATATCCAAAAAAAGAGTGGATGTTCGTTCCGGAAGCAATCATTGCAGGGGAGCGGTATATGAAATCACTTTTGAACAGAAAAAACCCTTATGATCAGGATCGGCTTTACAAAGACAATCCAGCTTGGGTGATTGTTGAGCCCATCAATGAACCGATGTTTTATTCCCGCGAAGAGGTCTCTGAAAAATCTCCTAATATTGAAAAGGTCTACCAACAGTGGTTGGGAATTCGAGGAAGTGAGGATTCCTTGGTGGAATACGATCATTTTCGATACGAATTTACGCGGGCTTACATAAATCGGATTTTAGAAGTATTTGAGAATGAGAAGATCAATCCCATCGTTTCATGGAGCTTGAACTGGCCTAGAGACAGAGAGTGGACGGGTGATTTCCCTTTTCAAGCTGCAGCAGAATCAGAAAGCCGAGTTTTTTCTTTTTCTCTCTACCCGGGACAATCAGAAACGCCTAAATGGCCTGAGAATTCAATCGACCATAGTCATACAAATTTTTTCTCTTATTTTAAACGAGTGATTCAAGATCCTCTTTATCATGGTTGGATGCTGGAAGATCGTTTTAAGAACAAACAAGCAAGAATTGTGTACGAGTTCGAGCCTTGGTCCAATCAGAATCCATACATTTATCCATTGATGGCTAAAGTTTTCAGGTGTTTGGGTGCCCAAGTTGCTACCATGTGGACTTATCGTTTGAGTGGGTACGCGGAATATTTCTCAGGAACTCACAACTTGAACTTGAAAACAACTCCCCAAAAAATGGCAAGTTTTATTCTTGCTGGAGAAATTTTCAAGAAAATGCCTCGATTTGAGAAATTTAAAACCACGACTGACGATGAGGACAATCTTGACTATGCCTACTTGTCCTACTCCAAAAGATTGGCCTGGTACTGGGATGATAAAACTTTAATCCATAGTGGTGATTTTTCTATGAATTCTAGCAACTTGGAAGAATTGCCAGATCAAATTGTTGGTTATGGAGACTCGCCTTGGATCCAATATCAAGGGAAAGGCCTGTATCGATTGCAAAAATTAACCAATCAGAAAACGCCGACTTGGGAATTAACGATCCTTCCTCATGCAAAACCTCTATCTAATCATTGGGATCGGATTGAATTTGCGGCAGGAGGGAAAACCGTAGATCTTGATTACAAAACCAAGGCTTCTTTTCGAATTAGAACTGCCAAATCTGGAAAGAATTATTTTATTTCGAGTTTGTTGGAAAAGAATTCTGAGGCAGAAAAAATCGGAAACTTTTCAGAATTTATTGTTCAACCAGGGAATTACCGAATTTATGAAAATTAACAAAAAATCAAACTTTCTTGGGATTTTGCCATTCCTGTTTCTATTGCTCTCTATTCCGATCTTTTCGGAATCACCAAAGACCAATATACTGGTATTTATAAGCGACGATCAAAACATGGACAGTATTGGCGCCTATGGCTCTGATTATTCAACTCCCCATATAGATCGTTTGGCTCGAGAGGGAGTTTTGCACACGAGAGCTTACACTACGGCTACTTTGTGCGTTCCTACTCGTTACAGTTGTTTGACGGGTTCTTATCCGAGTCGCTGTGAGAATAATATTTATGGGCCTCTTGGCAAGCAACCTTCTATTCGAAATGGTGCGGCCTTTTGTGATACAGATCGAACAGTTGCCCAAGCTCTTCAAAAAGCAGGTTATTTTACAGGCGCAACCGGGAAATGGCACAACGATTTAGATTTAAAATCCTGGTGGACGAAAATAAAAAAAGATGCAGATCCAAAAGATCCCAAAGTAATTCAAGCGTTGAAAGACATTCAAAATGAATTGCGAGATCGTTTGAACAAGTACGGTTTTGATTATGCAGAATTCATAACTGAGGGAAATTTGGATCATTTTCCTAAAGACTTGGAGCATCACAATATTGAGTACACGGTCAAAGGTGCCTTGGACTTCCTCGATCTAGTTCCGGAGGAAAAACCCTTCTTTCTCTGGACTGCTTTCACTGCAACCCATGGACCACACGAGCCGATTCGTTCCGGAGACATTCGTAATACACCCGAGGGGTTCACAGAGAAGCATTTGGGGATTATGCCCGATCGTTCTCATTATGAGGATTCTGGTAAATGGAAGAATTCAGTCAAAGAAATGGTTCAATGGATGGATGGTGGGATTGGTGTGATCTTGGAAAAGTTGGAAAAACAAGGGAAGATGGACAACACACTGATTCTATTTTTATCTGATCAGCAAAATGCGGGCAAAGCATCTCCTTATGAACGTGGGGCAAATATTCCTTTTATTGCGAGGTTGCCGGGTCTAATTGAAGCGAATACTCGAAACGAAACTTTGATTGATGTTACAGATATGGCAGCTACTTTTTTAGACATATCGAATACAAAGCCTGTGGAGGGAATGAAATTGGATGGATTGAGTATTCTTCCAGTCTGGAAAGGGGAAACCAAAACACTGAAGCCCTTTATATTTACTGAAAGCGGTTTTGCTAAGGGGGTGATTACAAAGCAATACAAATACATAGCAATCCGCTACAATCAGGAGGCTTTGGATCGAGGCTTCGTTCCTCCTCAGAGTGGAACAATTGAGGAACATTTAAATAAAGGAAGTTTTGAAATTTTGTGGGAGAAAAATCCTTACGGACAACCTCGGGATCATATTGGGGGGATCGTAGACCCCGATCAACTCTATGACGTTCAAAAAGATCCTTTAGAAACGGAAAATCTAATTAAGAATCCAGAGTATGCTGAGATTCTTAAAAGATTAAAATTTCACTTATCCAGTGTCACAGAGAGCATTGGTCGACCTTTTGGGGAGTTCAATCCATAGCTGAGTTTGAATTCAATAACCTTTTTTGACGAATGATTTCCAATTCTTTCAAGTTAGAAAGTCGGAGGACATCGTTCGTTTATAAAACTCTTTTTAATTATTTCAAAAATTCTAGATCATGAAAGCATTCGTTTGTAAAAGAAAATTCTTTTTATTTTGGCTCCTTTTGATGGGGTTTATAAATTTGGGGGCGAAACAAAAAAATGTGCTTCTTTTTATTGCGGATGATTTGAGACCGGAGCTTGGATGCTATGGAGCCGATTATATGAAAACCCCTCATATCGATCAGCTTGCAGAGGCGGGGGTTCTGTTCAAAAGGGCCTACGTTCAACAACCAGTTTGTACTGCCTCAAGAGCTAGTTTTCTAACAGGGTTGCGTCCGGAAAGCACAGGAAGTGATTATCCTTATTCAATCTATACAGTGGAAAAACTTCTTGAGGGGAATCGACCGTCATTTTTGAAGTATTTTATGCAAAAGGGTTATCATGTTCGAGGAATAGGAAAAATTCATCATGGTTATAAAGAGGATTACAGCGAAAAGTCCTACAGTGCTGGCTATGGAACTTTCTATGCGAATCCTGAAATTCAGAAATTAAAGAAGAAAAAAGAAAAACCTCCCTATGAGTGTGCTGAGGTCTCAGATGAAACCTACGATGATGGTAAAAATACTGTAGTGGCTATTGAAACCCTTCGTCGTATGAGTAAGATGGACCAACCTTTTTTCTTGGCACTTGGTTTGTGGAAGCCTCATTTGCCTTGGAATGCTCCCAAAAAATATTGGGATCTGTATGATCCTGAAACGATTCCATTATCTCCCAATCCGGATCGCCCTAAAGGCACTCCAAAGTATGTGACCGATTATTCTAACCTACAGAAGTATGACATTCCTCCTCCTACCAATGGAAGGGTTGTGGGAGAGGATGCCTACGCAAGAAAAATGAAACATGCCTATGCGGCATGTGTCTCCTACACAGATGCACAGATTGGAAAAGTAATCAAAGAATTGGATTCCTTAGGACTTAAAGACGATACGGTTGTTATGTTGATTTCAGATCATGGATGGCATCTTGGGGATCAAAGTCATTGGGGGAAAAGCACTAATTTTGAAAATTCTAATCGAGCTCCATGGATTGTTTCAGACTCTCGTTTTAAAAAAGGGACTCAAAGCAATGCTCTCGTTGAATATGTAGATGTATTTCCTTCGCTTTGCGAATTGGCTGGGGTTGAATCTCCTGATTATCTCGAGGGAAATAGTGTTGCGCCCCTACTAAAAGATCCGAATCGATCCTGGAAAAAAGCAGCCTTCAGTCAATATCCAAGGGGTTACCCCAGAGCAAAATTTGAGGGATTTTCTATACGCACGGATCGTTATCATTACATTGAGTGGAGAGAACTGGACGGAACTTTTAAAAGTCATGAATTGTACGATCATAAGGAAGATCCCATTGAGTCTTACAACAGGGTTGCGAATCCAGAAAATCAAGAGTTGGTACGTTCATTGAAAGTGCGGTTAAAAGCAGGTTGGAAACAAGCGCTTCCAGATGGAATTGAAAATCATTCGAACAATGTTCCAGCTCCTGAGTTTGTTCCTTGGGGCAACGAGGCCGCTTTTGGACCTTATTCTAAAAAAAAGTAAAATGGTAAACATTTGTTTTTTTGGAGATGTCTGGTATAATCCAATTTTTAAGGGTTGCAGGTATGAATTCTTGGTAAATTCGTGAATTAGAAATATATATGGCTAAAGTTAAAAACAAAGGAAAGAGCAAGGAAGAGATTGCTTACAACTATCTCTGGAAAATGATCTGTTCTGACCAATACGATGTGGGCGATTTGTTACCAACAGAAATGGAAATAGCCGATGAATTAAAAATCAATCGCCTCACCGTATCTAAAGCATTGGCTTGGTTAAAAAAAGAGGGATATATCAATCGAAAAGCTGGATTTGGAACCCTGGTCAATCGCAAACCCCCATCCAGTAACAGTCGATTGATTTTGGTTATTTCTCCTTGGCCTCAAGAAAAAAAGACTGCCAATTGGTACTACTCGCGTCTTTTGTATGCGATTCATTCGGAGGCCATTTTAAATGGAGCTACCACCATTCATGTAGCCTTTCAAAATGACGAAGCTAAAGAGGAGAATTTTAACAGAATTCGTGATATATTTACGGCAGTTCGATGCGAAGGCGCCTTGGTCATCGATCCCTACATGTCGACCAATGATCGCTTGAAAAATTTCTTGGATACTTTGAGCTGTCCTAGTGTTTGGGCAGGTTCCAGTTTGAACAATGAAACGCAACATCAAGTAGACGTTGACAACTACCAAGCTGCCTATGATTTGACAGAAAAGTTGATCGGAGACGGTTTCAAAAAGATCGGATTTTTTGGCGGTTCCTTAAACACAACCGCACGCATACAAAGATACGAGGGTCACAAAGCTTCTTTGATTGCAAACCAACTCGAATTTGATGAGCGCTATGTTGTCTGCACCAATACTAACAGTTACATGGAAGAGCTTGGAAACGAATGTGCAGGTTTATACTCCGCTCGAAGATTAGATGCGGATGCATTGTTTATCAACGATGCCACTATGGTTCATGGGATCCATGAATTTTGTCAACAATTTCCTAACGAAAAAACCAAGCATCTTAAAAACTTACCGATTGGGACTTTTGACAGTGATCACAAAGATATTTTTCAACAAATTCGTTATTCAGTCATACAGCCTGTCGAGGAAATTGGTTATGAAGCTGTGAAAGTATTTTTGGAAGATTTATCAAAGAGTTCTGGCCCCGTAATCAAAAAACTTGGGGTTGAAATCAAGCATTTTCCCGTAAAATAAGATCGGAAATAAGTGTTGAGACGAATGGT
>CAJWYM010000045.1 GCA_913049555.1 uncultured Opitutia bacterium
CACCATCAACTGCCCGCAATCGAATCCACCACTGAAGAATTTTTGAAGATAGCAAAGAGCCATCCCAATTTGAGAGGGGAGGTGGCAGAGGATCTATCTCATTTCCTAACTCATTGCGACCAAGTAAAATTTGCCAAACAGACCATTCACTTACAAAACAAAAAATCCCTCCTAAAAATTGCATGTAAAATTACCCTTTGATGGGTCTCCAATTTTATAAATTTATGTTATTTCAATTCGCAAATCCTTATTTTTTACTACTTTTTTTAGCACTGCCACTTTTTATTTTTATGCTTGGTAAGGTCGGGAACCGAGCAGCTCTGAAATACTCAGATGTGAGCCTAGCCAAAAGTGTTTCCAATAAAATTAAAAGTCGTGCTGGAAATCTTCTTTTGGTATTCAAAACAATCGCCTTAAGTTTGCTAATTCTAGCAATTGCAAGACCTCAATTTGGTGAAAAAATTTCAAACATAGAAACCGAAGGGATTGATATTATCCTAGCAATTGATTTGTCCAGCTCTATGTATGCCCATGATTTTCTGATCGATAGAAAACGGGTGGACCGATTGAGTGCTGTGAAAAAAGTAGTCCATGAGTTTATCAAAAAACGCCCTGAAGATCGCATTGGGATTGTTGCATTCGCAGGCGCGCCCTATCTTGTTAGCCCCCTAACTCTAAATCATGATTGGCTGTTGCAGAACTTAAATCGATTGAAGATTGGACTGATAGAGGACGGAACTGCAATCGGAAAAGCAATTGGAACCGGAGTGACTCGATTGAAAGAACTCGATTCAAAGAGTAAAATTGTGATCCTTTTAACAGATGGAGCCAACAACGACACTACAATTTCTCCCCTGATTGCAGCAGAGGCAGCAGAGGCATTCAAAATTAAAATTTACACGATTGCTGCTGGAACAGAAGGAATCATTCCTTACCCTATTTTAGATAGGAACCAAAACTACCAACTCGACTCGATGGGCAACAAACAATTTCATAGAAGTGAGTCAGACATAGACACAAAGACGCTTGCCGAAATTTCTAAAATTACAAATGCGAAGTCCTACAGAGCTAAAGATACAGAACGGTTGGCTAAAATTTACAAAGAAATTGACCAATTAGAAAAAACAGAAGTGAAGCTCACAGTGAAAGCCAGTTTCAATGACTTCTTCCCATACCTATTATTGCTTTCAACAATTCTGTTGCTTACGGAGTGGGTCTTAGCCCAAACCATTTACAAGTCTTTTCCATGAGCTTTATTGACATGAACTACCTCTATGCGATTCCTGCAATCGTTCTATTTATTGGACTCTTTTATCTTATCTGTTCCCGATCAAACCGGGCACGTATTCATATATTTACCAGTCCCACTTTATTGAATCGACTTTTAAGAAACCACAGCACCACTCGCAAAAGAATCAAGCTCTTCATTTTTATGACAAGTATCGGTCTCTTGCTTTTTTGCTTAGCTCGACCTCAATGGGGCTTTGAATTTAAAGAATCCAAAGGAAAGGGCATTGATTTTGTGATTGCTTTAGACACCTCTAAAAGCATGCTTGCCCAAGACATAAGACCCAACCGTCTTATCCGCTCAAAACTGGCAATTCTAGATCTGATTGCTAAGCTTCGCGGAGATCGGGTTGGTCTGGTTGCCTTTTCTGGAAGCGCATTTTTACAATGCCCACTCACTCTGGATTATGATGCGTTTACTCAAAGTTTAAACGCGCTCGATACTGATATTATAAACCGTGGAGGAACCGATATCGCACTTGCTATTGCCGAGGCTAAAGCAGCTTTTGCGAAAGACAGTGAAAATAAAATCATCGTTCTAATCACAGATGGCGAAGACTTAGAGGCCTCAGGAATTATGGAGGCGAAAGCCGCAAAAGAAGAAGGAATCCGCATCTATACCGTGGGAGTCGGCAGCGAGGAAGGGGAACTCATCCCAGTCGCAGCTATAAATGGAGAAATAGAATATCTAAAAGATGGTTCAGGAAACCTGGTCCGAACAAAACTGGATGCAGAAACCCTTCAAATAATTTCCTCTTTTTCAGGTGCTTTTTATGTATCTCTCTTTGAGGAGGGCGGGCTCGACAGTATTTACGAGGAGGGACTCGCCCTTGTTCCTGAAGAAGAAAGAAAAATCCGTATGGATGAAGTCGCTATCGATCGTTATCAGGCCTTTGCGATCGCAGCCTTTTTACTTCTTATTCTGGAACCCTTGATTCATACTCGTAAAAGAAATCACAAACCATGACAAAGACTCCAAACAATTCAGGATTTCGTTATTCTCATACATTACACTTAGCATGGATCCTTTTAACCCTCGGCCTTAAAATTCAATTGTCTGCCAATCCCCAATTAGCCAGTGAGGAATACAAGAAGGGACATTACGGTAAAGCGATCAATCTATATGAAAAATCTTTAGACCAAGACTCCCATTCATCAAGCATTCATTATAATATCGGAAATGCAGCTTATAAAATGCAAAATTATAAAAAAGCATTCAGTCATTTTGATAAAGCATTGAAAACCGAGGAAGTATCCATCCAACAAAAGAGCTTTTATAACTTAGGCAATACGTTTTACAGGATGGGGGAACAAAAGTTTGCAAAACAAAATGTTCCAGAAACAATCGAAAATTGGGAACAATCCATCAAGCATCTGAAAAGTGCTCTTGAGATCGATCCTGAAGATCCCGATGCTCAAAAAAACCTAGAAATCATTCAAAAAAAACTCGATGCTCTAAAAGAGGAACAAGAAGAAAAAGAAAATCAACAGTCACAAAGCTCTGACCAAAATCAAGAGCAGGAAAATAATGAATCCCAAAAAAGCGATCCAGATCAAAAAGGACAAAACAAAATTCCCAATAAATCCAATCCCTCTGAGCAGTCAGATCCTCAACAGGGATCTCAAAAAGAGGAGCAAAAACAAGCACAAAAACAAAATAAAAATTCCAAAAACAAAGCCAGTGATGATTTAGAAAATAAAGCTTCCAATGAATCCAATTCTCCAGAAAATGAACCTCAAGAACCCCTCAATGAAAGCAAGCAAGGGAGCGAAGGAAGGCAAGAGAATGAAGAGCAGGGCGTAGACAATACGAAGCAATCACAAATCAATCAAAGTGAAGAAGAGGCGAAAGAAGCTATGAAAAGGAGGAGGATGGGAAAGATCACAAAGGAGGAAGCCAGGCAACTATTACAAGCGATTCAGCAAAACTCAAAACAACTTC
Source organism: uncultured Opitutia bacterium (assembly GCA_913049555.1). Lineage (GTDB taxonomy): Bacteria > Verrucomicrobiota > Verrucomicrobiia > Opitutales > CAJWYM01 > CAJWYM01. The sequence goes on from CAJWYM010000045.1 coordinate 3,230, forward strand.
CTGTTGGCATTCCTCTTAAGACCCAATCGGAAAATGATTACTCGAACAAACAGGGTAGAGATTGGTAAAAAACAGATTTAAGAATATTCAATGAAAACCTTCCAACACCTATCTTTTACTCTTACTCTCTCGATTCTATTCAGCGTATGTCTTCAAGCCTTAGAGGTCTCAAGCGAATTTTCCCCTCCATCAATCTCTCTAGGCTCCAGGTCACAGTACAAGCTGATTCTTAGAGATGGAAACGGAAACATTCGCGGAGAAATCCCAAGGGTAAATGGGTTAGAGATAGAAAATTCTAATCCTTCAACTTCCAATCGGGTTACCATTGTAAATGGTAAGCAGACCATCGAAAAATCTTATGGATTTGCGGCCACTCCTAGAAAAGAAGGCTCTTATACGGTTCCTTCTTGGAGAATATTTATTGATGATAAAGAATATACGGTTCCGAGTGCGACCTTAGAGGTCGCTCCTCAAAGTGAAGAATGGAACAATACAGCCTTCTTAAAAGTCATTCCTGAAAAAACTAAATTCTATGTTGGAGAAACTTTACCTGTTTTAGTGAAGTTGCTACTCAGGGGTGATATTTCTGGTTCCATTGCTGGGAATGGAATTCAATTGAATGGAGATGCCTTCTCTCAGTCTGAAATTCCCGGTGAATTTCAACAGGGCCAAGAGATCTTTAAGAATCGAACTTATAAAACGGCCAAATGGCCATTGACTTTGACCCCACTCAAGCCTGGAAAACATGAGGTTAGTTATAATTTAGAGATGGTCATTCAGATTCCTGATGAGAGGGGTTCTCGAAGAAGAGATCCTTTTGGAGGGATGAACAGTCTCTTCGGGAGTATGTTTAACCAAACAACTTCAAAAGAATTGTCTCTAAAATCAGAGCCTATCATTTTCGAAGTATTAGAAATTCCATCAGAGGGGAGAACCCCTGGGTTTACAGGAGCCGTCGGTCAATTTATGTCCTCTGCTTCTGTCGATATCAATAAAATCAAGACTGGAGAGCCAATCACACTAACAATTGAAATGACTGGCGAAGGGAACTTCAATAGAATCATGGCCCCAGAAATTATGGAATCGGATGATTTCAAAGCCTATCCTCCAAAAACCAGTTTTACCCAAACTCATGAAACTGGGCTTCATGGCACAAAAAGGTTTGAATACATTTTAATTCCTAAAAACGAAAATGTGAAAGAGACACCGATGATTCCTCTCAGCTACTTTGATCCGATCCAGGAAAGCTTCCAGGAAATCACTCCACCAGCGATTCCAATTCAAGTGACCGGAGACAAGCGGTTGTTCAAAAAACCAAAAACACAAACTTTAGATTCTATTTTCGAAAAAGAAGAGCAAAAATCAAGGGGACAAGAATCAAACCCTGAATCCCAAGAACTTTTGTCGATCTATCCCATACAACAAAATCTTGGGAATTTACAAAATGGAATTCAAGCTCCCGTTTACAAATCCGGTTTCTGGTTTCTGCAAGCTCTTGCATTTCTTTCTGTTTTGGCAATCTATGCTTCGATCTCACAATACTGTAAAAAAAGACATCCTGAATACGCTTTGACCGAAAAACTGGCACGAAAAATAAAAACAACCTTACAATCATTAGAAAAAGCAAAATTGGAAAACCGACCCGGCGATTTCTTTAGCTGCGCCGAAAAATGTATCCAATACAGTGCCGGGCATTTATTTATGAACCAAGAAGCCGAGTCTCTTTCGGCAAGTTTCATTCTTGAAAAGTATGAACAAATGAAGATCAGTGATTCCAGCAAATCCATAATTCTCAAACTTTTCCAGACTTCTCAAAACATCAGATTCTCAGGTGGAATTACTAAAGTCAATAATCTAGAAATTTGGTATGAAGACACTCTAAAGGTTGTCAAAGAAATGAAAAAATTAAAATAACTATTCTCATGATTTTTAAATCGAAACCACTTTTTGCGATCTTTTCGCTGCTTCTATTATCCTTGAAAGTATGGGCTGAAGACCTAACCGAGTTGTTGTTTCTTCAAGGAAATGAGGCCTTTGCCAAACAGGACTACCCTAAAGCCATCCAACGGTACCAGCAAATCATTCAACAAAATGAAAATAGCTCCTCCCTTCACTTCAACTTGGGAAATACTTATTTTCAAGTCAAACAGTTTGGTCAAGCCGCGTTGCATTACGAAAAATCATTGGCAATCAAACCCAACAATAAAGACGCTAAAGTCAATTTACTCCTTGCAAGAAAGGCCGCAGGATTAGACATCGAAAAACCCACATTAAAAGAAAATTTCATCCATGCTCTTTCTATAAGCTCTTGGTTTTTTCTGGTAAGTCTAGCCTTCTGGGCACTTCTGATCGTTTGGATTGTCCATCGATTCTTCACCATTCGACCCATCTTATTAAAGATAGTAACTCCTCCTTTATTCTTAACATTGTTTCTAGCGAGCGCTGCTATTTTATTGAGTCACAGCCAAAGCACAAGAGCCCTTGCCATTATCGATGAAACAGCCCTTCGGATTGCTCCTGCAAACAGCAGTGAGGCAACTCTCTACTTAAGCCAAGCTGAGGAAGTCAGCGTCCTGAAAACCTATGAAAACTTTTTGCTGTGCGAAACTAAATCTGGAATCCGTGGATGGGCCAATGCTCAAAATATTGGAAAAATCTGGGACTAAAATCCTGAATGCACTCTTTGACCTCGATCGTAATTTTCTACGGTGTTTTTCATCCGCAGATCTATCTTGGGAACCTCGTTTCTCATAACTTACTTTTGTTGAAATGAATCGCTCATGAAATTTTTACAAGTCCTTTTTTTGAATTTCCCCTTTCTAAATAACATTTAGATTTGATAGCTGCATTCACTTATGATTCTTCTCAGTCACCCTACAGCCAATCAATTTTCAAGATCCCTATTAGAAGGACTTTATGAAAAGCAATTGCTTGAATCTTTCCATACATGCATCCATTGGGACAACCAAAAAATATGGAATCAATGGCTTCCAAAACAAGTTCAAAATGAACTCGATCGCAGGTCCTTTCCGGAAGCTTTTCAGTCGTTTATCTTCTCTTATCCTAGGTATGAGTGGGGTCGATTGCTCTCTGGAAAATTTAAACTAGACAACCTCATTCAACACGAGAAGGGAATTTTTTGTTTGGATCGTGTCTATCATGATCTGGATAAAAAAGTCAGTCTGTATTTATCGAAAGAAGGACAGAACATATCCTCCATCTACGCTTATGAAGATGGAGCTCTAGAAAGTTTCCTCACAGCAAAAAAGTTGAATATTCATTGCATTTATGACTTGCCAATAGCCTATTGGGAATTTGCTAAAAAGCTTTACTTAGAGGAGGCCCATCGTCTTCCAGAATGGGAGGGAACTTTGATCGGAAACAAAGATTCAGAAAAAAAATGTGATCGCAAAGCAAGAGAATTGGATCTAGCAGATCTAGTAATATGCCCAAGCCAATTTGTAAAAGATTCCATTCCCAATACTGTAAAAAAACAAAAACCAGTTCTCGTCTCTCCTTTTGGGACCCCTCTGATAAATCAAAAAAGAATTTCAACGAGAAGGAGAAGTGGAGTGGTTCGATTTCTTTTTGTGGGTTCAATGAGCCAACGCAAAGGATTGTCCGATCTTTTTGAAGCTTTTAATTTACTTCAAAGAAAAGACATAGAACTTCATGTCTTAGGCACTCCAATTCTTGAAATGGAATTTTATAAAAATCAATTTCCTCATTTTGTTCATCACCCTCCAAGACCTCACAAACAAGTTTTAGATCTGATGTCTCAGTGTGATGTCTTTGTTCTCCCATCGATTGTTGAGGGAAGGGCACAAGTGATCCAAGAAGCCATGTCTCAATCTCTTCCCATTCTCATTACTCCCAATACAGGAGGTGAAGATCTGGTCGATTCGCAAACAGGATTTTTAGTTCCAATCCGATCCCCTCTAGAAATTGCTGAAAAAGTGAACTGGTTTGCAGACAATCAAAGCTCCATTGCAGATATGGGGACAGCGGCACGAAAAAAAGCTAAATCAGTTTCATGGTCTCGGTACCAAGATAACATTATTGAAGCCATTCAAAATATAGAATGCTGCTAAAATTGATCCTAGATCTGAAGGGTTTTATTGAATCACCCAATCGTAGCTACAATTCGACAACATTTCGTAAGCATCCTCAGAGACAACAACCACATCTTCTATACGGACTCCACCGAGTCCCGGATAATACAATCCAGGCTCTACGGTGATTACATGCCCTGATTTTAGGGCAGGAGCATCAAAACTAACTCTAGGAGATTCATGGACCTCTAAACCCAAACCATGTCCTGTTCCATGGAAGAAACCTTTGTATCCTTTTTCATCTTTGAAGGTTTTGTAGTTTAGGTCAGTGAAGGTTTCTTGAACCTCTTTGTGAACTTCATCCCCGGTAACGCCTGAACGAATTTTTTTAAAGGCATTTTGCTGAGCAGAGCGTACAGCTTCTACCAAAGACGTTTGCTCTTTTGAGGGAGATCCTTTTAAAAAGGTCCTTGTCATGTCTCCATGATAACCCGTAGATTCGACTTTTGGAAATACATCTACAATTATCAGCTCATTTGCCTTTAAGGGACCAGAGCCATGGTGATGAGGGTCGCAAGCTTGATCCCCTCCAGCAACAATTGTATTGCTAGAAATGGCTCCCATTTCTAAACACGCTACTGCAATATGAAAGTGAACGATTTCCGAGGTTAAAATCTTACCTCGGTAATAGAGTATGCCACCCTCTCCAATTATAGAATCCCTCAAAATCTGAGCTGCTTTTAAAATACCAGAGGCACTGCACTGATTTCCATAACGGATAAAATCCAATTCTTCGGGACTCTTTGTTTCTCTTTCTGAAAACAAAGGAGTTCCGGCAACCAAAACTTCGACCCCTGCCTCTGTCAATTCAAAGGCCAATTTTACAGGAAAATTCTCAGGAACTTGGATTGTATTCAATTCCCAACTCTCCAGCAATTGCAAGAGAATCTGTTGAACACCACTTGATTGAGGAGCCGCCCTTTTCTTAGCATCCTCGAATACTTTCTCCCAAGACAGAATTTCATCGAAACCTGAATCTGTCTGGGCTCTCCCAAATTCGAGCGCATTGATTACCCCAATCCATTTATGATCCTTATAAATTGCAAGAATATTATCCGGCGCAGAAAATTTCGTACAATATTTTAAATTAGCATCATTTTCGGGACAGGACCAAAAGACTAAAGGGATTTCTTTCATGAAAAAATCATGAGTGAAATCTCAGGCTTTGGAAAGTATTATAACTCTTAATTGAGTAAATTATTAATCACAAGTGAAAGATTGAGAAATAGAAGAATCACGAAATCCATCCGATTGACATCATTTACAAGTTTCAACTTCGCTATACCTATTTAAGAAAAGATTCGTCCACTCAATCCCTTTAGGTGCAAAATTTCTAGTACATTGTTGAGGGAACCAAAAGATAGTTTCCAATGTTCATTTGAGTATTTCGCTTTGAGTGAATTTGTTGATTTTCAAAATCTGAATATATCCTCTAGCTTTTAACCCGGTTTTAAGGAATTAAGAATCTATATGAATAAAACGATTCTTTATCAGTAAATTGGTTAAAAACATTCACAAATTGAAGTAAATTAAAATCAAGAATCCTCCAAACAAAAAGGGCATGAATTTTAAATCCATGCCCCTCTACAAAAAATATATAGAAAATGTTATCCGTATACTTCCTCAGTCTTAAAGAAACGATTCACCTCAATAGCCGCGTTTTCAAGACTGTCTGAGGCATGAACTACATTCCTCATTTGATCCGTTCCTAGATCCCCCCGAATCGTGCCTGAAGGAGCTTCTTTAGAATTAGTGGGACCTAAAATATCTCGAGTTTTACTGACTACTCCTTCACCCTTCAAGACCAAGCATACTACAGGAGAGGAAGACATAAATGCCTCAATCTCAGGATAAAATGGCTTGTCAGCAACATGAGAATAATGCTCTTTTAATAGTTCAGAACTCAAGCGAATCATTTTAGAAGCAACGATCTCAAATCCTTGTGTTTCAAAACGAGAGATTACTTTGCCTACATCTTTGTTAGACAAGCAGTCAGGTTTTAATATTATTAATGTTTTTTCCATAAAAATTGTAAAGATTGCAACAGTAGATCCTTAGACCGCTTGCTCTTGATTGAACACAACCTCATTGTCAACCAGTTCAGCGATCACGCCCGTGTCCCCTTCTTTAACGGATCCAGACAAGATAGCTTCCGCCAAGGTATCTTCCAAATGTTTCTCAACGGACCTTCGAAGCGGACGGGCTCCATACTTTTCATCGTATCCTTCCTCAATCAAGAAATCTTTTACTTCATCCGTAACCACCATGGAAATATTTTTCTCGGACAAACGATCTGAAAGCTTTTTGATTTCCAAATCCACAATGGCATTCATGCTTTCTTTTAAAAGAGGAGTAAAAACAACCACATCGTTCAAGCGGTTGAGGAATTCTGGTTTAAAAACTTTCTTTGTTTCTTCCAAAATTTTCTCTTTCGCTTTTTCAAATTCATTGAGTCCCGAGGTTTCTACCCCAAAGCCGAGCGAATTGTTTCTTTGTAAAATATCTGCACCTACATTGGATGTCATGATTAGAATGGTGTTTCTAAAATCAATTTTTCTTCCTAAACTGTCCGTCAGGTGACCATCTTCTAAAACTTGGAGTAGTAATTGAACCACATCCGGGTGTGCTTTTTCGATTTCATCAAAGAGAACTACCGCATAGGGTTTCCGACGGACCGCTTCGGTCAGTTGACCCCCTTCTTCGTGACCAACATAACCAGGAGGAGAACCCACAAGCCTAGATACAGTAAACTTTTCCATATATTCTGACATATCTATCTGTATTATCGCATCTTGACTTCCGAACATTTTATCTGCCAAGGCCTTTGCCAAGAGAGATTTTCCAACCCCAGTCGGTCCTAAGAACATAAAAGAGCCGATCGGGCGCTTGGGGTCTTTAAGATCAGCTCTAGATCTGCGCAGAGCTTTTGAAATGGCAACCGTAGCTGGATTTTGACCAATCACTTGGCTTTGTAAATCGCTTTCAAGGCAGAGTAATTTGGCATTTTCTTTTTGCTCCATGCGAGTCAGAGGAATCCCTGTCCAATCCGCAACGACAGCCATCATGTCATCCTCAGAGACTATAATTTTGGTCTCTTCTCTGGTTCTTTTCCAATCCTCAAGTTTTGCCTCCCGCTCCGCTCGAAGTTGTTTCTCAAGGTCTCTAGACTTTGCCGCCTCTTCGAAATTTTGTTCACTGATTGCCTGCTCTTTAGTCGTACAAATTTCTTTGATTTTATCTGAAATTTCTTCAATCCCCGCTGGGCGCGAAAGGGAGTTTATACGAGCCCGAGCTCCAGATTCATCTAAAATATCAATTGCCTTGTCGGGCAAGTGACGACTTGTAATGTAGCGATCCGATAATTTTGCAGCTGAATTCAGAGATTCATCGGTAAAGGTTACTTTGTGATGCTCTTCGTATTTAGAACGAAGTCCTTTGAGAATTAAAACCGTGTCTTCTACTGAGGGTGCTTCGACCTTCACCGATTGAAAGCGACGATCCAAGGCACTGTCCTTTTCAATAAATTTTCTGTATTCCGCAAGAGTGGTTGCACCGATACACTGCAACTCACCACGACTCAATGCAGGTTTGAAAATATTGGATGCATCCATGGCTCCTTCAGCCGCTCCAGCACCCACAATCGTGTGGAGCTCGTCTATGAAAATAATAATATTTCCTGCGCGCTTGATCTCATCCATCACCGCCTTAATCCGCTCTTCAAATTGACCACGATACTTGGTTCCGGCAACCATTAGAGCCAAATCTAGAGTAATCACCTTCTTGTCCAATAAGATTTCTGGAACGATTCCCGTCGCAATTTCGATCGCTAATCCCTCAGCCACAGCGGTCTTACCAACACCCGCCTCCCCAATCAAAACCGGGTTATTCTTTGTTCTTCGACATAAAATCTGAACCACTCTCCGAATCTCATCTTCTCGGCCGATCACTGGATCCAGTTCTGATTTTCGAGCCAACTCAGTCAAGTCTCTTCCAAAAGCCTTAAGAGCTGGAGTTTTTACCTCTTTCTTGTCCTCTTTAGGATGATTGCCTCCGGCAACGGCTTCTTCTTTCTCAGGGATAAAATTTGGATCTAATTCGGCTAAAATTTCATTTCTGCATCTTTCGATATCCACATCCAATGCTTTTAAAACCCCAGCAGCAACTCCCTCCCCTTCACGAAGCAGTCCGAGCAAAATGTGTTCGGTTCCAACATAGCTGTGGTTCAATGCTTGGGCCTCTTTCCCAGCAAGGGAGAGGACTTTTTTCACTCGGGGTGTGTAAGGGATGGTTCCAGAGGGTTTGGATTCTGGTCCCGTTCCCACTTCTCTTTCAACAGCATCTCGAACCGTTTGGAGATCTAGATTCATCTTTTGTAGAACATTCACAGCAACTCCTTGGCCTAGGTTGATCAATCCTAGTAAAATATGCTCTGTGCCTACATAATTATGGTGGAAACGATCTGCTTCTTTTCTAGCAAGTGCTAATACTTGTTGTGCTCTAGGAGTAAAGTTGTTCATAGGTTCCATGACGGTTCTCTCTTTCTTAGAAAGTTAACTTGTTAAAATCGGGTTCTGGTAATTCAATCAAAGATCTGCGTAAGTGCTCTGCGCGCTTGGCATCTCTTTCTGAAGGTTCTAATTCCCTCTCAGCCATAACTTGAATGTGAGCAGGTTGGTTTTCAATGAAAAGTCTGTCTATGATGTCACGCCAGTCCGTTTCGAGCATTCCAATATCCACAGACAATCTCAGTAAAGACAATAAATTCATAGCTTCCCCAGAATTTAATAAATAGCCGTGTTTCAAAACCCCGTAAGCACGGCCGATTTTGTCTTGAATCATGTTCCTTTCGGTTTCGAAAAGTTTTTCACGAGCGTTGTACTCATGTTCAATAACCGTTTTTAAAACATTGCTCAATCGTTTCAAAATTTCTTTCTCGGATTCTCCGAGAGTTTGTTGGTTGGATATTTGGAAAATACTACCCGTTGCATCCGAACCTTCACCGTAGATACCTCGAACTGCTATTCCTAACTGTCCGACTGCTCGTATGACTTTTTCCATCTGATTTGATAGAACTAGAGCGGACAAATGCATCATGACGGAAGCCCTCATGCCAGTCCCTAAATTAGTGGGACAAGCAGTTAAATATCCTAATTCTGGAGAAAAAGAATAATCCAAATTTTTTTCAAATGCAGAATCTAACTCGTCTATGGTTTTCCAAATACGATTGAAATTGAATCCACTTTTTAATACTTGAATTCGAAGGTGATCTTCTTCATTGATCATTATCACGCGAGCTTGCCGACTATCGACTGCCATGGCACCTGCCTCAGCGGATTGAGTCAATTCCTTACTGATCAAGTGGCGTTCTACCAGAATTAGTTTTTCCAACTCTGTCAAGTCCTCCATTTTGACAAACAAACCGCCCTTGAAAGGTTGGAAACCTTCAACAACCTCTCTACATTTTGATAAGACTTCTCTTTTTTGCTTAGATTTAGCCCATCCTGGAAATGGAATATTAGACAAATTTCTGGCCAAACGAATTCTACTGCTAATCACAACCGGTGAAGACTTGCTTAACTTTCCAGTCAGTTCGGTTTTCCCTTTAATTAACTTCTGTAAATCCATTTTGAGTGTAACTTAAGCCTCGGTAACAGGTTCCGCTAATTGACGAATTTGATCGCGGCAGAGTGCAGCATCTTCGTATCTTTCCTCTTCTATTGCTTTTGCAATTTGCTTTTCCAACTGAGATAACTTTTTTTGCATATCCATTCGATCACTGGCAAACTCAGGAAATTTTCCACAATGACCTGTTCCAACGTGCATAGTAGTAAGCATTGGTTTTAAAATACTACCGAAAGTTTTGTAACAATCTGGACAACCCATCCTGCCGAGTTTGTTTAAATTGTGCTGGCTGAATCCACAGCTTTCGCACACTAGACCTTGACCCGCTGGAGAATTTCCTTTTTTGGTTTCCGAGTTGGATGAACCCGCAGTAGAAAGTAGCTCGGCCAAAGAAAACCCTTCTGGGTCAGTAACGCCTTTTTCCTTTGCGCAATTTTCGCAAAGATCTATTTTTTTGATTTGCCCGTTTACAATTTGAGTTAGATGAACTGTAGCCGGTAAATTACATGAATTACACTCTATTGGTTTAGCCATATATGTAAAATTTGATAGTCTCGTCTAATTTAAAACTGTACTGAGTCCTAAACTATACCTGTATTCCATCAGTCGCAACTCTTTTTCTAAAGTTCTGAATGAAACGATTCGTAATTTCTCCAGGTCGTCCAGAACCGATGATGCGACCATCCACCTCAACTACAGGAATCACCTCAGCAGCTGTGCCGGTCAAAAAACACTCCTCTGCATTCCAAACATCATATCGAGTCATGTTACCCTGATGAATCTTAACCCCTAATTCATCAGCAATTTCAATGGCTGTTTGACGTGTGATTCCTTTTAGGGCCCCAGCTGAAAATGGAGGAGTAAACAACTCTCCTTTAATGATTAAAAAGATATTATCTCCTGTGCACTCAGCAACATAACCCTGATCATTCAACATAATCGCTTCTAAATATCCGCTGTGTTGCGCTTCTATCTTAGCTAAAATATTGTTTAAATAATTTAAGGACTTTACCATTGGGGGCAAGGCCGCAGGATTGATTCTGCGTGTAGGAACTGTAATAATTTTAAGTCCATCCGTGTAAAAATTTTCCGGATACAACTGTATTTTATCCGCAATTATCACTACATTCGGTTGGTCACAACCCTGAGTAGACAATCCCAAGCTTCCCTCACCGCGAGTAACAAGCAGACGAATATAACCATCCGATAAACCGTTTTGACGACAAGTTTCGCACACAGCATCTATCAATTCTTGGCGTGACATTTTAATATCAAGCAAAATCGCTTTAGCGGATTGTTCAAGACGCTCGATATGATCTTCTAATTTAAATACACATCCTTCATAAATTCGGATCCCCTCAAAAACTCCATCTCCATAAAGTAGACCATGATCAAACACAGAAACTTTAGCCTCACTTTTTCCAACAAATTCTCCATTTAAATAAATTTTCATAAGTCTGCACAGAATTGAATTCTTAGAAATCGATTACACAAAGATAAACTAAAATTAACAAGCTTTATTCATTTACAAATGGGAAACGATTCCTCATTTACGAAATGGGAGTACAAAAAAAAGCCCGATAAAAAAATTATCAGGCTTCTTAAAAATCTAAGTTCCTTTTTTACATTTGAGGAATTCCAAAATCTGCAAATATATCTCCAAGATTGTCATAAACAGCCATATCCTCATCAGATCCAGCTTTAATTCCTGTATTTACAGTTAGGGTTTCGTTGTTTTCCATAGTTCTTTAAGTTTTCGGGTTTAGGATTGGATTCGATAAAATTTAACATCGATTAAAGCGGACCATTTGTCAAAAATATTTAGTTTTGTTAATCACTTTAAAAACCTACTCTTATTGTACTTATTAAATAGATTGAATTTCTTTTTAGCAGAATTTTATCACTCTTTTTTAATAGAACTAAAAAAAATCTTTTAACAATTCAATACGGACGAACTACATTCCTAATAGCTTGACTTATAAAAGGAGCTTCAAATATCAAACTCTAATTAAAAATTTTATCAAAAATCTTAACTTTTAATTGAGTTCTGCCTATAATCAATGCGGCGGTTATGATAATGATGTTTTTAATTATGTATTGACCCTCTAATGTAGGAAGCAAGGGATTGGAATTCTGGAAAGTAACCTCCGGAAGAATGACCAAAGGTAAAAAAGTTCCGGTCATCTGCATAAATAACAAAATCATTGCTATGAAGGTCGTCTTTTTATACAGGAAAAAAACAGAGATTAAAACTTCCCAAAAACCTATAATTACAGTCCAAGTCGAGGCATCCAATAGAGGCATCCAAAAAACAGTATCTTTCACTAATTGCTGAGCAGGAGAAAGATGGATGATTTTTAAGAACCCAAACCAAAAAAAAATGATAAACAGCGGGATTCTTACTAAATAGTCATTCGTATTGAATTTGTACATAAATTTCATTTTTGAGATCTGATTTATTTTCTATTGAAACTATTAATAGTTTTTATTATGCCATATACCACTTTAGATCATTTACTTATAAATATTTATTAATATAATATCAAGAATCTATTAACTAATGTAAAATAAACATCTCAATTGAAAGTATTTTTAGGGAAAGGCAACAAACGATCCTGATTGCTTTTGCAATCTAACAACTCTGCTTTTCTTTTGAATTTATAAGATTCAATGAAAGTTGAATTTAACAATAGTAAGTAGATTAATAAGATGAAATTATACAGGGAAATACAAGTGGGCTTGAATCAAGAATTAGCAAAGAATAAAGTTTGCTTTGAAAAGGATTGAGGAAGAGTCAATTGGAGAATTACTTTCCAAGTAAAAATTAAGAGTTCAATAATAACTGTTTATTTAGAAGAAGAAATCTGAGGTTTAAGTCCTGTTAGGTAGACTGCAAGATCTTTCATCGATTGTTCGTCTTTTAAAAGGTTCGCATATATCTGCATTAATTTCCCGTATTTATCGCCGTTTCCATTGCCTCGAATGCCCCCTTTAAAATTATTCAGCTGCTTGAGGATGTAAAAATCTGATAAACCTGCGAGTTTAGGAGCTTGAAGGTCTTTATTTCCCAGTCCATCCGCCTGATGACAAGACACACAATTCTTGAAGAGATCCGCACCCTTTTTCGCATCCCCTACCAAGGTTGTAACCATGTTTTTTGGTTCTAATGAGTTTATGTATGCGGACAGATCCGCAATCTGCTGAAAGGAATAATTCTGCATCAGCACTTTCATAGCATAACCATCCGAATCATTGACATCCCCTCCGCGAATACCATGCTTAAATTTTTGTAATTGGCTCTGTAAATACCAATCTGAAAACTGTGCCAAAGAGGGAGCTCTTTCAGACTCATATCCTGAAAAATCTTCTCCATGACAAACGATACAGGACTTAGATAGTTTTTTTCCGTTTGAGATTTCTCCCTCCAGAATAACTGCCTCAAAACCCTGAATTTGATTATGATAACGACTTAAACCTAGATCCAAACCATTGTTGGAGGCAAAAGCTGCAATCGCCAATTTATTTTTTGGAGCTGCATCTTCCGCTAATTTTCGGAGACGATTGATTTGCTCTGAGTTGAATTGCAGGTTTTGTATATTTTCCAACCCTTGCATGTAAACTTGAGCTTTTTCCTCTAGCTTTGTGTTTAACAAACTAAAGATTTGAATCAGATCCTCTGAACTTTTCCCAAACGCTTGTTCTGCAAGCAAGCTTTCGATGGGCTTCTCTTTTTCAACTACCTTTTCTGATGATAATTGGATAAGCTCCATGTCATCATACCAAACCGTTCCTGTGGCATCCGTCCACCCACCAAATAAAGCAAACAGTAAAACTCCTGACTTCGCTTTGACTCGAAAATTTACTTTAAGTTTTTGCCACTCATCGCGAGAGTCGGTAATTATTTCACTGGTTGCCTCCTCAACGTCTCTTCCGGCAACCCGCAAATACACCCCCCGCTCTTTGGAAGAAAAGTCTTTTGTTTTAACCCAGCCAGAATAAAAATATTGACCAGGTTCTAAATTTACTATTCTCAGAACCTCGGCCCCGCCCCCAGTGGAGGAACTGACTCTAACAGAGTGCTCTCCCGATCTTGCAACAGATGAATCCACAAATATTTCAGGGTGATTTCTATGTTTTTTGAGAATCCATTTGTCAGGTTGGCCATCTTTCAAATTTTCAAACGAGGGATTCACTATTAGATTTTTAACTTTTGTTTTTTTTGAACTTTTTTCGCCCTCTTTGGAACGATCTCGATTGGGCAATCCAGCGATAAACTCTGATACCATGGAAGACCCATGTCTAACAAAAGCCAAATTGTAACACACCTTAAGCGTGTCTTTATCTTTAATTTCTTCTTTCAAAGCATACAATTTATTTCCAGCCTTTTCAGAGGAAGGCATTGCACTCAAAGCTAGAAGAATATGTCTAAGAGTATTCGCGTCTCTTTCGTTTAACATTTCTAGGAGCAATTGGGTCGTTTTCTCCGATAAGGGAAGAACTCGAACCGCATTTTTGCGAACTGCTGCAGAGGGATGTTTTAAAGCAGAATGGGCAACTTCTAAAGCTTCTAAATTAGAACCCTCCAGTTGACCCAAGCCTTGCAAGGACCATAAAGCATGGATGACTGAAGGGTTTGAGTCAGAATCCACAAGTTCCTTTGACTGGGCCAATTCTATTAAATAAGGAATGGCATCCATGCGCTTTTGCTGAACAATTTTCTGTTGAGCCATCATGCGCCAAAAAAGGTTTTTGTTTGAAAAAGTCTCCACCAGCTCTTTTGTATCTGCTTTGCTTAAATCAAGAACTTTATTAGGAAGACCGTCTTTGTGAGTAATTCGATAAATTCGCCCATGACTTTTATCTCGCAAAGGATTTTGAATCTCACCGCCATGCAGCATGATCAGATTGTTCCAGTCAAGCATGTACACATTTCCATCAGGACCGGTTATTCCTTTTATTGGAGCAGTGTATTCATCGAAACTGGCAGCTAAACTTTCTCCATTGGCTGCTATATAACTGCCCTTATCATCTGGACGAAGGAAAAACTGACCTAAAAGCTTACCGGTTGGACCCCCAATAAAGGCCGCTTTGTTCCAGTACTCTTTAGGAAAAGACCTCGCAGTATAAAGATCAAAATTGGATCCTGCGGTGTATCCTCCAAAGTGATCCCCCTGACGAGTGATTGTGAGTGGATAATAGGTCCAATAATCATAAATTGATTTTGCTGGAACCTTCCTCAAACCAACACTCTCAAAATAAGGATAAGGAGCAAACACATGCTTTGCTGGCGCCTTATTAGCTGTAGAAGCAAAAATTTCAAAATCTTCGCTGATACCTAACCCCCAACTGTTGTCACCCAAATTACTTATGGGCGTAAAGTTCGAACCATCCGCATCCATCCTCCATATTCCAGCGCTAAAACGACCCGTTTCATCACTCCAGTGACCGCCACCTCCAACACAGCCATAGATTTTGTTATCGAAGCTGTATTTGAGATTACTCGGTCCGCCATGAAGGTCCCCTATACCCCATCCGGTATTTATCTTCTCGATGACATCCGCTCGATTGTCTCCATCCGTGTCTTTGAGGAAAAACATATCGGGTGCTTGAGCTAAAATAATTCCTCCATTCACCCAGCAAATGCTGGTGTTTAGCTTAAAACCTTCAGCAAAAACAGTGAACTTGTCTAGGATCCCATCCGCATCCGTGTCTTCACATAACTTTATCCGGTCATTGCCTTTACCTTTTGGAATCGTCGGATATTGAACCGTCTCAAGAACGTACATTCGACCTCGATCGTCCCAAGTAATGTCGATTGGGTTTACGATATCGGGCTCATGTGCAATCAGTTCAGCCTCAAATCCTTTTTCCAGAACGATACATTTGGCAGATTCATGAGGACTGATCTGGTTTTGAATCCGCTGATTGCCAATGCGCTCCTCATGATTGTGTAGGTGATTGTGAACGTCCTCTCGGTAGGTAAAAACTGGAATTTCTGAGTCCTTAATTGAGGATCTATTGGAAGCCCATACAGTAGCTGCAGTGATCATTTTTTGAAATTGGAGTTTTTCCCAAACTCTTCCATCGTGGCCATGTGCAGTGTAAAAAACCCGTCCTTTTCCCTGGTTTCTAACCCAGGTCCAAGCCTCATCCAATCCATTTTCATTGCGAGTCTGAAGATCCGTTCTATCTGGATTTAGATTCTTATGACTGAAGGTTTCATCCCAAGCAATAAACTCTGAGATTCCTCCTAAAGCAGGATGATTTTCTTGCCCATGAATATGTTTCGCTTGAACTTGACCACTGCCATGCTTTTTGAACTCGCCCCCTAACAGTTTCACAAAAGAAGGATCTCCTTTGAAAGCTCCTGATGTGTGATGAATCCCAACTATCCCACCCCCATTCTCAACAAAAGAGACGAGTGCCTTCACTCTCTCAGGTTTTGAATTGTCAGAACCTAGATATAAAAGAACAACTTCATATTTTGCCAAAGTTTCAGGATTCAGAACGTCCTTGTCAGCAGTGTATGTCATATCGATTCCTGCTCGGAGAAAATGAGGTATCAATTTATGATGGTGAATCCGACCGTTGTGAGAATGATCTGTGCTACCCCCACCACCTCCTAAAAAAAGAGCTTTTATTGGATGTGTATAGACTCCTTGAAATGAGATTAATAGAGCTATGAGGTAGTGGATCTTGATTTGCATGCTTTAAAATTTAAGTTTTTTATATTTTATAAGAAAAAATATTTTTAAAAAACGTCATAATTTATACTTGATTGCTGCAATTGTGAATGTTAAGGCTCGCCAAAAAGATAGTTGATTACGACATTTTGAGATCCAATGAAACAAATCAAAGCAATCATTAATAAAAGTTTTCAATTTATAAGAGGCTCTTTTCAATTCTCCAGATTGAAGCTTGTGGGTTGAGTCCTATAATTAATATCACATTAAAAACCAAGTTTCTACTGTGCTCGCTTGGAGAAATTACATTATGATACACAAATTTATAGTTTTTATCAGTTGCTTCAGCCTCTTTTTTATAGGCAAGAACATGCATGCTGAATACTCAAAGCCCAACGTAATTCTGATTATGGCAGATGATCTAGGCTATGAGGCCTTGTCATGTAATGGTGCCGATCAAATAAAAACCCCCAACCTTGATCGATTGGCTAAAAATGGAGTCCGCTTTACCAATGCTTTTGCAAATCCACTGTGTACCCCCACTAGAGTGAAAATCATGACAGGTTTGTACAATGTGAAAAATTATATTAAGTTTGCTCATTTACCCTTGAGCGAAAAAACTTTCGGTCACTTTGCCAAAGAAGCAGGCTACAAGACCTGCGTTGCTGGAAAATGGCAGATTGGATACAATGCGAAAAGCTACTCTCACTTTGGTTTTGATGAAGCTTGCCTTTGGCAACAAAGCATTCCCCGATGGCGTTCTTTAGATGGCGTAAAATATGACTCAAGGTTTGTCAGTCCATTGTTAGAAATCAATGGTGAAAAAGTAGATTACCTTCATACCGGAAAATACGGCCCCGATGTTTGCGCAGACTTTATTTGCAGTTTTATAGAAAAAAATAAGTCCAACCCCTTTTTCGCTTACTATCCCATGATCCTGACGCATTGCCCCTTTGACCCTACCCCCGATTCAGACGACTGGGATGCTAAAAGAATAGGCTCTACAGACAACAAAGGAGACCTCAATCGACACCAAAAACATTTCATAGATATGGTCCAATATGTGGATAAGATTGTTGGAAAAATAGAACAAAAACTGGTTGAACAAGGGATTCGAAACAATACCGTGATCCTTTTTACTGGAGATAATGGAACCGACAATACAATTAAGACCCAATGGAATGGAAGCGTAATCCATGGTAAGAAAGGCTCCCTTTCTGATCGAGGAACTCGTGTGCCTTTGATTGCAAACTTTCCAGGAACCTTTAAAGAAAATTTTATCTCTGAGGACCTCTTCGATTTTACTGACTTTATGCCGACTCTTTTAGAACTTTTTCACGGATCTCTACCTACGAATTACTCTCTGGACGGCATCAGTCTCCTTCCTACTCTGAAAAAAGGCAAAAATCATGATCGTTCCTTTGTCTATATGTGGTATGAGCAGGGAATTCTAGCTCGTAATAAAAATTTTAAATACCAGGTAAATCTTGATTTCACAAACCCCAGTTTCTGGGATGTAAAGATCCCTTATAAGGAAAAAAAACTCCCTATTGATTCACTGAATGAAAATCAACAATCTGAGATGCTTCGCCTTAAAGAAATTGTCGAAGATATGGAGAAAACAAGACCTTCGCATCTAGGTCCCATGAAACCAAGAGTTAGTAAAAGCAACAAATCTTAATAGAAATAAAAATATAAGCTCAAACCGTAAAATGCATTTGAAATAGGCTTACCCTTGGTGAAACTATGAGAAACTATTTTCTAACCAAAGATTTGAGAGCGAAATAAGCTTTTAAATTCTAAATGGAAACCTCTGGTTTCCAAAAAGATTTTCATAAACCTCTAATGCCTAATAAGTGAAACTTGAAATCATAGTTAGTGAGGAGTTTGGATCTATCCCAAAACCCATTAAAATTTATTTAGGTTTTCTGTAAAAATCATTCAAGACAAAGACTTCCTATAGACTGAATTTTCGGACTCTTAATAAAGATACTCAATGGATAGACTTCCAAAATCATGAGATTTTAACTGAGTTTTATACTCCTTCGATCTAAAGATATGGGAATAAGACAAGGAGATGGAGTCCCTCTGAAGGGCAAATCCCAAACTCATTTGATTGATCCAAGCTTTAGATTTCACAGAGTGCATAGAGTTGGCAAACACATTTCCATCTAAGAATAAATTATGGAAAACATAGTTGTAGTGGGCGTCCGCGAAAAAATAGAAAGAATGATTTGTATTTTCACTTTTTATAGAACGAGGATGACCTACTGAAGCCAAATCAACGAAACCAAAATCTTGAGGAAGATTATAACCGATTCTGGTTTGCAATCCCAAGCGACCATCCACATGCAAATTGCCAAATCGCGTAATAACATAACCAATAAACCCAAAATTTCTAGTTTCATAAATTCGATGGCGATGCTCCCACTCAAGAGACAATACAAATTCATCCTCAATTTGATTGTTCCATCCAGATCTCCTAGAAAATCCGAGTAAATCGTGTGCCGCATTCTGAAAATCTTGCCCTCCAGAACTAGGTCCGACCATCCCAAACCTCAAACCCAAGGCTTGGTAATCATTCGATTGATACCATTGATTAGTGACAGAACCATAGGCTAAACTGGCATAAGGACGCTCATCCTCAATTATAAAGCTTACGCCCTGATGAATGGGAGTGTAGATCTCTTGACCGATCGAAAATTCCAAACTTTGAGCCTTTTCTCCAGTATCTTTAATCTTATGATTATGAACATAAGCAAGCTCCAAACCATGAGTGTACTCCCGATCATTGTTGGAAAAACTGTCATTTTCTAAATGAAAAATTAATGGATTTTCAGCTCTTAGACAAAAGGCTAAAAATAAAATAGCAAATGGAGTAAATATCCTAGGCATTGACAATTTCAGTGCCGATCCCTTTGTCCGTAAAAATCTCAAGAAGCAAGCTGTGGGGAACTCTCCCATCCACAAAGTGGACTCTGTGAACTCCACTATTAATCGCTTGAACGGCACTTTCTACCTTGGGAAGCATTCCACTTGATATAATTTTTTTTTCTTTCAATCTTTCAACCTCATCCACTTGCAGAGAAGACATTAGGGTGCTTGGATCGTTGGGGTCTTTCATTAAGCCGGGTACATCGCATAGATAGACCAATCTTCGTGCCTTTAGTGCAATCGCAACCTCGGAGGCAGCAATATCCGCATTTGTGTTGTAAACCTGACCCTCAGAGTCCACCGCAGTGGGAGAAATTACTGGGATGTAATCGTCCTCGGCACTTTGTCGGATCAAACGAGCATCTACTTTTGTGATTTCTCCAACAAACCCCAAATCTATGGACTCACCCGCGATTTCTTTGATCATTTTTCGACAACGCAAGACGTCATTTCCACGAATACCCTTAGGGTTTCCCCCCTCATTGCTTATTAAATGACAAATTTCTGGATTGACTTCATTGCTCAATGTTTCTTCGACAATTTCAACCGTTTTCTTATCGGTGACTCTCAAACCATTTGAGAAATTAGGCTCCAATCCCGCCTGATCCATAGCGCGACTGATTGCTTTTCCTCCACCATGAACAATCACAACGCGTATCCCAACAGCTGCTAAGAAGACTAAATCTGTTGCCACTCTAGAGCGAAGAACTGGATCTGGGTCGTCCATAAAAGATCCACCATATTTGACTATAAATACGGAGCCTTTAAACCTTTGAATGTAAGGCAATGCCTCTAACAATACTTTTGCTTTTGCAATAACTTCTAAATGACTCATGAGTAACTTTTATTCGCTTCTATTAAAATTCACATACTCTTCGGATAAGTCTGTTGTCAAAAGAGTATAGCAGGCATCGCCTTGATTGAGATGGATTGAAATCTTGAAATTTTTTCTACAAACCACTTCTTTCCACTTTGGTTTGTTTTCATAGATAGGGGATCCATGGATTAATACTGGAATCTGTTCATAGAAAATATCCAGTTTCTCTTCCTCGATTCCAACCCTAGCATAGCCAGCAGAATCCACTAAACGTCCCCAATTTGGATCATTCCCGAACCAAGAAGTCTTGACTAAAAGGGAATTTCCGATGGCACGTGCGACCTTTTCAGCAGCATCTATATTTTTAGCCCCTTGGATGGAAAGTTCTACTACATGAGTAATTTTCTCGCCATCTCCAACAATCTTACTTGCTAAATTTCGGGATACAAAGGAGACCGCTTGCGTAAACTTTTCTAACAACTCCTGCTCAGAATCTTTTAAAACCAATCCAGACATGCCGTTGGATAAAAGCAAAACCGTATCGTTGGTGCTCATATCACCATCGATTGTAATTGAGTTGAACGACTCTCCAACCGCCTGCACTAATACTTTTTGCAAGATCTCTTGGGGAACATGGAGATCGGTTGCCAAAAAGCTTAACATGGTTGCCATGTTGGGCTCAATCATTCCTGCTCCTTTAGCGATCCCCCCAACCGTAATTTTTTTACCAGCATGTTCAAAACAGACAGAGCAGAGTTTCGACTTTGTGTCTGAGGTCAAAATAGAATTTGCTAGATTGTGTCCACTTTCAGGGTCATAAGAAACTTTCTTTGCCGCCACTTCAATTCCTATCCTCAAGCGGTCCATGGGTAATAACTCTCCAATGCGTCCGGTAGAGGCTACCAAAAAACTATTTTTTGGAGCTGCAAGCGATTGCTCAGCGATTTTTACCATATCTCTTGCATCGATCATACCTTGAGAACCCGTGCAAGCATTTGCATTTCCGCTATTAACCAGAACCCCGTGGAAGAATTCTATGCTCTCTAACTGTTCCATACAAAAACGAACTGGAGCCGCTTTAATGTCATTCTGGGTGAAAACTCCGGCAGCAATTGCAGGAGCTTTTGAATAAATAATACCCGTATCCAGTCGATCACTCCCATTATTTCTGACATCACTAGACACTCCAGAAACTTGAAAACCGGAAACATCTGTTATACCTGAGGAATTTTCTATAATTTTAAGATCTACCATACAGAGAATGTAGATTCTATCTTAAGAAGAGGTAACAATCAAACAATTATATCCCTCATTAAATAAGGGAATACAGGCCCAAAGCTTCTGAAATAAAAAATTCCTATTAACGTAGCTTTTTTCTAAAAGTATGGAAATGCTAACAAAAGGAATACGCTTGTTTTGAATCTTTAAGTTGGAGTCAAAAAATAAAAGACTTTTTCCCAAAAAGAGACTCTTTACTACTCATTTCACAAAATCAGAGGTTCATAATCTCGGTATTTGAACAATTTCACAAATAGTTTGAGACTTGTAGAACTCATACATTCTGATTAAAAAAGGGTGTGTCTTAATGCTTTGTTATCCCGATCGAGAGATCTTTGGATGCCGCTTTTAAAATCAATCTTTCTAAAATGAGTAAAATAGATAAAGTAGCTCTTCTCACTACCAGTTTTCCTTTATTGACGGAAACTTTTGTTCAAAGAGAAGTCAGAAAGTATCTTTCAAGTGATCTTAATCTTGAAGTGCACTCTATATGGAGAGGCGAAAAAAAATTTGAAAAATGGCCCATCCATCGTTTCCAAATGCTCCAATTGATCCATCTTCTTTTTTGGATTCCTTATTGGTCTATCTTGAAACCCTCCAGTTTATTAGGCGTCCTCAAACCTCTATTCATCGTCGGTTGCACTTACTTTCAAAATTGGGAAGAAAACCTTCTGGGAATTGCTTTTGGCATTATAAAGGCTAATGATTTCAAAAATCGGAATATAGTCAAAATCCACACAATTTGGGCAACAATGCCAACAAGTGCCGCTCTCACAATCTATAAACTTACAGGAATTCCTTATTCAATGGAGGGACACGCTTACGATGTGTTTCGAGGTGGTGGGGACTGCTTGTTAGATGTAAAACTCAAGCATGCTCGTATCGTAAGAACCTCCTGCTCCTCAACCTACGATCAACTTCTTAATCTTCTCAATAAGGATTCTACAAAACTTTTATTAATTAGAAGAGGTCTTGAAACTGTTCCTACTCTTAACAGTCGGAAAATTGATTGGAATCCTCCTTTTAGAATTTTATCCGTTGGAAGACTTACTGCTAAAAAAGGATACCCTGAACAATTTGCCATTTATAAGGCTATGCAGAGAAAAAAGATTGCTTTTACAGTGAAGATTATCGGTGGAGGAGAACTAGAAAAACCTCTCCGAAACTTAATTAAAAAGTTACAATTAGAAAAGGAAGTACAACTTTTAGGCGCCCAGCCTTTTTCAACAGTAGAAAACTTCTACAAAGAATCCCAATTCTTTTTCTTTACTGGCAAAATAGCAGACAATGGAGATCGAGATGGTTTTCCAAATGTTCTTGGTGAGGCTATGGCTCGAGGTCTCATTGTTTGTTCGAGCCCAGTAGCCGATGTTTGCAGTGCGATTGACCATGGCAGGACGGGATTCCTCTGTGATATTGAAAATCCGGAAGAATGGATAGAGGCTCTTTTATTCTGCCAAAAAGAGAGAAGTTCAATTCTCAAGATTCAAGAGGAGGCCAGAAGTTGGATTGAAGAACATTTTCTAACCGAAAAGAATACTAAAAAACTTTTAAATCAAGTATTGGGTCAGATATGAATCGAAAGCGAACCCTAATTATTGGAGGTGGACTCGCTGGATGTCTTCTTGGGTGGACTCTAGAGCATAGAGGATTGCCTGTAACTATTTGGGATGACAAAGATCCGTTCTCTGCCTCAAAAGTTGCGGCAGGAGTCATCAATCCAGTCTCAGGAATGCGTTTCGCAAAAAACTGGAATATGGAAAATTTCTTGCAACAAAGCAGGTCTTTGTACCAACAGCTGGAGCAATTTTTCAACAAACAATTTTTTTTTCCCATTCCAATATTTAGAATTTTAAAAGACGAAAAAGAACAGAAAATAATAACAAATCGCCTGAAAGACCCCATGTATGAAAAATATATGGAAATGGCCTCCTTTCAAATTGAGGGAAAACCAATTATTCAGATCAATCAGGGGGGGTATCTGAGAGTTGATAGTATCGTAGATAGCATTCAAGGGTTCTTCTATAAGAAAGATCAATGGATCAGTGGCAAATGGGAATCTGGCAATTCTAAGGATCAACGAACCGTTTTTTGTCAAGGATACCGAGGCATTGAAAACCCTTTCTTTTCCAACCTCCCTTTTCGTCTATCTAGGGGTGAAACAATTGACATACAGGTAGACTTAGAACTCCAAGGTCTTGTAAATACAGGCAAATGGATCTTACCATGGAATGAATCTGAAAAAATTTTTCGGGCCGGAGCTACTTATGAATGGGAAAACCTAAAAAGTCCTTGCTCCAAGCTTGCTCAGGAAAAAATCCTTACCGGGATCGCTCCCATAATAGAAGGAAAGAATATTCAAGTTTTAAATCAAAAGGTAGGTATTCGATCGAATACTCAAAACAACCGCCCCTTTGTCGCAAGACATCCAAAACAAAAAAACTATTATTTGTTCAATGGTTTTGGTTCAAAAGGAGTCTTGACCATCCCGCTTAGTGCTAAGATATTAGCAAACCATCTTTCTAATGGGGAATCAATCCCCGCTGATTTCTCGTCTTGCTACCCAATGGAAAAACCTGCTAAAAGAAAACCTTTGACCGAAATTGCCCAGAATTTAGTGGGAGCCTGTTTAAAAAAGAAACAGATTGCCATTGATGGAACCGTTGGCAACGGTCATGACACCTCTTTTTTGGCGAAACAAGTTGGTTCTGAAGGAACCGTACTGGCCTTCGATATACAATTAGATGCGATTCACTCTTCTCAGGCAAGGCTTCAGGGTTCCAAAGAAGAACAATCGGTTCAATGGTTTCAGAAAGGACATGAGCGAATCGGAAAGGTTCTGGAATCCCTTAAAATTAACGAGATTCATGCAGCAATGTTTAATTTGGGATATTTGCCTAGTGGAGACAAAAGCATCCTGACACTGCCAGAGACGACCCAGAAAGCCATGGAACAATCGATCCAGTATTTAGCTATAAATGGGATTATTTCGGTCCTTGTCTATTTGGGACATCCAGGAGGCGATCAAGAGTTAAGGGTAGTAGAATCCATCTTAGAAAGTCTAGATCCTAAAGTTTATAAATCCGAAGTGATAACAAGCAAACGTATCAATCCTAAATCAGAACCTCCTGTTTTATTTATCCTACGAAGAATCCAATGAGATGAAAAGCATTGGAAATTTCCGAGTTCCTTCAATCGCTTGAATAAGCATATGGAACAGTTCCTATAATTAGATTATTTCTTTTTATTAATTGTTCGATTGAACCAAAAACGAGTCGAAAAAACCTGATTTGAGATAAAACGAAATAAAAAACTTACTCTACATTCAAAACCTGTTCACGAACGGACTCGAGTTCATTTTTACACTCAATGATGGTTTTACTGATATTGAGTGAATTACTTTTACTTCCAATTGTATTGAGTTCTCGTCCGATCTCTTGAGCTATAAATTCAAGCTTACGCCCAATGGGTCCTGTTTTTTCGATCGTTTCCAGGAACTGTTTGTAATGACTGGCTAAGCGAATCAATTCCTCGCTTATATCACAACGATCAGAAAAGATTGCGATTTCTTTTAAAACCCGCTCGTCCTCTAAATCAAGTTCCAATCCTGATATTTTCAAACGTTCATACAGCCGCAATCGATAACTTTCGACCATATCTCCCGCCTCTGTTTCCACGGAATTCCGCAAATGAGTCATTCTTTGGATCCGGGATTCTAAATCCTTCTTAAGGGCAGCCCCTTCTACTTGTCTCATTGCTTTTAACTCATTCGCACTAGACAAAAGAGCCGATCTCATCTCAGATTCGCCAGACCTCCAATCAGGGAGATCCTGAGAACTTTTCTGAGCAATGGCCAATTGAAGCAAAAAATTTTGATCGGGTTGAAAAAGCATGCCTTGCTCATTCGCCAAAGCCTCAAAACGTTTTAAATTATCTAATACAGAATTCTCTGACCAATCAAAGCCACCCGAAGTATCCAAAGATTTACACCTAATTGAGACCGAAATCCTACCTCGATTCACGTAAGACTTTAAGGCTGACGCTAAGAAGGAATCCAGACCCATCCATTCTCTTGGAGCAGAATGAACAATATCCAATGTTTTCCTGTTGACTGAAGTCACCTCAAAAGTTCCTTGAATATTTCCAAATTCAAAGGTAGAACGTCCAAATCCAGTCATACTGTTCATGATAGATTCCTTATTAAACTTGAAAGATCCATGTTTTACAGTTGGACACCGCTCAGACGGGCAACCTCTTGAACATCTTTATCCCCTCGACCACTTAAATTAACACAAAGGATCTGGTCAGACCTCATCTCAGGAGCTCGTTTGAGCGCATAAGCAACTGCATGAGCCGTCTCTAAAGCTGGAATGATTCCTTCCCTCCGCGAGAGTATATTGAAAGCATCCATGGCCTCGTCGTCTGTAGCGTAACCAAAATGAATGCGTCCCAGATCCTGATAATAGGCATGTTCGGGACCCACTGCAGCATAATCTAATCCTGCAGATACAGAATGAGTTCGATTGATTTGACCATCTAAATTTTGAAGGATAAAAGTCTTACAACCCTGAAGAACACCTAATTTGCCCCCATTGAATCTAGATGCGTGCTCCCCATCTTCTTCAACTCCGTGACCTCCCGCCTCGACTCCAGTGAGTGTAATCTCCTCATCTTTTAAAAATTCATAAAAAAAGCCAATTGCATTGCTTCCACCACCCACACAGGCCACCAATTCATCAGGCAATCGACCCTCGACTTCGAGCATTTGTCTGCGAACTTCTCTTCCTATGACTCGATGAAAATCGCGAACCATCATTGGATAAGGGTGAGAACCTAGAGCAGATCCCAAAATGTAATAAGTATTCCTTACATTGGTTACCCAATCTCGCATCGCTTCATTGACTGCTTCTTTCAAGGTCTTTTGTCCAGCTTCCACCCCCCGAACCTCTGCACCGCAAAGTTTCATTCGGTATACATTCAAAGACTGTCGACGCATATCTTCCGCCCCCATATAGACAACGCATTCTAAACCGAATCGAGCACAAGCGGCTGCGGTAGCAATTCCATGTTGTCCAGCACCCGTTTCGGCAATGATCCGCTTTTTACCCATTCTTTTGGCCAGTAAAACTTGACCTAAAACGTTATTGATTTTGTGAGCACCGGTGTGAAGCAGATCCTCTCGTTTCAAATAAATTTTTGCGCCTCCCAGAGATTCGGTCAATTCTTGAGCAAAATACAGTTCCGTTGGCCTGCCAGCAAATACCTTCAATTGGTATAACAACTCCTTTTCAAAAGCTGGGTCTTTTCGTGCATCATGGTATGCTTCGGTAAGATCAAACAAGGGGGCCATCAAAGTTTCAGGAACATACATTCCTCCAAACGGTCCAAAGTGCCCTCCTTCATCAGGGAGATTGTCTGGATTTTCTATAAGAACGGACATAGGGAATGATCCTTAAACGAGCTCAGAAAACTGACCCATTTGTCTGAATTTTTCGTATCGATGAGAAACTAATTTTTCTTTAGGCATTTTGTTAAGAGTCTTTAAATGCTTCGTAATCGTGCTTTTAACAGTTTCAATGATTTTGTCATAGTCTCGATGCGCGCCTCCAAGCGGTTCCCCAATGACTTGATCCGCTACCCCAAGATCCACTAGACTGCTGCTATTCAACTTTAGGGCCTCGGCGGCATCTGGCGCATGAGCACGATCTTTCCAAAGAATAGCGGCACAACCTTCCGGTGAAATGACTGAGTAATAGGCATTTTCTAATACCAATACAATGTTAGACATTGCAATTCCTAAGGCACCTCCAGACCCTCCCTCACCAATCACCACAGAGATAATAGGCACCTTGAGATCAGACATTTCTCGAATATTTACTGCAATTGCTTCAGCGACGTGCCTTTCCTCAGATCCGATCCCAGGATAAGCACCGGGTGTATCAATGATTGTAATAATCGGTAAATCGAACTTGTCTGCCATCCTCATTAGGCGAAGAGCTTTCCGGTATCCTTCTGGGTTGGGACAACCAAAATTACGCTTCAAATTTTCCTTTGTGTCTCGACCCTTCTGTTGTCCGATAACCATGACTGGTTTTCCGTTCAAAAGAGCGGTCCCACCTACGATGGCTTGGTCATCGCGAAACAATCGATCCCCATGCAACTCTTGAAAATCTTGAAACATATGATCGATATAATCCAAAGCATAGGGACGGTCCGGGTGCCTTGCAATTTGAACTCTCTGCCAAGGAGTGACATCCGTATAAATTTTTCGTTTTGTTGCATCAATTTTTGCAACAATTGCTTTTTGTTCGGCTGCAAGATCTACCTCTGATTTCTCAGAAAGACGTGCAAGATTCTCTAATTGTTCTTCAAGCTCACGGAGTGGCTTTTCAAATTCTAAAGTGTATTGTGCTTTACCCATATTATTGCCAAATTCAAATTAACTAGACTCAATAACATCGTCTTCTTCTGGATTTTTCAACTCTTCTTTCCAACCTAACATTCTAGCCTGAGCTCCAAAATACTCCGCCTTCTCTTTGTCATTGTGAGCCAACCAGATACGGGACAAGCTCGTATTTATATGCAAATCATTTGGGTTGATTTTGTGGGCACTCTCCGCGCAGGACAAAGCCTCTTCGAACTCTTTTTCAGCATAATAAATTTCAGTCAATGCATGCCATGCGTCAAAAAGATCCTCTTTTATGCTTAAAACCTTTCTTAACTTTTCGATTGCAGAGCCATGGTCACCTAGAGTGAAATCAAGAGTAGCTTCCTCAATCTGCTCATTTAATTTTTCTAACTGCATACCCCTATTGAAACAGATTCTATCCACCTTTCACAAGAAGAATAAAAATCACAACGCATGAATCTTTTCAAACAACCTTTGTTTCGATCGAGTTT
>CAJWYM010000046.1 GCA_913049555.1 uncultured Opitutia bacterium
TTTAGTGTCATTCAATTTTGGGGTTATGCTGAGTTCGGTTTCTAATTCGTCAAAAAGGGTGGGATCTTCAGGCCAAAAATTATCGGGATAATTTGGATGGGAAGAATCCCCAAACTGCATGGCTCCTTTGCTTCCATAACTTTGAAATGTTTTAACCACTTTTTCAAAAGATCCTTGAAATGGATCACTGCCTTCAATGAGTTCAAATAAAACATTGAAATTGCTTGCTGGATTCAAAACGTAGGTTTTGCTCTCTCCCGGATCTAAAATTCCAATATTGTTTTGCTTAACGAAATAAGAGTAATCTGCGTCCCAAGGGGTTGTGTAATCAGGACTACTTGGGATATTTATACAATTGGAATATATAAGGGACTCTACGCACCTATTTTTTCCAATTTCCCAGAATTTATAGGAGCTGGAGAAGTCTCCTCCAGTAAAATACGGATTCGAAGCGCCAGACTGAGAAGTTCTTTTGCTGGACCAAATATTGTCTGTGACTCCAGTGCCTGATAATTTAAAATCAATGAGATTTGGGGCAGAAGAAAATTGACCTACCAAATTTATCTGTAAGTCATTTTGGGGATTTATACGAACATCATAAGGGTTTGTTATTTCAATCATCGGGTAATAATGAATTTTTATCAACCCTGTGTTCGTATAGCTAAGCTCAACGATTAACATAATCTCTGTGACTAGAGGATGGATCGGATAAGTGGTGAGCTCCTCTGCTTCCCAGAAGTGACCTTGATTTAAAACATCCCCGCTTTGATTGGACCAGACAGCAGTTTGATTGCGATGAATTTGACCTTTATATTTCGAAAGATGAGCCACATTCTTATCTCCTCCAGATATAGGTCTAAAGTAACGGTCTCCAACCGAAAAATTCATGCCACCGATTACACCTGCTGGCTCTATCAGTGAAGAGGATGCTTGCCAAGCTCTTTGATTATTCAGAACAGGATCAGCACTATTGTTATTGGATAAATACCGGTAGAGATTATGATGATAGGCCAATACACTCCATCGTGCAGAATCGATTGTGGAAGTAGATTTCATACCTTGGACATCAAAATTAGGAACTTCGTTGAAAGAAATATCTTCTAAAGTAAAAATATAGTTTTTTCTTCGATTGGGTGAATCTATTGAAATTGGATTTGTCGAAGAAACATTTTGGAACATTTTAGTTGGGAGAGCGGATTCATTAAACACGTCGTTTCTTCCGCTGTAATGGGTACTCTTATGTAAATATTCATCAGGGATCTCAAAGGCGATCGAAAGGTCTTGCTTCAAGCCCCCTTGTCTTTGATCAGTCAAGAGTCCTGCTCCATTGGCTGTGAAGTCGTGTATATATTGAGATGGGGAATCAAGCTTTTTGTTGAGAAGGCTGAGACTCGGAGTTGAATAAAGTTTAGAAAAATCTTGAATGTATTGAGTATTTAAATTTAAAGGAAATTCCACCCCTGTTCTCTGAGCAATCGTCGAATTGTAATAACTTTTAGCACTTGTTGCGCTCTCTAAATATGGATTCTTTAGGTTGATTCTAGCTTTTGTGTTTTCATCAGAAATCCACCATGCAAAGTTTCCAATTTCTTTATTGTCAAAGTTTTTAATCCATTCCTTTTGGGCATAGACTCCTTCTTCTTCTGAATTGTAATGATTGTATGAGAGGGCTAATTTAGAAAAATTGGAATCACCCGCTGCGATTTCTTGCTCAGGGTTTAAAACGGTTCCACTAACAAGCCAAGTCTTAACTTGGCTTTTCTTGGCTTTACTGGATTTGTGATCCCAAGCTTTTTGGCTTTTGAAGTATTTTTTATCCTGATTCCAAATTTCTTTGGTATCCCATACACCGATCCAATGATTCTGTTGATTGGATCCTGATGGAGTGCGATTGAACAAATCGGCAGGAGCTGTAGTCACTTGGTCTTTTCCAGTGTGGACTTGAAGTTGAGCAACCGCTTTTTTCAAACCAAGCAATGCGAATTGCTGGGCTTCATGATAATTCTTGGAAGATTGAACGGACCCCATTTGAGTTTTTAATAATGAGCTTAGAGCGAGTGTAACTAAAACTATGGAACTCATAACCAACAAAGATAAGATTAAAGCAAAACCAGCTTTGGTAACTTTAGGGGTTTTTACACGCTTGGAGTTGGGAATGGAAACGATCACTTTCATTGCAAAATTTTAGAACTATAAATAAAACACTTATTTTATTTTAAATGATAAACATTTAAAATCAAATTAAAAATATAGTTTTTCTATTTTTCAATAAAAAACTATTTAAGAAAATAATTTTTTTTAAAAAAATATATTACAAAATACTAAAAAATAATATTTTGTAAAATTTTAAAGCTCTAAAATAAACAAATGTTTAACATTTAGTTTGAAATATAGAATTTATTGGTTAATAGATAAGTAATGTTAAATTATGTTAGAAAATTTAAAAAAGTTATCTTTTCAATCGCTTACCTATATTTTGCTTCTACTTTGTTGTATAGTTCCAATTACGAGAAGATAAATTTTTCTTCAAAAGAAGGGTATATTTCAGAGGCAATTGATGAAAGTCAACCAGTAGAGTGGTATTCTAACGATGGATTTACTTTTGAAGTGAATCCGTCTGGTAATGGTTCCATCCAAGTAGGCAATAGTTCTTGGAAGTATATGAATAGTTCTATTGAAATGAAAAAAAGGCATAAAAGTTATGTTATAAGAGTGTTTTTTCGTTTTGACAGAGAATTAGGAGTAATAAGAGGGGGAGATGCGGACTTGTCCGAAAACAAGACCGACTTTTTTCGTCTACAATTTGTAGATTCTAATCAAAAATGTATATCCTTAGCACTGAATCGTTCTAAAAACCAAGAGAATAAATATCAAATTAAATTATTTGCAAGCAAAGAAGTCTTTATTAAAGGTCCTTATATAGATGAAAGCAATATGGGATTTGAAATGGAGGATTCAACCTCTGACCTGTTGTGTCTAAAACTTGAATTGATACGAGGGAAAGTAAAAGATCAATTCACTTGCAAAGGATTTATTTACAACTCTGATACGGATCCAGATTTGGAAAATGAAATTGGTTTCGTTGAATTTGTGGACACTCTTTTGCCTGCAGATTGGTTCAGTGAATCCGTGTCCTTCGGAATCAACACATGCTCCTCTCAAGAATCCGCCTTTGTATCCAATCGCTTGATTGATCGCATTGAATATCGATCCAAATAAATTATAAACTCAAAAAAAGGATTCACATGAATGATTTTCCTCAAAAAATAATTAATAAAGACGGACTTTTATTCTTCGAGAATGGAGATGAAGTTCAATTATGGGGTCATAATTTCCAATCCAACCTGTATTGGGAATATGGTTTTAGGATGAAACATCTTGGGATTCCGCTGGATTCTAAAACTTTAAAAGAAATGTGTGACAACGGAATGGAATCTATGAAGGCGATGAAAAGTGATCTCATACGTTGCCATTTGACACCCTCAGACTTCACAGATGCCGAGGGTAATTTATCAGACAATCTCTGGTTGGATCTTTTTGGATATTTAATTTCAAAGGCCAGAGAAAACAATATCTATGTGGCGGTTTCATTTCTAAATCACATGGACTTTACTTTGATCGAAGATTCTTTTATTGCGCAATACTCAAGAGAGGAATGGATTTTTGACCCAATTGCAGTCAAAAAAAGCCAAAATTATATTCAACAACTTATAAATACAGTCAATCCCTACACTGGGATTCCCTACAAAGAGGATTTATCCATTGCTACGTGGGAAATTATAAACGAACCGGAGTATATGAATTGGGACAAGATGGAGGGCAATCCTGTTCAAAAGTCTCTTTTTGAAAATTGGGCCATCGAAAACAGGGCACCTTACAACGATTGTTATTATGAAAATTATCAATATGAAGTGGTATTAGATTATTTAAATGGTATGGCTGCTTTGTTAAAAGCACAAGGGGCTACTC
This sequence comes from uncultured Opitutia bacterium, assembly GCA_913049555.1. GTDB lineage: Bacteria > Verrucomicrobiota > Verrucomicrobiia > Opitutales > CAJWYM01 > CAJWYM01. The sequence continues at coordinate 3,970 of CAJWYM010000046.1, forward strand.
AACCTGTAATTTGGAATTGTAATTGGCCTCGAATGATTGTCGGCAAAGAACGGATTTTTGATGCGATCTCTGATTCTAACGTAGATGCGATTTCCTTTTGTGTTTACCCAGGTCAAGATGAGGTTGCGGTCCCTTTTGTAGAAAATCCTGAAGATATGAGCAAAAAAAACTTTTTGCCCTTTTTAAAGAAATGCTTTGAGGACTACTATTATTTAGGATGGATCAAGTCGAAACGATTTGAAAAAAAAGCAAAAGTAGTGTATGAATTTGAAACAATGTATGCAGCTGAAAATGCACATTTATACCCTGCTATGGCAACTCTCTTTCGATCCTTAGGAGTACAAATGGCAACTGTTTGGACTCATACTTTTGATTGTTATGCTGAATATCAAGGGGGTTCTCATATTCTAAATTTAAAAACAACTCCTCAAAAAGCAGTTGCTTATATTCTTGCTAACTTTGCATTTAAAGCGACGGAGCGTTTCAGTTCCTTTGATTTTTCAGCTTCTGATCTCAATACATTTGAAGGAGGTTGTTTGTCCATAGAGAAAAATGTTTGTGCCGGTTATTATGAGGGATTGTATCTTAATTCTGGAAATACAGAAGAAATAGACGAACTTCATTTAGGTTTTATCCATGAGATTATTGGTTTTGGGTCCTCTCAATATGTTCAGTACAATGGCACTGGAATCTATCAAATTGTTATTAGTGACAATCAGCTGAAAGTGCTTATTTACCCCGATTCTTCTTTCCTAAAAAATCCATGGGAGTGGAACAAATCAAAGGATCCGGTTGTGCTTCTAGATTCGGATTCCAGTCATTTCATGGAAATTTCATTACCAGGTTTTGAATCCATAGAATTTCAAGCCAAACCAGGAAATCACTCTCTTACATTGAATAAAAAATTAGCAGCTGCTTAACTATGAAATCGATCTATCATTTTCCTTTATTTTTCATATTTCTCCTACCTCTTTTTTCAAACGACTCAAGACCTAATATTCTTATTCTAATAAGTGATGATCAAAATAAAGAGTATATGGGAACTTATGGTGGAAACTTTACAACTCCTCATCTTGATCGTTTGGCTTCCGAAGGTATCACACATGATAGGGCCTATTCGAACGCAGCTCTGTGTGTTCCCACTAGATATATTTGTTTGACTGGTCAATATGCAAGTCGCAGTAAACATCCATTGTATCAGCCCTCCACAAGTCAAGCTGCAATTGCCAACGGAACTTTCTTTATTCCCGAAACTAAAACCATCGCTCAGTCTCTTAGAGCTGCAGGTTATTATACTGGGGTAACTGGCAAGTGGCATAATATGTCTCACGAAAAAAAAATACCGGGTCATCCTAGTAACATTACGGGCAGTTTGCCTAAAAATGCAGACCCTAAAAATCCAGAGGTCATTTCTCAACTAAAAAAAGTTCAAGAGTTTATGGCTAAAGAATTGGATTCTTATGGATTTGATTCCGCCGCTTATTTGACCGATGGCAATTTGAGTTATTACCCGGACGCCTTAGCGCACCACAACATTGAGTACACTGTCAAAGGGGCGGTTGATTTTTTAGAGAAAGCTCCTAAAAAGAAACCATTTTTTCTTTGGACGGCATTCACAACCACTCATGGTCCTAGAGAACCGATCCAATCAGGGGATGTCCGTATGACCCCTGAGGGATATACCGAGAAGCATTTAGGTTTGATGCCAAGCAGAAAAGAGATCCTAGCAACTTGTAAGAAGAAAAGCCATACGATGGAGACTACGATGGCTTGGATGGATGCTGGAATCGGAGTAATTCTAAATAAGTTAGAACAATTAGGACAAGCAGACAATACCTTGGTTATCTTTTTAGCGGATCAGCAGAATACAGGCAAAAGTACTCCCTATGAGTGTGGAGTGAATATTCCTTTCCTAGCGAAATGGCCCGATGTAATTAAAGCCAATTCAAGGAGCGAAACATTGATAGACACTGCAGATATGGCTGCAACTATTCTCAATGTTGCCAAAGCCAAACCTATGGAAGGGGTTCATCTGGATGGATTGAATATTTTGCCTGTGTGGCAGGGAAAGAAATCTGTTTTAAAAAAGACAATTTTTACAGAAATGGGTCAAACGAAAGGGGTGATCACTAAGAATTGGAAGTATATTGCAATTCGATATGAACCGAAATTATTAGAAAAAGGATTCAATCCTCCTCGGGGAGGAAAAATCAAAGATCTCGCAAAGGCAGGAGCATTCAAAATGTTACGAAACAGCTCACCATTTGGACAAGCAAAAAGAATTGGATTTGCGGATCCGGACCAATTATACGACCTTAGGTCAGATCCTCTGGAGAAAAAAAACTTAGCTAAAAATCCAGAAAACAAACGTTATCTAGAAGAAATGAAGTCTGAATTATCGCTTTATATCAAAGATTTAGGGCGCGACTTTGGAGAATTCGATCCGTTGTAAATCGTTTATTTTTTGTATGAATCGAAGAGATTTTTTATTAAGTTCTGCAAGTCTCGCGGGCGGCTTTGCTTTAAAGAGTAGCCTCTTTGCGGATTCCAGAAAAGCATCCACAAAAAACAGTAAAAAGCCAAACGTTCTGTTTTTAATGTCGGACGAGCATGATCCAAAAGTTTTGGGTTGTTATGGCGACTCATTGATTGAGAGCACTCATTTAGATCAATTAGCAAAACAAGGGCATCTTTTTAGCAGTGCCTATTGTCAAAACCCAATATGCGTTCCCTCTAGAGCTTCCATTGTTACAGGTAGGTTCCCTTCTAAAGTTGGTGTTTTTGGAAACGCAGCTGAAAAGGAAAAGAAAATTAATGGCGAACCGGTAACTTTAGGAAACGTATTTCGGGATGCCGGATATAGGACTGAATGGTTAGGGAAAGAGCATTGGGGTGGGGACAATGAAGGCTTGGGATTTGGTCAAAAAAATGTTGCAGTCAATCGGGATATTAAGGCCTCAAAAAAGTTTAGAAGTTTGCGAAAGAAAGTTGGTAGACTTCCTCAAAATGCTGATATTTATGATTTCTCTACTGATTTAGACGAGGATTCCATCGTTGCAGATCATGCCATCCAATTCCTATCGAATGAAAGTGAGCAACCATTTTTTCTGGGAGTTTCGTTTAGAAAACCTCATTTTCCATTTCTGGTTCACAATAAATATTACGATGCTTATAAAGATAAAGTTCCTCTCCCTAGAGTAACTCAAGGAATGATCGATGATTTACCAACTCAGAATTTAAAGCACAGGGAAAAGTATAAAGTCCATGAAATGTCAGATTCTCAAACTCAAAAAGCTCGGGACATTTATTATGGCATGATTGGCTTTATTGATGATCAAGTGGGTAGGATTTTATCTAAATTGGACGAATGTGGTCTCCGAGAGGATACGATTATTGTCTATATTTCCGATCATGGAGAAATGGCCGGTGAACATGGCCTTTGGTACAAAAATGCATTTTATGAGGCCTCTGCAGCAGTGCCCATGATTTGGAGCTATCCCAAAATTTTAGATCAAAATAAAAAGCACTCTGCGCATACAATGCTTCTGGATGTTTTTCCAACTCTTTGCGATCTTTGTTCGATCTCCAAACCCGATGTTTTGGAGGGAAAGAGTTTGTTACCAATCTTGAAGGGAAATGAGGATGGAGCTGAAAGAGTGGCTATCAGCGAGACGTACTCAAACCCAAAAGTTCCGGGAAGAATGGTTCGTAAAAAGGACTTTAAATATATCTATTTTACTGATGGAAAAAGACAACTTTTCAATATAAGTAAAGACCCTGCAGAAGAGTTCAATCTAGTCAAAAATCCAGAGTATAAAGAAATTGTTCACGAGCTTCATGAAATTTGTTTGAAAGACTTTATATCGCCAAGCTGATTTTTAAATTACAGATTTGTGGATTAAAAAATTAGATTTTTATGCCTTCCTTTGTGGTATCAAACAGGTAAAATGGCTAACAATGCGCATACAACCCCTCTTATTTTGTGAAAATTTTATAAACCAATCGAGGCTGTATGTTATTCAGTCAATGGGTGCTTTTCTAGCAAGGGTTTGATACTTCTTCGCTGGATCTCCACTTTAGAATTTAAATTACAATTCTAGTTGTAAAAACATTTAAGACAAATTCGAGATCTCGTTTTTTATTAAATGGGCCCATTAAAAATCATTCTAAATGTCCGGTTGTTTTCCAACTCTTTGCATTGTTTTTTATAAGATTCGCTGAAGTGAATATTTTGAAGTCTGTCGATTGAAAGAAGCACTTTTTTATTGGAATTTTATTGCCTTTATTTTTATCGCAGAGTGCAATAGAGGGCTTTTACCTATTATTGAAGAGTATTTATAAGCTATGTCAGAAGTAAGAGTAAGATTTGCACCCAGTCCCACTGGTTTTTTTCATATAGGCAGTGCACGAACTGCTCTGTTTAATTGGTTGTTCGCTCGCCATACAAAGGGAAAGCTTATTTTAAGAATTGAAGATACAGATGCAGAGAGAAACACTCCTGAGGCGCTTCAAGATCTTCTAGATGGGATGAGATGGCTGGGTATGGATTGGGATGAAGGTCCTGAGGTAGGGGGAAATTTCGGACCCTATTTCCAAAGTCAGCGAAGTAAAATTTACGATGAGTACTTAGAAAAACTTAGAGTTGCTGGACATGTATATGATCATGAGGGCGCCGTTTTTTTTAAAGTTTCAGGCAAGCATCAAGTCATCGATGATCAAGTTAGAGGTCGAGTCGAACGCAAGGAGGAAAAAGATTTTATTATTTTCCGATCGAACGGCAGTCCGGTATTTCATTTTGTGAATGTTGTTGATGATATTTCCATGGGAATCACTCATATTATTAGAGGAGAAGATCACCTCTCCAATACGAGTAAGCACCTTGAGCTCTTCAATGCTTTTGAAGCAAAAGTCCCAAAGTTTGCTCATATCCCATTAATTCTGAAGCAACAAGGTTCTGGAAAAATGAGTAAAAGAGATGAAGGTGCTTTGATTGAGCATTATCAAAAAAACCTATTTTTAAAAGATGCCGTTCGAAATTACCTCTGTTTATTAGGATGGAATCCCAAAACAGAGGAGGAGATTCTTCCCATCAAAGAAATCATTCACAAATTTGATTTCCCAGGAATCAATAAAGACAATGCTCGTTTTGATGAGAAAAAAATGGCATTCATCAATACACAATATGTTCACAAACTTCCGATCTCCAATTACAAAAAGCTGGTTCTTCCCATTTTGGTTAAAGAGGGTATTCTCACCAATGAGATCGATGAAGAGTACTTAAATCGAGTGTTGCAACTGTGCCAAGAAAAGTTAAAAAGTTTGCCATTGATTGGAGATTTCACCGCTTATTTCTTTCAAGAATCCTATGAGGAGGATGCAAAAACGAAGGAAAAACTTTTTAAAAAAGGAAGTCCCATAGAGGTGCTTCAGGAGCTTCTTACAATCCTTGAAAACCTTCACGATTTTTCATCGGAATCCCTAGAGAATGCCATCCATTCACTGGCTGAGAAAAATGGAGTCAAAGCGAGTTCCTATTTCTTGCCTATGCGCTTCTCAACCACAGGAAAAGGAGGGGGACCCTCTATATTTGGTCTCATTTCAGTATTGGGTAAGGATCGTGTTCTTAAACGAATGGAACGTTTTATCAAAGAAAATTCATAACTTTATAATTATTTAATTGCCATGTCAGAGAAGCCCGAAGAAGAAGTTGAAACTCGTAATTTTATTGAAAATATTATCGATGGAGATTTAGAAACTAAAAAACACTCCAAAATCATTACTCGTTTCCCGCCCGAGCCAAATGGCTATTTACATATCGGACATGCGAAATCCATTTGTCTCAATTTCGGCTTGGCCAAACAATTTGAAGGCGTTTGTCATTTGCGCTTTGATGATACAAATCCTGAAAAAGAAGATACAGAATATGTAGAATCGATTCGAGAAGATGTGAGGTGGTTGGGTTGGGAATGGGGAGAAAACAATTTTTTTGCCTCGGACTATTTTGATCATTTGTATGACTTCGCAGTACAATTGATTGAATTAGGAAAAGCATTTGTTTGCGACTTAGATGCCGATCAAGTGAAGGCTTACCGAGGCAATTTAAAAGAGCCCGGAAAAGAGAGCCCTTTCAGGAATCGAAGCGTTGAGGAGAATTTAGATCTTTTTGAAGGTATGAAAAAGGGACTTTTTGAAGAGGGTAGCAAGGTTCTTAGAGCAAAGATCGATATGGCCTCACCAAATATGAATATGAGAGACCCCGCACTCTACAGAATTCGCAAAGTAAATCACCACAGAACCGGAAACAAATGGTGTATTTACCCTATGTATGATTTTACGCACTGTCTCTCTGATATGTTGGAGGGAATCACCCATTCTGTCTGTACTTTAGAATTTGAAGATCACAGGCCCCTCTATGATTGGGTTTTAGAATCATTGGAAACTCCCTGCCATCCTCAACAAATTGAATTTGCCAGACTCAATTTGACGCACACGGTCATGAGTAAACGCAAACTTCTTAAATTAGTGGAGGAGGGGCATGTTCAAGGTTGGGATGACCCTAGGATGCCCACCATTTCAGGCTTGAGACGACGCGGTTATCCAGCTGCTGCAATTAGAGAATTTTGTGATAGAATAGGGATTGCCAAGAGAAACAACGTCATTGAGTTTTCATTGTTGGAGTTTTGCGCTCGATCTATTCTCAATAAGACTTCCAACCGAGTTATGGGGGTTGTCAATCCACTGAAGGTTGTAATAACGAACTATCCAGAGGATCTTGTAGAGGAAATGGATGGAGTGAATAATCCAGAAGATGATTCTGCAGGCGGTCGCAAAATTCCATTTAGCAGAGAAATCTACATTGAAAAAGAAGATTTTATGGAGGAAGCCCCCAAAAAGTTTTTTCGTCTCGCGCCGGGACGTGAAGTACGTCTTAGATATGCTTACTACATTACCTGTCAGGATGTTGTAAAAGATCCCAAGACAGGTGAGATCCTTGAACTCCATTGTACTTATGACCCTGAAACTCGCGGTGGTGGTTCTCCAGATGGTCGTAAAGTTAAAGGAACACTTCATTGGGTATCTGCATCAAAAGGGGTTTGGGCGAAAGCAAACTTGTATGATAATTTATTCACACAAGAGTCACCCGAAGAAGCAGGCGATTTTATTGAGGTTTTAAACTCTGAATCTCTTAAGGAAATCGACTGTATCGTTGAACCGTATTTAAAGGAGTCTCTTGCAGGAGATCGAATCCAATTTGAAAGAATCGGATATTTTTGCTTGGACAAAGATTCAAAACCAGAAGAACTTCTATTTAACAGAACCGTGACACTCAGAGATAGCTGGGCAAAAACTAAAAAGAAGTAAAAATCATTTCATAGACTCTACCAGAATTGAAGGCTGTCTTTTTCGCACAATATATATTATGTCTCGTTTTTGAAAGATAAACCCAATATCTTCCAAAAGAACTAAATCCCTTTCTAGTTCTCAACTTGGATCTTTGGAATGATGAATGGTCAGGTCATCCAATTGATCAAAATGTTTTACCTGCATATCTTGGGGTTGATTACATACGAGTGTATCCACTCTTATAAAGTTTAAAAATGATCGATCGTTTCACTTGTCCTAAACAACTCAGTTGAGAGTACACAGTGTAATCAACCTATTATTTGAAAAGACATACACAATCTTGAAGCACTATTCTATGAATACATCGAAGATTTTTATAGGTTTTTATAATTCATAAGATGGATGATAAAACAGCGAGTCCACCTGGGAATTTAGCACTTATTTATAATACCTGACGTAATCAACCAAGTACTTTTGAGGTAAAGCAGCATCCTCAATATTTCCACCCCAACTACCTCCAAGAGCAAGGTTTAATAATAAATAATGCGGTTTACGAAAAGGGTTGTCACCCCCTATTCCAGCATCATCTATATTAAATTCTGCATATTGTTGATCATCAACAAAAAACCTGATTTTTTGTTCCTCCCATTCTACAGAATAAAGATGAAACTCTTTGCTCAAATTGGAGGATCTAAATTGAGCGGAAACTCCTTTTTTATGAGCATCCTTGTTATTTTTCAGTTTAAAATCGCGCATTTTGGGATCATCAAAGTGCACATTTGCATGAATAACATTCCATTGCTTACCAACGTATTCCATGATATCGATTTCTCCACAATGGGGCCATCCTACTTTTGGTAGGTTCACTCCCAAAGTCCAAATAGCAGGCCACATACCCTTACCTTTAGGCATTTTGGCCCTCACCTCTATCCTACCATATTGGAATTGGACTTTACCTCTGGTATGAATACTTCCAGAGGTGTAGTGGGCATACTCTCGATTTCTGATCCAGTTTGGCGAGTTTGGATTATAAATTCTATTCTTCATCCTCTCCTTTCGTCCCTCAATTACTAGTAGCCCATCCTCCAGTCTGACATTTTGAGATCGTTCCTTTGTGTAATATTGCATTTCCTTATTACGAACAAACCCAGTTTCATACTCCCACCTCGATCGATCCAGAGAATCCCCATTAAACTCCTCCGACCATACAAGTTTCCAGTCTTTTTTGCGATCTTCTTTCACCCCTGATAATGGATTATTGTTGTATAGATTATCTCTACCAGACAACTTACATAATTCCTTGTGCAATTCAATTTTCACAGATTCAAATTCTGGATTATTAGCCAGATTGTCCCATTCCATAGGATCGCTCTTTGAGTTGTATAACTCTTCGTTTCCTTCATTTGTCAAAATATAACGCCATTCTTTCGAGCGAACTGCAAAATGATGTTGATTTGGATCGTTCCGTTTATTTATGTTTCCACTGATTGCTGTGAGCGCTACAGGGGGTCCCTCCCATGTATTGTTAATATCTTCTAAAAATGGACGTAGACTATACCCCTCAAGTTCACTTCTTGGACTCAATCCACATAAATCATTCAATGTGGGATAGATATCAATCAATGAAACCGGTGCTTCTGAAATTAGTCCACGTGATTTGTCAAAATCAGATGAAGGATCATAGACAATGAGTGGAATCCGTGCGGACTTCTCCCATAGAGTAAACTTAAAGAAATTCTCTTTATCGCCATGATGATACCCGTGATCTGAGGTAAAAACAATGATTGTATTATCTAGCTGACCACTGGTTTTCAACGCATCCAACAACTTTCCGACTTGAACATCAATTTGATACACCGCTGCAAGATAAGACATCGTTACGTCTTTTAACATTTTTTTCAAGCCACCAGGATATTCCTTTGCTGCTTTTTGAAGTACCTTAAAGCGATTACTACCGAAGCCACCTTGTAACTCCTTGGCAACATCACTTTTATCATTGAATGTCACTTTCCCATTTTTTGTCCACGGTAACAAAATATCATCTTCGGTCATGTTGTTTGCTTTAAGAACTTCATCATAGAAATAGTCCGGCGTATACAATGCAAAATGTGTTTTAATAAAACCTAAAGAAATTATAAATGGAACCTTTTCTTTTAGAGGAATCGTTGCTCCCGCTTTATAGGCCTTAGTCGGTATCCCTGTAATAAGGTCTACACCCCAATCTGCAACCAATTCATCCGGCATTTTGGATCGATGCTTTTCACCCTTATATTTAAAGATACCCCCATCTTTGCCATCAATGCCTTCAAAACCACTATCTGAATAAACCCAAGTCATCCCCTCGGGTAATTCAGACAATCTTCCATGACCCATAGACCATGGCTTTTTCATGACATCATACTCTGTCCATGTTTGCGGTAAGTATGGATTCGGACAGTCTCTGGAAGGTCGTCCCCAGATCATGGACTGCCCATCCCAAGGATAAGGACCGAAATTAGAAATAGGTCCAATACAACCACCATCAAATTGATTGGCTTTTGATGCTCCAAAAATTGTCATATCTTTATCAATGCCATGAAAGATCTTCCCTGCCCCATACACCTGATATCCATGCTTTTTGAAATGAGTAGGAAATAAAACAGCATCTTGAAGCTTGGGCAATGTTCTGAATTTAGGCTTACCTCCATACATTCCTGTTGTTGATGGGTATAAACTTGACAGCAGTGATGGTCGAGAAGGAGCACACATAGGCGCATTACTTTGAGCGTTTGTAAAGCGCACACCCATATTCGCTAATCTATTAATATTTGGAGTGTATGCTTGGGGGTGCCCTCCAAATCCATGAACATTATCATTTAGGTCATCACAGATTATAAACAGGACATTCTTACGATCCTTAGCTTGTAAACAGAGCGATAACAATAAAAAGAGGCTCATTGGCAGATATTTAAACTTTGAATATTTCATATTGAATTTATAGTGGGTGTTTATACTTATTTCTTAACACTCTTTTCCCTCAATCTATACACCAAATTTTACTTTTTATGATAAATTCTAATCAGAATTCTTTACCTATGTTAAACTGTTTACCTAATAATAAATATACACAAAAATATTTTTTCTTTTTCTTTGTATAGAAAAGGATCTAATTCAGTTAATGATTAGAATATGAAGAAAAATTATCGATTATGGATCCCTCTCTGTTCCTTTATTGCCCTTCATCCTATATTGTGTGGGACAACAAAGCCAAATGTTCTTTTCTTTCTGATAGATGATCTAGGTTGGAGGGATTTGGGGTGTATGGGGTCAACCTTTTATGAGAACCCCAAATATTGATAAATTCTCAACAGAAAGTGTTTTCTTTACTCAATCATACGCATCTCATCCAAATTGTATCGCATCACGAATGAGTATTATGTCTGGTAAGTTCCCAGCCAGACTTGAAAATCCTGGTAAAAAAAGTATCCTGCCTGCGAAAGAAAACAGTATTGCCGAAGCTTTTAAGGAAAATGGCTACAGAACCTTTTTCACAGGGAAATGGCACTTAGGGAAGAAGAAAGGAGAATATCCACAGGATCACGGGTTTGACATTAACAAAGGGGGGGGTGCAAACGGTATGCCTGCCACCTACTTTTTTCCCTATGCAAAATCAGAGGATCCCAAGAAAAATCCTTATGCTGTAAGAGGATTAGAGAATGGGCAAGAAGGAGAATTTCTGACTGACAGACTGATCGATGAAACCATCTCTTTCATTAAAGAAAATAAAAGCAATTCTTTTTTTGCCTTTGTCTCACTCTATGCAGTGCATGAACCCATCGAAGCTAAAGCGGAACTTGTCGAAAAATTCGAGAAGAAACTTGCCACACAAGCACCCACAATTATGGAGCCTTTTGTCAAAGTAGGAGTAAATTATTTCGATGCCATCCAAGACAATCCAACATATGCTGCATTATTGGAAACCGTTGATTCCAATTTTGGACGTCTTCTTAAAACCCTAAGAGAAGAGGGACTTGAGGAGAACACCATTATCGTTCTGACATCGGACAATGGAGGTTTAGGAAATAACATCTGGTCTAAAACGGCTAAAAACTTAGCTACATCCAACCTACCCCTACGAGCTGGAAAAAGCTACATGCATGAGGGGGGAATTCGAGTGCCTCTGATTGTGAATGTTCCCGGCTTTTCAAGAGCAGGTATGAGAACAAAATATTTGACCACTGGCGCAGATCATTACAAAACTCTCTTGGAGCTATGCGGACTGCCCTTCCTAAAACAACAACACCTAGACAGTCACAGCTATAAAAAAGCACTCCAAAAAGAGGATCACAGACGAAAATCGGATATCTTTTGGAATTATCCAACTAAAGAGGAAAAGCGAAAAAAAGGGGTATACTGCTCTAGAGCAATTCGTCGTGGAGACTATAAACTGATTGAATTCTGGAAATTAAATAAAATTGAACTCTATAACCTGACGGATGACTTGGAAGAGAAAAACGACCTATCGGAATCTATGCCAGAAAAAACACAGGAACTGAAAGCAGCCTTGCATCAATGGGTAGTGGAGGTACAAGCACCAATAAACTATTACGGCAAATAAAATGAAGACTCAATTTTTACTATATCTCTCACTTTCAAGTATATTACTCCCCACCAACACCCTCTTAGCCAAGCTTTAAGGAAAGCCCAACGTCTCATTTATCATGGTGGATGACTTGCGACCCGAGCTGAACTCTTTTGGTAATACCCACATTGTTCTCCTTATTTGGATAAACTGGCCGCGGAGGGGTGGTATTGACGGATTAATCCAGTAAATGGGATTTCCAATCCATTAATTATAAAAATGATCCGTGACTAAAAAGGTTGTGTCTTCTTTGACTGTAAAAGAAAATTCTTCGCAGTAAGGTAGAATCACATTTTCCCCTGCGCTTATTGAATTTTCCGAGTCCTCAATGGATCCCGTTACGACACTAAGAATTTTTACATCTTCATGAGCGGTAAAATTCTGAACCTCTCCTTTTTTGAGCGCAAACTTGCGAATTCTAAATTCACTGCAATCAGCTAATTCCAACTCCCCAGAGGATTCTGCTGTTTTCATCGCAGAAGGTTCAAAATCATCAAAATCGATACTTTTTAAAGATTCTTCTATGTGCAGTTGACGGGGCTCTCCATCTAGGCCGACCCTACCCCAATCATAGACTCTATAAGTGGTATCTGAATTTTGCTGAATCTCTAAGATTAGATTCCCCGCATCGATTGCATGCATGCGGCCACTTTCCACTAAAATAGAGTCCCCGGCTTTTACAGGAAATCGGTGGCAACAATCTTCGAGTTGGTTGGCTTTCAAAGCAGACTCAAACTTTTCACGATTCGTTTCCTTAGGTAAACCTACAATCAAAGATGCATCTGGTTTTGCATCTGCAATATACCAATTTTCAGTTTTCGGTTCACCATTCAGAGATCCAGCAATACTGGCTGGTGGATGGACTTGTAAGCTCAAACGATCCTGACAATCCAACCATTTCACTAAAATTGGGAATGGACGTTTTGGATCTGCATTCGGAGGTAAGATGTTCGAGGATTCAGTCTCCAATACTTCACGAAAGGTTTTTCCCTCAAAAGGTCCCTCAGTTATCATAGACTGAGCTTCCTCTCGGTCTACAATTTCCCAACTCTCGCCAATGATTTTTCCATCTGGCAACGGCCTGTTCATTAAGGTTGCAAATCCAGTGCCTCCCCAAACGCGTTCTTGATAAATAGGTTTTAATTTAATAATGCTCATTGTTATTTAGGTTCAGTAATTAAATACTACGACAACTTTCCCTCTCTGTTAAATTACCAATAAAGCTGAATCGCTTTTGCTGAGAATTTAAATTGGCGTTGTCTTTAAAAATATCCCAGAGGGTCTTCGTTGCCACTTCTCCCATTTTGTTTAAAGGTTGGGAGATGGTCGTCAATGCAGGTTTGTAGTAGGCAAAGGATGGATTTTCATCAAAAGTAATCACTGAGAGTTGTTCAGGAACTTGTATCTCATTTTCAGCAAAAAGACTCAATGCACCCAAGCAGATATCTGCATTTGTAAAAAGAAGGGCCGTATGAGAAATCCCATTTTTTATATAAAATTTAGCCATTTCGTAACCCCTTTTATAGTTGTCGACATATTTTAAATTTTCTGAATCAGGCAATAAGACTAAAGAATTTGAATCGTAACAATTTTTAGATTTAAGAAATTCACTCGCAGCATCGACTCGTTCTTTTATATCTGAAAATTGATAATGACCACTAAATATGCCAATTTTTCGATGACCTTTATCATACAAGTAGTCCATTGCTTGTTGCGTAGATATCTTATTTTCAAACTCGATACTGTGAAAAGATTGTATGGATGAATTATTGATCAATACAATCGGTACCTTATGATCTGACAAAACAGACAAGTAAGTGGTTTCCTCGTTGCTCTGCAACACGATAATGCCATCGATACTTCGTTCTTTGATCGATTTTAAAACTCGAGCATGAGGCCAAGAGTGGTCAATAAATAACAAATGAAAGTTGATGTCATCATTCTCCTTCACTTCCTTTACAATCCCGTTCAATAATTGGGACTCATAAGAGCCGACATAGTTTTGATTTGTATTCTCAGTTCCATTTATAATTACCAGAATATCGTATTTCCTATCTTTGTTTTTTCTAGGAAAATACTCAGAATCACGGATCACTTTTAGGACTTTCTTTCGGGTAGAAGAACTCACTTTATCAGAGTTGTTCAATACGCGAGAAACCGTCGCAATGGAAACCCCCGATTGTTCTGCAATTTCATAAATGTTATTCTTGTCCACGATACTATATCAAAAAATCAATCCTTTATAATAGAATAAAAAAGTGTATCTTACAATAACTTTCTTTGAACACATCTTATGTTATCATGAAATAAGGGGATACAACATTCACTCTAATTAAATCATTATATTACTATTCTATAATACTTTAAATATTAATTATATAATTAATTTGATCCAATGTATAAGTTCCTTTATTTCATAATTTGACAAAATGTAAGATATATGTAAGTTAATATGATATTTTAACTCAGATTCTTTACTATGAACTCAAAGCATAATCTCAACGAATTAAATTGGAAAATGGTAGGCACCTACCCCTATGAAAACTACCTCAATGTTTCACTAGAGTTAGGCACTAAAATGAAGGGTGAAATGGACCCTTTAGATGTAAAGATACCTTGTTCTGTTCAAAAAGCACTCTTAGAAAAGAATGTTATTGAAGATTGGAATTACGGTTTCAATACCAGAAAAATAGAATGGATTGAAAATCGGTTTTGGGTATTCTTAACTCAAATCCCTGAAGATTGGTTTTTTTCTGAAAGGGAACATTCTCTCCTGTTCGAGGGATTGGATTACAATGGAGAAATTTTCTTTGGAGGTGAAAAAATTCTAGATTTTTCCAATTCTCTAAAAACGCACGAGGTTACGATTACAGAACAAGTAGATAGAAAGAAAAATCGAGATCTGATGATTGTTTTTCATACCCCTCCCAGATGGTTAGGTCAATTTGGCTATACCTCAGAATTTACAGATTTAAAACCCAGATTTTATTATTGGTGGGATTGGACGAGCCGCATGGTTCAAACTGGAATAACAGGAGATATAAATCTTATCAGTTACCAAAAATCAACGATTGAAAATTGTTATACTTATACCCACCTTCATTTAGAAAATGAAATTGCATTCAAAGGAATGGACTACAACGCATCTGTAGAAATCGATTTGAAAGTCAAAGGCTCTCAGGATTGTTCAGTACTCGTTGAGGTCTGGGACGAGGAGACACAAATATTCTCCAAAACATCTCCTTACTCCAAATTCAAATCATCCAGTCAAATTTTTGAAATGATTGGGATTCAGCCCTGGTGGCCCCACTCTATTGGCGAGCAAAAAACCTACACCCTAATGATCTATCTTCTAGATTCAAAAGGAGACAAAATCGAAACATTAAAAAGAACGATTGGCTTCCGCAAAACAGAATGGACAAAAAATCAAAATGCGGAACATGCCGATCCTTGGATCTTTAATATCAATGGACATAAGATTTTCTTAACGGGTATTAACTGGACTCCCATTAAGCCTAATTATGCGGATGTTACTCGAGAAGAATATAAGAACCTACTTATGAAGTATAGAGAATTAGGGATTCGCTTGCTGAGAGTTTGGGGAGGTGCTTACTTAGAAACGTTTGATTTTTATGATCTTTGTGACGAATTGGGTTTTTTAGTTTGGCAAGAATTCCCACTCTCCAGTTCCGGCTTGGATAATTGTCCCCCAGAGGATCCCAATACTATAAAATTATACACTGAAACTGCTAAATCTTACATTGAAAGACGCCATTTTCACCCTTCTCATATCATGTGGTGCGGTGGAAACGAATTGAGAGAATACAAGACCGTTCAAAATATTCCAGTATCGAACAAGCATCCGATGATTCAATCTTTTGAAAAACTTATTCAAGAATTCGATCCTTCCAAAAGATTCATACCCTCTACTCCATGCGGACCTGAATTCAATGCAACGCCAGAAAATTTTGGCAAAGGACTTCATTGGGCTGTGAATGGACCTTGGAAGGCAGTGGGTCGAATCGAAAACAACTGGTCTGAATACTTCAACCAAGACGATTCTTTGATACGAACCGAAATCGGAGCTCCTGCTCCGAGCAGTGCCTCCTTGATTGAAAAATATAAAGGCGACCTAGCAACCACCCCATGCGACAACTCAAACGATTTATGGAGAAGGCAGTCTTGGTGGACAGAAGCTGAAGAATTTGAAAATGAAAACGGCAAAAAACCTGAAAACCTCCTTGAATATGTAGAATGGGGTCAAAAAAGGCAAAAAGAGGCCCTGTTAATCGCCGCTGAGTGCTGTGTGAAAAGATTCCCTGAATGTGGAGGAATTATTTTTTGGATGGGGCATGATAGTTTTCCATGCACTGCCAACACTTCTTTGATTGATTTTGAGGGAAATCCAAAACCAGCAATGATAGCACTTTCTGAACTTTGGAAAAAATACGATTCTTCTATCAATCCAAAGATTCCAGATTCTACAGCAATTCCTCATTGAGTAATGAATTTGCACTTTAAAGTTTTACTAAAGATCGGATTAAAGGCATGAAACCTAAAGGTTCCTCAAATTTGATTAAAAACCGCATTCATTCCAATTAATTGTGAGGGATAACCAACCTGTTGGGAAATACTCTAGTTTCTTTTAAGCACTGTGGGGCACTCACTCGTTTAAAATTTTTGACAAGAATCGCTAAATCTCAAAAGAACAAATCTAACTGGAATGAATTGAATGCTTAAAACATTTTCTCAATCTTACTATTGGAAACTTTAAAATGTTTCCAATTTGACGGATTCCAAATTTGATCTTTGGATTGTTTTTCAGCGTTGTAAAGGTCTTTGTAAACAGAATTTTTTCTTCGCAATAAGTTTTTGGGAGCACCGTCTTCGATAATAGAACCATTTTCCATGACTAAAACCCGTCCTGTAAGCCGGGTATCCTCAATATCATGGGAGATAAATAAGAGGGTAGAATCTTTCCAATGAATTTTAGCATCTTTTATAAATTGTTTTCTCTTTTCGCTGTCTAAACCTCGAAAAGGTTCGTCGAGTATTACTAATTTAGGTGCTTTTTTCAACAAAGCTCGACCTAGGCGAACCCGTTGCCCCTCCCCTCCTGATACGAAACCACCACTTTCTCCAAGTTTCGTCTGCATCCCTTGAGGCATTTTTTCTAATAGATGAAACAAATCGGCGGATTCTAAAACTTGAGTGATCTCATTGTTGCTAACGGATCCAGATCCATATTTTAAATTTTCAATCAATGATCGATTCCATAATTGAACCGAAGGATCCAACCAAACAATCTCTCTGCGAAGCAATTCAATCCAAGGGCCTTCCAATTTTTTTTCCTCTACATAAACAGAACCCTTAGAAGGCTGGTCCCAACCTAATAAAAGTCCCACAAGACTTGATTTTCCTGCCCCGGAGGGACCTACAATACTTATATGCTCTCCAGCCTGAGCGCTGAAATGAATGTCTTTTAAAATCGAATGTCCGTTGTTTTCCAAATGAACATGGTCAAAGTTTAATTGAAGTCCCTTGTTTTTAGAAATGAAAGCATTTTGAACTTCCTTGTCTGAATCAAATTCCGCTTCTTCAGGGGCACTGAGTGGTTCTAAATACCTTAACATACGGTTCCGATACATCGGGTATTGATTGGCATATCGAGCTAAGGTTTGAGCCAATGCCGGAAGGCTTAAAACCCAATAAAAAAGCAACAATACACCGGTTGGCTCTCCACCAGATTGAACATAGTTGAATAAAATAATGATAGAAAAAATGGTTCCGACCAAAGCTTGGCAGAATTGAATAAAAACCTGAGATCCAAGAAGATCCAATCCAGCCCGCATCCATTCCACCAGCAAACTCTCATGCTCGATTCGGATGGGTCTAGATGCACTGTGAGTTCGTATGGGCAATAAACCAATCAATGAATCCAAGTAAAATCGACTTAGGGCACTGTTGTGGGTCATCAATCTAAGATCCAACTCCACTAACACTGGATGGAACACTAAGGATACTACAATCGCCAGGAAAGTCCCCGAAACAGCTAAAATAAAACTATTAGGATCCAACCAAATAATTCCTCCAGCAACAAAGAGGATGCGGAAAATATTTCTCATAAATCCAAAACCTAATTGAGGCAAATTCCGAATATCCCTCAACTCATGCGCTCTTTGAGCCATATCTGAAGTCAATCTACTGTGAAAGTAGCGATCTCCCAATTTTGGGATTTTTTCGAGAAATGCACTTCTCAGGCGAATTTCAAGTTTTCTCCCCATTCTGGCAACTGAATGATTGATGAAGACTTCAGAAATCAAGATCCCAACAAAAAAAGTTAAAAACAGAATACCAGCCCCAAAGTTATAATCCGCTAAACTGAGAGTATCTCCAATTTTTAATAAGCCTATAAATAAAAGGGCTTCAATGATTGTTGCAATTGAAGTAATAAATAGGGAGGCAGTAATTAAAGAGGGTGTCAAAAGCCCATCCGCTTTCAAATATTTAAAAAGTGCGAAAGTGGGGGTTTCTTTGTCAGAGACTAAAATTTTATCAAGAGCAACCGGTTTTTTTGGAGAAGTTTCCTTCTCATTCGATGGACTCTCACATTTGACTTTAGAATCCTCTTTACTCGTCTTCCCCTTTACAAAAATAAAAACGGAGCCTTTAACAAGAAGCCTCTTTTCCTCATCGTTGGGAATTGCTTGAGCAGGCCAATAAATAGAGGGAATTTTTAATGGATTTCCATGCTTGGAACCCTGATTGTCTACAAATTTTGAAACGGCAGTGGTCGCTTCCTCTCCTCTTAATAATCCACCAGAATCGACCATGGAACTAACAAAACGAATCGATGCATCCAGAGTTGCAATGGCTTCCCATGTATCTTGTTCTTTAGCTAATTCTATGTAACTTTTAGCCGTTTCTTCATGGATTTGAAGGTCTGTCATTCTACCAATTAAATCCAAAGTAAATCTATTGGAGAAAGCATAATTCTTCCAAGACTCAGCCGGAATTGGGTGACGATGCACATACAAGTCTTGTAAAAATTCTTTTTTCGGGATCCAGCGACGCCCTTTTGCAGGATCCATAACTTGAACAAAACCTTTTAAAATTCTCCAGACAACTAGAAAATGAGTATTTCCATTGGGTAGTTTTACAACAGCAATGCCCGGTAAATTATGGTTTTCTGGGCGTAGCAAATGCTCTGACGGAATTAAAATTTGCTTTGCGTTCAAACCTGCTTCTTGTGCGATCGTTTCCAAGGTGTCAATAGAGGTTCCATCGACATCCGTATGACAGGCCTCTCTTAAACGACCATAGCTGGTATGGATTCCATAGCCTTCAAGCAGAGCTTTAAGAGATGCAGGCCCGCAATCCATACTTGAAGTTTGAACCACCTCAGGTACTAGGAAACTGGGGTAGGATTTTTTTCTAAACAATCCCATAAATATCAATGTATGGCTCTTACATCTTGCTTAGAATTTAATAATCCGGTCTTTTCTAGTAGCAAAATAGCAGGGGAAACTTTTTCAACAACGATAGAAACCTCGATTGGAGTCTCGGGGCCCACTTGAAATGAATAGAAGCCAGGTTCCTGACTCAGTTTTACCTTAATTTTACCAGATTTTCGATCCGATATGATATCCATGACTTGTGCTGGAATAAAAGGTGCAACCTCCTCTTGAGTGTTTAACAGAGAATAGCGAGCCTCTTGACCAATTCGAATTTTCAGCGCATTTTGACGAGGATAAAAAGCAAACACATCTCCCTGTTTGTGCGGGACTACATCCGTAGTCATTTGCTTTACTTCTATTTTACTAGTCAAAAACCAAAGCAACCAAGTGATCAACAATAAAGACGAAAAAAGAATCCCCAATAGAGTGATTTTGCCACGATCAGCTTGGACGGATCGAATCGATCTGGAAAAAGGAATCGCCACAAAATTAAATCAATTTTTAGAATCTGCTTTTAGATCTGCAGCTACTTGCTGCCCTTCTTTAAATTTTTGCTCGTAGTATTCCCGAACCCTCTCAGGGTCAAAAGTCAAAAATGTCCCTCCTGATTCAAAGTGCTGGATAAAAACTTGACCGATAGCATAAGTGGTTGCAGCGGATATCATAGAAACAGAAACGACTCCTGCGATTTGTCCCAAACCGGGTATAAATTTAAGCAAACTCCCCACGACTCCTCTCCCAATAGCCTGAGACCCAATTCCTCCTATTAAAGAAGCCATAGATTTACGAGCAAACTGACGTGAAAAAGGTTCATTGTAAAGTTCTGACATAGAAGCCAGCATTTTTAGTTGCACTCCAGTAATCGATAAAACATCCAGAACTGGCCAAGGAACCAATCCAAAACCGAAGCTGTAGATTGTGAATTTTTTGACTAAACTTTTAGCTTCCAAAGTTCGATCCTCATCATATTCATTTAGAGCATTTGAGTCGAAAGAATTGGAGGAGAGGGATTCTTTTGGGGGAATAGAGTAATCAGGAGTTTTTTCTTTTTCTGTCATGGCTGTAGGTTTCATGGGTATTGTTCAAAAATAAGACTTATAAAACTAAAAAGCGACGCCGGGTGCAAGGGATAATTGTTAAAATAAATTTCATAGATTCATGGATTGGCAAATTAAGAAATCCTCTTTAAAATAGAAGGATGCAAACAACTGTAAAAGTGGCCTCTATGAATCAAAGAATTCCAGCATTTCTTTTAGATTGTATTACCTTTTTTGGGATTGCTTCTCTTCTTTTACAAATAACAACCTCTCTCATGAGTGATGGGGACAATCTACTTGAGACTCTTCAGGATATTGGTTGGCAAATGAGAGCCGTTGTCATGTTAAGTATTTATTTCTTTTCTTGGTTTATGGTTTTTGTCATTCCAGCAGGTAGAAAGGGTCAAACCTTTGGAATGAGGATTTTAAAATGCAAACTCTATGATTACGATACTCTGTCAACCCACCCTAAAATGAGTCAATTATTGATTCGTGAGTTGTTTTCGATCAGTCTATTCTTACCCCCTTTTGCAGTTTTTATCATCGCTTCCACTTTTATGGATCGATCCCATAGAAATATACTAGATAAATGGAGTAAAAGTATTTTAATTTCCATAAGAAAAGAAGATTTATCTTCTACTGATTCATTTTGATCCATAGAGCCTAGAGATGAGTAAAAACAATCGTAAAGATCGTCTGATATTAAGTCTCTGTATGTTTATTATGGGAGGCAGTGGATTGGCGTACGAGTATACTTTCTCAAAAATAGCTGCTGATATTCTCGGAAATTCTGTTCAACAATGGGCCATTACAATTGGACTTATGCTGTTCTGTATGGGAGTCGGAGCAGAATTGACACGATACATAAAAAAAGAGTCCATTATCCGCTCTTTCGCATTGAGTCAATTGACCCTAGCAATTTTAGGGGGTTTGGGACCCATACTTCTTATTTTCATGTACGGCAAATTCCCCTACCAATACAGCGCTTTGCATTACTCATTGATTAGCATTTGTGGCATTTTAATTGGCTTTGAAATTCCCTTAATTGTAAGACAAAATCAATCTTACAGCAGTGAACTAAGAGTTAATTTGGCCGAAATCCTGAAGGTTGATTATATCGGAGCTTTGTTTGGGGCGCTTGTTTGGACTTTTTTATTACCCAAGTTTTTAATACTTACAGAAACCGCTGCTTTACTCGGAATCTCATCCACCCTGACGGGCTTAGCACTCCTTTATTTTTTCCACAATCATCAAAAAATTGAGAATTGGATATGGATCACTAGTTTTTTGGTTCTTGGAATATTGGGGGGTTCTTTTTTTCAAGCAAAAAATTGGACTACAGTGGCGGAACAGTCTCTTTACAGAGACCATATTAAATATACAGCCACTACACGTTATCAACACATTGTCCTGACTGAATCCCCCTATGGAATGACAAATTTATACATCAATGGCCATTTACAATTCAGTTCCGCGGATGAGCATATTTATCATGAATTCCTAGTTCATCCAGCCATGCATGTAAGTCCAAACCATCAAAATATACTGGTGTTGGGAGGAGGAGATGGGCTTGCGGTAAGAGAGATCCTAAAATACCCAACGGTCAGAAAAATCGATCTCGTGGATTTAGACCCTGAAATTACAAAACTTGCCAGAGAAAACCCTGAGTTATTGAAACTGAATCAGGCCTCCTTATCGGATGCAAAAGTTTCATTACTGGAAAATCAATCTTTGATAACCGGTAAAAAAGTAAAATTGGTTGAAAAGAACCAAAAAAACAGATTTGGCAACCAATGGGAAAGTATTTGTGAGGTGAACCTTTACCATTTAGATGCTTCGGTTTTTATAGAGCAAATTCCTCGTATTTATGATCTGATTGTTATTGATTTACCAGACCCAAATTCACCTGATTTAGCAAAATTATATTCCAAATATTTTTACAGCAACTTGATGAAAAAGCTTGGCCCCGGGGGGATTGTTGTTCAGCAATCTACCTCTCCAGCTCATGCGAGGGAAGCATTTCTATGTATTGGTAGAACCATGGAGGCTGCTGGACTTGAGGCAGAACCCTATCATGAAAATATCCCCTCATTCGGAGATTGGGGATGGTGGATTGCTAAAAACCCAAATACATTTACAGAGAAGCCTTTGAAAGAACAATTAAACTCGGTTCACTCATTAAGCGTTCCAACCAAACACCTCACCCGTGAGCTGATCCAATCGAGTCTTCATTTTGGTAAAAACCAACTAACAACAAAAGAGACCTCCATTTCAACTTTAGGAAGTCCAATGGTTTATGAGTACTATTTACAAGCATGGAAAGGGTATTGATTGTGGTCTTTTGTTTTACATGCGATTCCATGTAAGCCTGAGCCAAATTCAGATTCTCTATTCATTTTTCAATAAAATTAAAAGAAGGACTGATTGGATTCACTGAATTCTAATCTTTTATAAAAGTTTATATTTTTATTTCAGGATTCCATTCTTCATTCGAAGCAAAAAACATCCACTGGGTGTATGTAAAAAGCATTCATTAAATCGAAAGAAATAGGAAACATTCTTTTAATAAATTCTATAAGCCATTGCGCTCAAATATATAAAGCGAGAAGCGAATCCTTATCATGGAAATTGAGTTAAATTTAACTTGCCAAGTTTTTATTTTTTAGTCTTAATTTCTCTTTATCACTTGCCTAGGTGGTGGAATTGGCAGACACGCTAGACTTAGGATCTAGTGCCGCAAGGTGTGAGGGTTCGAGTCCCTCCCTGGGCACCAATTTTTGGTAAATAAAGCCTTGTAAATCTAAAATAAGATTTATAAGGCTTTCTTTTTTTTGCCTCTCAAATTCGACCTACCCGATCTGCTAGTATGACAACTTGAGCAAGCCTTAATTTCCTGTCCAAAAAATCAAGGCCGAATCTTATTGAATCGGCGAAACATTTCCAATTGAAGGGTATTCTCAGAATCTATTATAAAATACCTAAATAGAATCAAAATCATGTGTTTCAACGACTTGGAAATCATTAAATTGGAAGTTCCCCTTATCAGAAGTTTTAAAACTACTAAAGCATGATTCCATCGCTGTGCTTTTTGGTATTTTTGGAAACAATATTGTTTACAAAAGGCTACCCTGATTTCCTTCCTTAAAATCGAACATACCTTGTTTCATAAACTTCTGTTTTTTATAAGCTTCCCACTTCTCAGCATTCTCACAAGCATACCATTTCTTAATAGTTGAGATGGCTGTATCGGATGCAGGAAGGGCATAAAGTTCTACAAGACGGGTTAGACAAGTGTTGTTAAGAGCAGATATAGGAATAATCATGGTGGCAAATTTTCGATTTATGACAACCAATTCGGGTGAGAATAGGTGCCCAATATGTCCTCGGTTAGTCTTTATAATAACTAAGTTCACTTCATAGACCGAGTCCGTTTCCTCACACCTGGGAAGATAATCAAACTCTCCCTGATCGAGATTGAGCTCTATATCTAACTGCTCTGGCTTAAAGTTATGCGCTATGGGATAAGCATAGCCTTTCTGCACTAGGCTGAGTAACTGAACCCTTTTCACGGGTGTTCCTTCTTTGATACCGATAGATTCCAGACTCTTAATGCCTGAGTCGTTAATGAGGAAGCGTTCCGGCGTTTTCTTAACGAGCGAGTCTATGTAAAAGAGCTTCTTTTCTTTATTGTATTCTAATTTCATCGACATTCCTCCCACTTCTATATCGACAACAACTTTGATAGGCAATACTCCAATCCCATAGGAAAATCTTACAGTCTTTGAAGTCCGGAGCCGAGAACTGGGGAATCTTTAGATGGCAATCTGGATTTATACCAAGAGTCTCAAGCTCTTGCTCTAATGCTTGCTCATCGGATTCCTGATTATCGATAAGCACACCTTTTGGTGATAGATTCTTCTGGCCAAATAGGAAATATTCGCGAGCAAAGAGGTCGTTCTTTTTGAAGCCTAAGTTGAAGGAGTCATTCAAACTCTGTGCATAATTTGCAGTTTCTACTGCCATTATGATTACTTCATCGCTCAGGTCTCGACAAATCCTTAAGAGTTCAGGTGCCTCGGGTCTTGGAAAGCTCATTTCTCCTTCAAAGTCACAGCGCTTCTTACCTTTTGTAATACTACTGTATTTACCATGATCACTCACACTTATTGTATGAATGAGTGTCTCATCTAGATCCATGAAAATTTGGGTAGTCATAAGAATCATCACCTAGCTTGATCAAACGATTGAATCGCTTCAACTTCGCAGAGCTTAACAGTATCTAGATTATTTAAAACCATTTTCACTTAAAACGGGTGCACTTTTTTCTATTTCTAAATCGTAGTAAGATTGGAGTTCATCAAGATCGATAAATCTCCAATCCGAGAAAGAAAAATTATTGTCTTTTGTATGCCCGGGATTCTTTAGCTCTTCAAGCCTATAACCGATACCATCTTCTTTCGTAATCGTATGAGGACACCTAAGCAAAGACCTAATTGTGAATACTTGACCGTCTAAAGGAAGGTAGTTTGCCCATTCGGTCACACTTGGATGAAAGGTTCCGTCAATACAAAAAACTTTGTCTCCTATTTTATTCATACAATTACTGTAGCACTTTGGGTAAACAAATAGTGTCTACTCAATTAAATTGATTGAATAAAATAATTCCTTATGAAATCTAACATCAGTCCAGACTTAAATACCAAACATTTGTTAGGTGATAAAATCCCAAAAACGATTCGTTTTAAGGAAATATATCAGCATATTCGTAGAAATACTTATCCAACTACATCGGAACTCGCTAATGAATTAAATGTTAATAAAAGAACGATCACTAGAGATATTAGTGATATGAAAGAATTGTTTGGGCTTCCGATTGAGTATGATAGCATCTATAGAGGCTACTACTTTTCCTCTATCGTAGATGAGCTCCCATACTTTGAAGGTATTAAGGAAGATCAAATTCTTGCTTTTGTAATCGCTTTAAAATCATTGTCGGAATACAGAGGGACTCCTTTCCACTCTGATCTCAATCGTATATTCAATCAATTAGTCCAGATGGTGGATAATAATCTTCGATCTAGAATGGATCAGGCGTCTAATATCGTTTCGTTTATTAATAATGGGCACAAAGGATATAATGAACAGAACTTCATGCGACTCATTCAGGCAGGTCTCAATAAACAGTCTCTAATAATAAAGTATAGGAATCTGAAACAAAAAAAGAAATCCATCAAAGTAACCCTTGTCATTTTTTCTGCACGAATGGAAGGTGGTATGCTGTAGTTTATGATCACACAAAAGATGCATTTAGGAATATATCTCTAGCAAGAATTCAGGAAGTCAAACCGCAGGTCATCCATGAGAAATTCGAAAAGAAATTTGATCCCGATAAATATTTCAAAAATGCTATTGGTGCCTTTACTAATGGTGAAGAGATGTTCCATGCCATTATCGAGTTCGATTCCAATGCAGCTCCAGTCGTTATGGAAAAACAATGGAATGACTCTGTAAAATACCAAAAACATAAAGACGGATGGATCTCAATGAGAATAACAGTTTCTCACTTGGAGGATTTAAAGAACGAGATCTTAAGCTGGGGCCATCGAGCCAAAGTTATTGAGCCCTTAGAGTTGAAACAGATCATATTAGAGGAGATCGTAAAGATGACCAAATTATATGAGTAAAAATCCTTATAACCTAAAGCGTTTTGCCGATGAACAAAAAATACTTCAATAAAGAGTATTCTCAGAAATCCATGTCAGCGGTTCTACATTTACTGAAGTCTTAAACCAGTATTTCGATGGTCAAAAATGTGATACAGCGATATCTTCTCTAAACTCAAATGCATATACTATTCACATCCATGACATTCTTCGAAGAATAAATGATTAAGACACTCATTCTTTATTTTCAACAGGCTCAGAGTCTGCCTCAACATGTCTCAGTTTTTCGCGAAGCTCAGAAATTTCAGCATTCTGTTTATTAAAAATACGGTTAGCTTTTTCTAGATTTTCTCGTAGAGGCTTGATCGCAAACTCAGCCTCTGACGTCTTGGCCTTCTGCATTATGAGTTGTCCTGACAATCTTCGAATCTCATCGTCTTTCTCTTTTATCTCAGACAATTTATTCGATATTTCATCATCTTGGGAATGACGGGAATCATCATCAAAACTAAATTCAGGTAGATTAAATACCCAGAATCTTCCTTCTGAATAAATTCGTCCATTAGGGTGTGGTGAGTATCGAAATATTCCATCCGGCTTGGGCACTACATCATGGGTTTGCGCTGGCTGTGAGTTATACTTATTAAATCCATTCAATAGTAAAGCTGTTTCAGCATTCCTAGTGTCTATGTAAGAGATTTCATCAAATACGCCACAGCCATCTCCATAAAATACTACTAGAGCATCATTCGCCCGTTCAATAATTACAGCCCAATTTTGTTGAAGACAATCAACCACCTTAAACCAAGGATCAGATGCTACCTCTTTGGAAATATCTGTGAACATTTTTTATCCTAGTATAATTTTATTCAATATTGCAGGAGTAACAATAATCATCGCAATCCATAGCATATGTCGTTTGGGGTTCAGATACGCACCTTTTTGAGATTCGTCTTTGAACGTAAACTTCGGTTCGATGTAATTTTGTCCGTAACATAAATTCTTTTTCAAAACCCACTCATTACATTGATCTAAAATGACGGGAATACAAGTCTTTGGCCTACTTAACTCTTTGTAATTATATTCCATAATACTTTAAAAATCCTCTTTCAGTGATTACATTGAGATATCCCTCGAAAACTTTAGATCTAAAACAAGCTTCTGTGTTTATATTTAGTTATTGATATTTCCGAAGTCAACAGGTGATTGATATTCGATAGAGGAATGTATTCTTTTCCGGTTATAAAATACTTCGATCCACTTAAAAATTCTTAAGATTGCTTCTTTTCTAGTTTGGTATTCCAACCGATGAACTAGCTCATTTT
>CAJWYM010000047.1 GCA_913049555.1 uncultured Opitutia bacterium
GTGTTCGAGTCCGAGTAGAGCATGTATTTGGAAGAATGAGTCAGATGGGAATGGACTTCTGTCGAAAGATCGGAAAAGTTAGAGCCAATCAACACAACGGATTATGCAACTTGGTCTACAACATGGATCGGTATGCATACTTAGCAAATCGATAAGAAATATGATTATATTCAACCAATATAATCCAAGAAATTATTAAACTTACTTAGTTGCATGTCTCAAAAAATAAAAATACACCCATGGGAAAACGATTTTTTCGAATTAGAAAGCTTCAGATTTTATCATTTTCACGAATTCTTCAAAAAGTGATATTTCCGGAGGTTCCCTAGACTTAATAAACTTTTTTCCTTAAAATAATGAAACATAATTTGTTAAATAATTTTTTATTTTAGACAAATTATTTTCTATTAAATTACAGAATTTGGACTAGTTAGAAAAGAGAACTGTTATCATCAAATTTCTAAGCACACAATATGATTAATACAATTAATCTGAGCTATTTCAGCCTGACCTTGAGTATTTCTCAAAACTCAATTTAGAGGTTGGTGTTGATAATCATTTTTGTTTTATTCAAACAGATAATGATTAATAAAATTATAGATGGAAATAAATTAGTTCGAAAAATTGGTGAAGGTGGTTTTGGCGAAGTGTGGTTGACTGAAAATGTTTCTACTGGAAAGCCTCTTGCTGTTAAGATAATTGATAAATCTAGAAGTTCTCATTTTGACAGAGAATTACAATCTCTAATGGAATATGAAAATGGTCTTTTAAGGATCAACTCTCAATACTTGATTCCTATCTATAACGTGAATCAAACTCAAGAATTCCTGTATTATTTTATGCCTTTAGCCGACGGTCCTAAAGGAATTGATTATAATAGTGATGATTGGAAGCCGATTACTCTTGCATCTCTTATCGAACAGAAAAAATATGATACTGAGTGGTACTCTTCTGAACGAATTAAGTCTCTTATATCTCCTGTTCTTGAGGGCTTAAAAGATTTAAAAAGTATAGGGCTTTCTCATCGAGATATAAAGCCAGATAATATAATCTTCTTTCATGGAAAGCCTTGTATTGCTGATGTGGGATTAATTACATCTCAAGATGACTACACAAGAAAAGGAACTAGTTATTATACTCCACCGGTATGGTATGTTGAGTCTGGTGGAGACGCAGATATGTATGCAGTTGCTGTAACTCTTTACTGTTTAATGACAGCGAACCAGCCGAACCTATTATCTAAGCCTATTTACAAGTGGCCTCCTCAAGGTAAAGAATCTTTATCTGAATACGAGCGTAGAGAATGGATTAGGATTAGAAATACAATCATATTTAAAGCTACAAGTGATGATACTAAATCGAGATTTCAAAACTTCCAAGAGTTTATAGATGCTATTCAAAATGGAGATAAGGGAGAATCAAAAAAGTATAGAAGGTCTCTATTTATAGCTTCAGTCATAATTCTTTGTATCACCATACTGTTGTTAGTTATTGAAGAAAACGAGCATTATGAATTAGAAAGTCAGATAGAAGTTTCGCCGAAAAATCCAGTTTTACAGATTAAGAATAGATTAAAAAAAGATTCTTTAGCAGAAGAGATTAAGCTCTCAAGGATTAAAAGTTCGAGAGTTATGTATAAGATGAAAGGGCTAGATTTTATTTTTGATCACATTAACAAGGATAAGTTACCAAATGATGATTGGCTAATTTACCGAGAATACTTGGAGGATACTTTCGCCTTTTTTAATTATTATTGCAGTATTTTATATCCAGATGTGAAATTGGAATCAGGTAAAACTTTATACGATCACCTTGAAAGTCTCATTTACTTTCGAAATTATGAAAACTTTCTAAACTCTAAAAGGTACAATCTTTTCGGTTCTTTTAAAAGAGTTATTGAGATTTCAAGATTAAAAGAATTAAACAGCTTGGATAGCAGTTCCATTTCTATAGATGAATTATTAAACTCTAATGACTTAACCTCCATCATACTTGATATAAACATTGGATCAGTTAAGGATTCAATACTTAACCTTAACGGAAGCAGAAACACATTTGAATATACTGCAAGAAAATTTAATGGTTCTGGAGCTTACAGCACTGCACTTTTAATAGCGCAATGTTACACAAATAATAAGAAGTCATTTGATATTATAAATTTAGAAGGTCAATTTGCAGAATGTTTGAAAAAGAATATGACAAGCTATGAAATCTTTGAAGATGAAATAATGAATATTGAGATTTTCTTGGAGTTTATTTCATCCTTTGCTTATAATTGGTATGTCATAGAAAAAAATGCATTCAAAGGGGTTGAGGAAAACCCTCTAGACTGGTTTATCCAAAATGGAATTTTGAATATTAATATTTCGACTACTGTAAATTTTTCAATCAATGAATCCAAGGGATCTTTTCCTATAGATTTACGAGCATTATCGGACGAAATTTCGGGTAATAATAATATATATAATCCAGAGTTTCTACCTGACAATTACGATTTTTTTCTAGGAACCTTTTTAGGCATAAATTTTACTGATCATATCAAACGTTCTCCTTATTTAAACATTGATAGAAGGCGATTTTGGATTCCTTTTTACAAACGATCTAACCAACATGACAGAGAAAATATTCTAAGATTAATACAAGATGAGACTGGTGTTACGGATTTGTCATTACCTTTAAGAAAAAAAAACAATATTCTAATCTTTCGTTATCCGAATGAAATTAATACCTGTATTTTAGTAGACTCTCCTTATTTAAGATCAAAACAATGCTCTTTTTTGGCTGAATTAACGGATGTATGCAAATCTAAACTAAAAGATATTCTACGATCTAGAGTAAAAGAAAATTCTATAAAATTTAAATAATTTCTGTCTATTTTTTAGCAATCGTTTGTTTATTTAATGCATCATTTCAGTTCTACTTAGGATATGAAATAGTATTCAAAAAATCATTCCTGAGATACATAATTTTTCATTCTTCTATAAATTAAATTGTGGCAATAAAATCTTCAAAAGGGCTGTCCTGATTAAATTCCGTTTGTAAAAATCTGACTTAAGAAACAGAATAAATTTTTAGTGTTTAAATTTTCAAGAATCATTCCAATTGAGTAAGTTCAAATCCTTCACGAGTCTATTTTATTTTTTACTTAATATTATATGAAAGTAGTCATTCTTCAGGATTATTTGCGATGCGGGGGAACTGAAAACCAATCCATTTTTTTACATAATTTTCTTAATTCTGAAGGAATCGATGCACATCTAATCGTTTTTAGAGGAGGTGGCAGACTGAAAAACAGAGTTCAAAATCCGGAAAAATTACACACTTTACAAAACTCTACGCTCAATTGGTATGCTCCAAAAATCATCTCCACCTTGAATGAAATAGGTCCCGATCGAGTGATTTTAATGGGTCGCAATGCAAATTTATATGGTTGGTTTTTAAAAAAGAAATTGACCAAAAATTCTAAATTTATTTCGACGATGCGTTCCGGAAGAAGTTTGCCTTTTTTTTATAAATGGACTCTAAAATCTTGTGATCAAACTTTGGTAAACAGTCAATATGCCCTTGAATTGCTAAGAGAATCAAAG
Organism: uncultured Opitutia bacterium; assembly: GCA_913049555.1. GTDB lineage: Bacteria > Verrucomicrobiota > Verrucomicrobiia > Opitutales > CAJWYM01 > CAJWYM01. The sequence goes on from CAJWYM010000047.1 coordinate 3,588, forward strand.
ATCGAAACGAATGCCATTTCTATGATTCATAATGCTTATCTTTACAAACGCTCATCCAAAAGAAATGAAGTCCATGAGAGAGATGATTTTATAATTTTAAATCTAGCAGCCTTTGTTCCTGGCAAAAATCATCGGGCATGGATCCCTATTTGCAAAGAACTGCAAAGCCTGATGACTGGATCATTCAAAATCTGGCTTCTAGGTGAGGGTGCAGAATGGAATTCATTCAAAAAACTCGTTCAAAAGGAAAATCTTGAAGACACGATCCTCCTGCACGGATACAAAGAAAATCCGATCGAATTTTACAATCAAGCGGATCTTGCGGTCTCCGTTTCTCTAGAGGAGTCTTTGCCCAACTTTCTAGTAGAAGCTCAATACAATGGATTGCCAGTTATTAGTTATGATACCGCCGGTTGCAAAGAATGTTTCAAAGATAAAAAAAGTGGATTCCTCGTGCCTCAGAATGATTATCGAAAAGTTTGTTTTTACATTAAAAAATTCGCGAACGATCAAAACTTAATTAAAAGTATGAGGAGTGAGGCCTTGAAATTTAGTGGACAAAATTTCTCACCTTCTGTGATTGGTCAAAAGTTCATCCAAGTTCTCAACGAATCCTAGTCAATCTAACCTAGAAAAAGTTGCCCTTTTATGTCTATAATTCGAGTATTACCAGATCAAGTAGCAAATCAAATCGCAGCAGGGGAAGTTGTAGAAAGACCCGTGGCAGTCATTAAAGAATTGGTTGAGAATAGTATTGATGCAGGTGCAAAAAAAATCGAAATTGAGTTCCGTCAAGGAGGCAAAGCTTACATGCGCATTGAGGACGATGGAAAGGGAATGGACCCAAAAGATGCCCTTTTATCGCTAGAAAGACATGCAACCAGTAAAATCCAGTCCGCTGACGATTTAAACACCCTCTACTCATTCGGTTTTAGGGGGGAAGCACTGCCCTCGATTGCAAGTGTTTCTAGGTTCCATTTACAGACGCGACCAGCCGATCAAGAGGTGGGCACAGAAATTTTAATCAATGGAGGCAAGCTGGTTCACAACCGTGAATGTGGAATGCCTCCTGGAACTAGAATTGAGGTGGCAAACTTATTCAATACCGTCCCTGCACGCAGAAAATTCCTCAAAGCGGATGCGACAGAGTCGGCTCATATAATTCAGCTCACAAGGTTGTTTGCAATTGCTCATCCTGAGATTTCCTTCTGCCTGAGAGAGGGAGCTAGAAATGTATTTAGATCTCCAGTTTGTCTTGAGTTGAAAGAAAGAATTGGGGAAATTTACAATTTAGAAATTGCCAATAACTTAATCCCAATCAGCACAGAAAAAATGGGCTACAAACTTACCGGTCTGATTGGAAAAGCCGGAACTGGAAGAGCCACTCGACAGGAAATGATTACCTTGGTCAATCATAGACCCGTAGATAGTAAAACTTTAAATTTTGCAATTGTTGAGGCTTATCATTCTTTTATAAGTAAAGGCAGGTATCCAATCGCATTTTTGTTTCTAGAAATAAATCCTGCGGAGATTGATATCAATGTCCACCCCTCAAAAAAAGAGATTCGGTTTCATAACGAAGGGCTCGTTAGAAATCTCCTGATCGAAAGTATCATTGAATGCCTGCAGCCCAAACAAAAAATAAGTGCCTCTGAGATCCCCTATTCAAATGTATCTCCATCCACTGTTCCCTCGATTCATCCTTCATTGACTAGAAAGAATGGAGAAGAACCTCCTAGCAAGTCCCCCCAGAAAACGACTGGCGATTATAAGCTGAAAGAGGAAAAAGTTCCCAAAAGCACTCTAACCAAAGGTTCTTTTCGCCCAGAGGCAGTGCTTGCACCTCCAACCCAAACTTCAAAGAAGATCCCTGTTGAAAAAGTTCCCAATCGCCCATCTGAAATTAAGAAGCCATCAAATCCTTTCCCTTGGTCCTTCATTGGACTCCATTCAAAACACCTGGCTCTTTTTGAAGATTCCAATGGATTGATTGTCCTCCATTGTAAGGCAGCTCAAGAAAGAATCATATTCGAAAAAATTGAACGGTATCTGCAATCGGAACAAAAAGCTTCTCAAAATTTACTGCTTCCGATCTCCTTAGAGCTAGATGCCCTAGCAAACCAAGCACTTGAGGATATTCTTGGAGACCTACATAAGAGCGGGTTTAGCATTGAGGAATTTGGTAGGAATTTTTATCGAATTGAGGCAATCCCTGCTTGGATGGAACCGGAGGAGGCTAAATTTTTCCTAATCGATTTGATAGATCTCGTAAAAGAACAAGGACAATTGTCTAAAAGTCGAAAAGTTACCGACGAAATTTTTACTAAATTAGCCACCGCTCGCTCCAGTCAAAGCAAACAAAAATTGACTCCTGGTGAAGCAATACAAATTGCCCAAGCCCTCTTAAACTGTAACACGATCCATACCTCTCCAACTGGTAAACCCACTTATTTTGAACTCTCGAATACCTCTTTTACTGAAAAATTTGGAAGAAGGATTTAATCGACTCCTCAATCAAAAAATCAAGTTTCCTTCATCTGTGTCTTTCTTTTTTTTAAAACCAGAACAACCGCGTGCAATGGAACCCAATCCATTTAAAAGATTTTAAACCCCTAAGCACTTCAATTCAAATTCCTTGATAAAAAATCCAAATCAGACTTCCAACTAAAATGACTCTTAAAGTGGATCTTGAATTTTGTGGGGGTTCTTTTAAATCCTCTCCATCATTCCCATTGCATTGTATCTTCATCCTTGCGTGGATTTTGTGAACGAAACCCGCATCCTAAATACCAAGCATATATGAATAAAAAACAGCCAAGTTCTAATGGAATAAGAATTCGAAGCAGAATCTTGATATCCATCGTCTTTTTGGGGTTTGTTTTCACTACAACCCATTGGTTTCAAAGAGAAAGCACTCAGACTGAGACCGAACGTTTTTTAGACGAAAATTTGGCCATGGCGATGCAAACTTATGGGGTTTGTAGAATTACAAATGGCTTTGTATCCATTTTGCAAGAGTCTACACTGAGTGTAAGTCCCTTTGGGATGGGTTTTGAACTTGGAGTTGGCCAAATCTTAGATCCTATCAATGACGCGATAGAAAGACTTTCCAATCTATCCAGCCTATCCTTATCCATCACATTTGCCCAGCGAGTTCTTTTCAGTATTTTGCAAACGGTTTTACGGATCCCTTTTTTATTCTCTATGGTTGTTATCTGCATTCTTTTCGTTTTCATACCCAAAAGTCGTTTTTATCTTTTTACTTTAAAACTCTCATTAGCCCTAGGACTGCTGTATTTTAGTATCCCGATCATTTCAATTCTCGGGAACAAAATAAATCAACATTTTTTCAGTCCTGAAATGGCTAAAAACCAGTCCCAATTAAAAAAAATGATTCAACTTGCAGAAACACAAGAAGCACTGACTTTGTCTAGTTTGAGTCCATCCATTCCAATTGAAGAAAATTCATTCCTCTTTGGCATGAATCTATTGAATCCAATCAAAAATTGGATGACCCATAATTATATGAAAACAAAAAAACTCTTTGTAAGCGCCAATAAATCTCTAAAATACATCCAAGACAATTTTACCGAGATTTTAAATGCTTTTCTAAACCTCTTTAAAATTTTACTCGCCAAACTTCTTTTTCAAGTATTTCTGATTCCTCTCTCCTGTTACTTCTTATCCAAAAAGATTTATTTTGGGATTCAGGAGTTTTTAATCCCGAGTTCATAAGAGTATGTGGAAATTTGGGATTGATCGCGGCGGCACGTTCACCGACATTATTGGAATGGACGGGAACAACAAACCTTCCATTGCAAAAGTGTTGTCTCACTCAAAGGATTACTCAGATCCGGGGATCGAAGGTATTAAAAAAATCATGCAAATCGACAGTCATTTGCCCTTGCCAAAAGACAAAATACAATGGATCAGAATGGGAACTACGGTGGCCACGAATGCATTGTTAGAAAAAAAAGGGGCACAAACTGCTTTATTGATCAACCAAGGTTTTGGAGATATCGTTGAAATTGGAACCCAAGAGCGAAAAGATCTTTTTTCTTTAAAACAACAGGCTCCAGAGCTTTTGTATAATAAAGTCTGTGAAATAAAGGGTAGAATCTCCAAAGACAATGAAGAGATCGAGCCCTTTTGTGAACATTCTTATCGCCAGCAACTAAAGAAGCTTAAATCTGACGGCATCGAATCTCTGGCAATCGTTCAACTTTTCTCTTGGTTACACCCAGAACATGAAGTCAAATTAGGAAACATCGCTCAGGAATACAATTTTTCTCATATTTCACTTTCGCATCAAACCTTAAAAATCCACCAAGCAATTAAGAGGAGCCAAATAACAATCTTGGATGCCTACCTGAGTCCGATCTTAAGTAAATACTTGGAACAAATTGAGAAAGAAACCCTTTCCATCCCAATCTATTTTATGGGAAGCTCTGGCAGTTTATTTGGTGCGAATTCTTTTCAAGGAAAAGAAGCGATTCTTTCAGGACCGGCAGGGGGAGTTTTGGCTCTTTCAAAAATAGAAAATCAACTCAAAGAACCTGAAGCCTTATTGGGTTTTGACATGGGAGGCACATCGACAGATATAAGCCGGTTCGATCAAGAATTTGAATATGCCATGGATCACACCCTCGCAGAAATCCCTTTTAGTTTTCCGATGCTACGCGTCGATACTGTGGCTGCAGGGGGAGGATCTGTTATCCATTTTGACGGGGAGAGGTTGTGTGTAGGTCCTCAATCTGCAGGCTCACTGCCTGGACCTGCGTGCTACATGAAGGGAGGCCCTGCTACCGTGACAGATGCAAATTTAATCCTTGGACGCATTCAACCAGATTATTTTCCATCTATTTTTGGTCTTCATAAAAACGAATCTCTGAGCCTAAATGCATCGAAAGTAGTTTTTACAAAGTTGCAAAAACAAATGAAAAAAGCGGGATTTGATTACTCTATTGTTCAAATTGCAGCGGGTTGTATCCAAGTAGCAAATGAAACCATGGCAAGACCCATACGAGACCTAACGATTGGACGGGGATTGGATACTAGAAAACACACACTCGTATCTTTTGGGGGTGCAGGCGCGCAAAATTCTTGCGGAATCGCTCGAAAATTAGGCATTAAAAAAATTCTAATTCCCCAAAATGCAGGTATTTTATCTGCACAAGGGATTTTAGAGGCAATTCCTAGTAGACAATTGACTTTCTCTGTTCTCAAGGAACTGAGTGAATCCAATTGCAAATTTATAGAAACTGAAATCAAAAAAGCAGTGGATCACAATCAGAGAAAACTTTCAAATGAACACAATACAGATTTAAACGATTGTTCCAGCAAAGTAAGTGCAAATCTTCAGATAAAAGGAAGTGAGGGATTTATCAAAGTCCCATGGTCGAATACTCGAAAAATGATGCTAGACTTTTCTGATTTGTATGACCGGCAATTTGGAAGCTACAGAAGCAATTCAAAATTAGAAATTGCGGAAATCCTCATCGAATCCAAACTCAAAAAGTCGTTGGATTTCTCACAAACTCCAAGCATTTCTCGAATTTCTAAAAAATTAGATCCCATCAACCATAAACAAATTTATACGGTAGATGGCAAAATGACCAAAACCCCAATTTTTAGTTTTGACCAATTAAAACTAAATACTGAATTGAAGGGACCCGCTCTAATTACAGGAAATAATTCAACTATTTTTGTAGATCGCGATTATAAAATTCGACGAAACAATGAAGCATTTTTAGAAATAGAGCACAAAAAAGACCTCTTGAAAGATTCAGAAAAAGAAGCAGTCGTTTTAAGCTCCCACCAAAAAGACCCTATTTTATTAGAAATTTTTAACAATCGTTTTATGAGTATCGCAGAGCAAATGGGAGAAGTCTTGATTAGAAATGCTCACTCTGTGAACATGAAAGAGCGCAAAGACTTCTCCTGTGCTTTGTTTGACTTTCATGGAAATCTCATTGCGAATGCACCCCATATTCCAGTTCATTTGGGGGCAATGGGAGAAACCGTTAAAGATTGGTTGAAGAACAAGTTGTCAGAGCTCACATCCGATCAGTTTTATTATACCAATGATCCATTTGCTGGAGGTTCTCACCTCCCAGATATAACCGTTATAACTCCAGTATTTCGAAATTTCAAACTTGCCTACATCCTTGCATGTCGAGGGCATCATGCGGATATTGGAGGGATTGTCCCTGGATCCATGCCCCCTTTTGCCAAAGGCATCGAAGAAGAGGGTATTAGAATTACCCATGAACTGCTTGCAGATAAAAATGGACTGAAAGAGGATTGGATTCGATCCAAATTAAGTGAAGGTTCTTTTCCAGCACGAAACATTCCTGAGAGAATCTCCGATTTAATTGCTCAAATGAAATCGGTTCAGCATGGGGTAAAAGAAATCAATCGGCTTTGCAACGAGTATGGAGAGAACACCGTTTCTCAGTATGGTGATTTTATTAGAAAAAATGCCTTCAATGAAGTGCAACGAGTTTTAAAAAATTTTATAAAAGAGGAGAATGAACTTTCATTGTCCGCGGAAGAGGTTTTGGATGAAGGACATAAAATCTGCCTTAAAGTCACAATCAAAAAAGACGGTAAACAATACAAAGCAATTTTTGATTTTGAGGGAACCTCAGCTGAAGTGGAGAGCAACTTGAATGCCCCATTCGCTGTATCTAGAGCTGTTGTTTTGTATGGTCTGCGTTGTTTGGTAGATCGTCCGATTCCATTGAACGAAGGAAGTATGGAAAATATTGAAATTCTTATCCCCGAAAACACGATCTTGAATCCATCAAAAGGAAAAGCCGTCAGTGGTGGAAATGTTGAAACCTCTCAAAGGGTGGTCGACTGCTTCTTCTATGCACTTGGGACTCTGGCAAACTCTCAAGGAACTATGAATAATTTCCTTTTTGGAAACGCAGACGGAAAAGGAAATCAATACTACGAGACCATTGCTGGAGGATCGGGAGCCAGTTCCAATAGTTCCGGAAGCTCAGCCAAACAAGTTCATATGACGAACACGAGTATAACAGACCCTGAAACGCTAGAAATCCGATTCCCTCAAGTTCGTCTCGAAGAATTTTCAGTGAGAAGAAATAGTGGCGGAATTGGAAAGCACTCAGGAGGCGATGGAGTGATTCGAAGATTTAGATTCCTTAAAAAACAAGTCGTTTCCATCATTAGTCAAAGAAGAAAAGTATCGGCTAAAGGACTGAATGGCGGTGAGGACGGAAAGCTAGGGGAAAACTTGCACCTCTGTAAATTTGGTAAAAAGAGGGCTTTAGCCAATTCGGTTCAACAAGAAATCGAACCCAATGAGTGCATAGAAATCCTGACTCCTGGTGGAGGTGGATATGGGAAAAAAGGATCCCAAAAATTGGATCTTCAATTTCCAAATCCAAAATCTTAGGTTGCCTTTTATTGGCTTTTATTGGCTTTTTTCATTTGTAGATTACTAATTACTTCTTCCCCTAAATTCGAATTTTTCTCAAACTATAAAACCGTTCCTCCGTCAAGGATCTCTGATTTTAATGATTAAGATTTTCCCAAATGGCTTTGCATGGATGATCTTTCTGGCTTTGATATCTGTCGTTTAGGTCTTAATCTTAGCAATTACATCTATAGTTCAAAAGAGAATCTCTCTGAGTGATTTGAAACTGGATCGAAAAGAGGCGAAAATGAATACATTTTGGGCCCTCGGATTAGCTATAAACGAACTGCAAATCTATGCCGGACCAAACCAGAGAACGACCACTCCCGCTGATGTTTTAAACCCTGTTCCTAATGGTCAAAAAAACTACAAAGGAGTTTGGGTTTTAGCTCTGAAAAAACAGAACTTTTTTACAAAGGCTTGTATCACAACCTCTAAAAATTAAGAAGAACCTTTAAAAAGATCATAACCTGCCTTCTAAGGAAAGTGTTGAAATTGAATTAAAAGTATTTACAGACACAGAAATCCTTAGACGTTAAGGCAACCTCTCCAATTGCTCAATTACATCCTCGACCGTTAAAATTTCAGAGAACAGATATCCACCACTATTTTTGTTAGAAAAGAGTAAATTCACGGGAATCGCAGCCTGTCCCAATCTTTCCAATGATTTTGTTATCTCAGGGTCTCGATTGGTCCAGTCTGCTTTTAAAAGAACCACTTCTTTTTCTTTCAATAATCTTTTGACATCAGGATCTGTAAAAACGCGCTTATTGATTTGGCAAGTATTGCACCATCGGGCCGTGTAATCTACCCACACACTCTTCCCTGATTCGATCTCAATTTGCTCCAAACTTTGCGACCACAATTGCCAAGTTTCATCTTTTTCCTTCAGTCCAATTACAAATCCCCAAAGACTTATGAGTATTAAAATAAATGCAAATGCATGTGTTTTTTGAAATCCCTTTCCAAGAACGGACTTTCCATAAACCCAAAGAGCCATCGACCAAAGAGAGATGGATAAATAAATCCACAAAAGGGATTGCTCCTCTACTTGACCTGCCAGAATCCAACACAGGAAAACAACCGCTCCCAATATGGGAAAAGCCAAACCTTGTTTGAGTAGAATCATCCAATTGCCTGGTTTCGGTAAATACTGAATCCAAGAGGGCACAAAAGAGAGAAGCAAATAAGGAAATGAAAGGCCGATACCCATACTAAAAAACAAGAGAAAACCCACCGTTGGTTCCAGCAAAACAGCACTCCCCAGAGCTGGTCCAAGAAGAGGAGCCGAGCATGGAGTTGCTGCAACAGTTGTTAAAACCCCCGAGAAAAAATTTGAAACCAATGGATTGCTGTACTTCTCAGCCTTTTGGTCCAATCCAACCAAGGAATAACCCATCTCAAAACAACCCCACAAGCTCAGGGCGAAGGTTAAAAATACCAAAGCTAGGGCAACCACAAACCATGGATATTGCAATTGATAGCCCCATCCCACTTGAACACCAGAGGCTCTAAGAGCAAATAATCCTGCCGCTAAGATTAAAAAACTAGTAACAATGCCAATAGAATAGGCGATTCCATACCATTTAACTTTTCCTTTGGACTCGCCAGCCAGATTCACAAAGGACACGATTTTTAAACCTAAAACTGGGAAGACACAAGGCATCAAGTTTAAAATGATTCCTCCGCCAAATGCCATTAAAATCAGGGTAAACAAAGAAGTTTTGGACATTAAATCCCCTGAAGCTTGAGCACTCTCTTTTTGCCAGAAAGCCTCTCCAATCTCTAAACCAATAATTTCTCCTGATTTTAATTCAATTCGTAAAACCCCTGCACCCAAGTCAGACCGAAGAGCCTTTATTTTTAGAATATTCCGATCGACCTCAAAGTTTTGTTTCAAGGCCTCCTCAAGAAAAGTTTCATGAAAAAAATACGCATTCTTCAACGGGTGTTGTTTTGAAAAAACAAGAGAGGTAGAAGCACTTTCGTTGTAAATTTTTTCAACGAAATTCTCGGTATCAACGACAGGAAAAACTCCATTGAATTTGGATTGAAATAATTTGATATCTGAATCCAAAGACTTTTTTAGGATCGTTTCACCAGATCCGGGAATACAAGTATCCTCGCAAACCAACCATTCCAATTCTACTCGCAACTCCTTTTCTAAATCTATATTTCCATCGATCTTTCCAATCAATAACAATTGATTTTCATAAACAAAATTTACTAGATTCATACTCTCATACCTCTTTGGAACAGGCCACTTCCATGAAGAAAATAAAATGGATTCCTCTCCAGAGTAAAGTCGGACCACTGGAGCCAAACCAATATCTCCTGGATTTTTCCAATACAAGTGCCAAGAGTCCGTAAGACTAAAGAAAACCTGCAGCTCCAGGTTCTTTTCTTCTGGATCTACAATCAATTGGCTTTGCCATTTAACAGGGCCTTTGATTTTCTCCTTACTTGTCCATAAAGAGATGTTGCCCGACAAAGAATTCGAGTAAAAAAATGTAAGAAAAAAGAGAAAAGTAAGAGACTTTATCATGGTCATTTAATTTAAAGAAGTTCAATCAAGAAAGTTATTCCTTTTGGTATCGCGTTTTACTTTAAAGATGGATTTTGAAATGAGAAATTCGCACTCCAGTTTTGAGTGAAATGATTTGAAAAAGTGAAAGAATCCAATCGGTATGATTAGAGAATCTACGAGACTTTTGATTTAAAATAGTAAAGCGAAGGGTCTTCTCTTTAAAAGAAATTAGGGATAAGATCATAATTCAAAAAGGGACTTGAATTCATCTAGGCTTAAGCTTTGATGAGCAGCATCACTAGCTTCCCAAAGCTCTTGTAACAACTTCGCTTTTTGCAACTGCATTTGAACAATCTTTTCCTCAACCGTTCCGGAAGCGATCAATTTGATACTCGTTACTTTCTTGGTCTGTCCGATTCTATGGGCTCGGTCTGTGGCTTGTGCTTCAATTGCAGGATTCCACCAAGGATCAAAATGAATTACTGTATCTGCACTTGTCAAATTAAGACCCGTTCCACCTGCCTTTGTGGAAATCAAAAAAATCGGAATTTCAGGAGAATGATTGAAACGATCCACTTCTGCCAATCGATTTTGGGTGGAACCATCTAAATAACAATAAGCGGTGTTCATCGCTTGTAATTCTAATCGGATCCAACTGAGTGCTTTTACAAATTGGGAAAATAATAGGATCTTACTCCCCGAGAGCAAAGCATCTTGAAGAATGTCACGAAGTGCCTCCAATTTACAAGAATCCTCCGGTTTCATTTTATCATCTAAAATACGAGGATCCGCACAAATCTGTCTCATCCTTAAAAGATTTGTAAACCCAGTCATGCGAATTTTTCCATTGGAAGCCCCACTCATCTCCATTTCAAAAATTTCCTTCCTAGCATTTTGGACAACCGACTTGTAAGCATTTTCCTGCTTGGACGACAGATCACAGTAAACAATCTTCTCAATTTTTTCTGGAAGCTCAGGAGCCACTTCTTTTTTAGTCCTTCTCAATACATAATGAGCCGCTTGCTCAGAATGGCGTTTGTCATACCATCCTCTTTCTTCGCGGGAAATTTTGCTAGGCACCTTTGCTAGGTATCCTGGCATTAAAAAAGCAAACAAAGAACACAAATCCTCGAGACTATTTTCGATAGGAGTTCCAGTAAGAAGAAAGCGTCCTCGAGTGTGGAGTGCGGTCATTGTTTTAAAATTTTGCGTTCTACGGTTTTTTATATGTTGCGCCTCATCCCCGATAACAACCTCCCATTCCTGATCTTTCAGAACTCCTTTATCCCTATTTAAAGTTCCATAAGAAGTGATAATTAGGTCATAATCGTCCACATCGGCGAGCCTTTTAAGGCGATTTGCCTTATGGTGAACAAATACTTTTAAATCCGGAGTGAAACGGACCACTTCTCGTCTCCAGTTCTCCGTCAAACTTGCAGGACAAACAATCAAGCTTGTTGCAGAATATTGAGTTTCTTTTCGGTGTATAGAATGTAGAAATACAAGAGCTTGCAAAGTTTTACCAAGTCCCATTTCATCCGCCAGAACCCCAGCTAAGCCATGATCATAAAGGTATTTCATCCAAGAGGATCCAAGGCTTTGATAAGGCCTCAGATTGCCTTTTATTGAGGATAAATTTGGCAGCACCTTTAAATGAGAGAGGTCTCTCAATGCGCGACTTCGAAGCTTCCATTCTTCAGGAGGATTCCAGTTCGGTAGTAAATCTTCAAAAACCTCTTCCAGATTTGCAAATTCAGAAGAATGAACCCGTTTTTTTGTCTTCACATTTCCAACTAACTGTTCGCCAGCTAGAATATTTTGAGCAGCCTCCAAATCTTCAATCAACTTCTGTTTGAGAAGGTAAAAATTCTTCCCATCTGAAACAAACTTTTTCCCTCTTGCAATTGAATCGCGAACTTGCTCAGAAGTTACCTTTCCTGCATCCACAGAAATTTCAATCTCATAACTCAAATCTTTCCCTTCCTGTTGAGCGGCCGTTTGAATCTGAATCTTTGGCTCCAACCAACCAGATCGCCTGTTTTCAAGATTTTTGCTAATCTGACACCTGTAATCCTTTATTAAATCCTCCAAATGTTCCGCAACAAAATTCATTACAGAGTACTCATCTCTCAACCACCAGGATTGATTGCTAGACTCTAAGTGAAACCCATTCGATTTTAAAAGCGCTAAAAGTTCTCTTTGAAATAGATATTCTCTACTCCTGAACTGAACTCTTAGAAACTGATTAGACCCATCAATCAGAGGAACATACTCATCCTCCAAGCCCTCTTCCAAATCAACTTTAAGATTACCATTGCAATCCGAGTGATCCCTTGGGAGGGTGTTCTCTTTGATCGATCGTTTTTCTGCTTCGAGAACCACATGTTCATGAACCCCCTTTATTTTACTATCCTTCCAAAGCAATGGATCGTTTGGAGTTCGAACCCAACGAAAGGATGAAGTATCCTTCAACAATTCCAAAAGTAGTGTCAATTTCTTACGATCCAATTGAAGAATCGATGAAAGCTTCCGGTCACACCAATTTTCCAGAGTAGCGATTGCCGAGTACACTTGAGGCGTGGTCGTGAATAATTGATGATTGTCCACATGAATCAATCCCTGTCTTTTCCCCTCAATTTCTAACTCAATTTTAGTCATAATGGAATCTCTAGGCGCTGATTGAGCAATATTTGGAGGTAACAGAACAATTAAGTTTAAATTTTTTCCTCGAAGAGGGTCTATCTTTAAAGTTCTTACTTTAAGAAGATCGTTCTTGAGGGTCTCTTTTTCATCCACAATTTTCTCCGAAGATTCCTTTTTTAAAACCACGCCCTCTAAGCTGGCTTGATAAAAAATGGCAGTCGCAACTACATGAGCGCAAAGTTCTCCTTGGCGTCCCTTTCGACAATTACAAGAAATATCAGGAACACTAGAGGTCCCAAAAATTAATTCTGGATGAAACAGGACGCGTCCATTATCTATCTTTCCTTTTATAGAAGATGCCTTTCGTTCAGCACTCTTGAAAGTTCGACTTTTGGCAAGAACGTTTCCCTGCTTCCACAAATCCCATCCAGCAAAGCCTACTAGGAAGTTCTTGTCTAATTTTGGTATTTCACGACTCATAGCGAACTTCACACTAGCATTTTCAGCATCAAAATAAAACTACCAATAAGAATTTTTGAAATTTTAGCCGTGAAGCAGGCGTGTAAGAACTACGAAGAATTCAGCAATCTAATTAAATCATTCCCAGGTATTGGTTTAGAAAAGTAATAACCTTGAATCATATCGCAATTTTGATCCTTGAGAAAATTCAATTGGCTCTCATTTTCTACCCCCTCTGCGACCAAATCTAATTCTAAATTTTTGGCCAGTGAAATCATAGCCGAAACGATTGCTTTGTCTTTTTTATCGTTAGGAATATGGACCATAAAGCTTTTATCTAACTTTAAAGTATCAATCGGCATAAACTTTAAGTAAGTCAAAGCAGAGAAACCTGTCCCAAAGTCATCAATGGCTACCCTAGATCCAATTTCTTTAATCGCATTTAATATTTGCAATGCTTTCTCCTTATTTTCAATCATTAAGCCCTCAGTAATTTCATATTCAATGAGCGCTGGATGGATCCCAAAATTTTGCGTCAGCTCTTTAATCTTAGGGATGAAAGATTTTTCATACAACTGACTCGGCGACACATTGATAGACAAACGTTTGTTCTGTAACAATTCCGCATTTTGAGCATAAAAGCGAATGGCCTCCTCGATAACCCAATTCCCAATATCAACAATCATTCCATTCCGCTCTGCGATGGGAATAAATGCCGAAGGAGGGATCCATCCGAAATCTTTATGATCCCACCGTATTAAAGATTCAAAACCTGAGTATTCTTTAGATGCAATCTCATATTGAGGTTGGTAATGAAGTTCAAAATCTCTTCTTAAAAAAGCAGAATAAAGCTCCTTTTCTATCAACGCATTAGAACTAGAATCAGTCCCAATAGAGACACTGTACTCTACATATTCAAGATTAAAAGACTGTTTGGATCGATACATCGCTCTCATTGAACACTGCAACAATCGTTCTGCTTTCAGTCCATTTTTAGGATAAAATGCCGCACCAATATTAAACTTTGTTCGAATCGTATTCTTTTTCAAAAAATAGGGTTCTGAAAGGGCCTGCGAAATCAATTTTACCTGAGCTTTAAAATCCAAAAGAGATTTAAAATGATAAAGAATAAAAGTAAACTCATCTCCACCAGTTCTAGCAAGTAAGCCCTTACCCTCTAAATATTTTATACCTCGCTCTGCAAGCTCAACCAAAATTTTGTTGCCAACAGACCTCCCGTAAGTGTCATTAATAAATTTGAAACGGCTTAAATTTAAAGTCAAAACAGCAATCTCAGAACTATTTTTTTCAGCATCTGGTAGGATGTCATTGGATAAAATTTGCAACATTGACTCCCGGTTCGGAAGTTTCGTAAGGGGGTCTAAGCCATGAATCTGTTTTTGAATATTAATGAATTGAGCTACTTTTTTTAATAGAATCTCTTTATTAAAAGGTTTGATTACATAATCCGATGCACCCAACTCTAAACCCTTTAGATGACAGTTCGAATTCATATTTGAAGAGAGAAACAAAATAGGAATGTTTGAAGTTTTTTCGCTCGCTTTTATTCTTTTGCAAACTTCGAAACCATCCATTTGAGGCATCATTAAATCCAACAAAATCAAATCAGGTCTAGTTTCCTTAAGAATCTCAAGAGCATCCGTTCCTGTCGCTGCAAGGAGGACTTTGTAATTGTTAGATTTTAATACGTGCTCTAAAACTTCAAGATTATCTCTTAGATCATCGACAACCAAAACAGTGCCTACGTATGACTGAATCATAAGGTCCTATTATTGGAGAGTCAGTTTTGGAGAAAGGAGGAGGTCCTGATTCCTCTTAATTTCTATTTTTTCTGAATAAGAAGCGTATCCATCCTTTTCAAACAGAATGGTGTATTCTCCACCAGGGATCTTTAACTTGATTTCATCCTGCAGACTCCAAATTTTTACAAATGCATCGATCGATCCTGTGACATAAAAGTCTCTAGCTGGGTTAAAAACGATTGAATTGATACGGGTGGTGTGAGCTTGAGTCTTGTCCAAAATAGATCCCTTTTCTAAATCCCACAAAATCAGAACCCCATCCGAGGAAGCGGACAACACTAAGTTCTTTTTTATGTCGGTGGATAATATTGAATTTTTGTGACCCATAAGAGCCCCCAACAACTCCCTTTGATTATAATCCCAAATCTTAACAATACCATCCGAACCAGCAGTGACAATATACCTTCCATTGTCCGAAATAGAAAGCGAATTGATGGAAGATTGGTGGGCTGTTATATGCACATTTCGTTGGAGCCTTGTAATCTTCTTTTTCAATTCCTCTATTTGTTGGATCAATTCAAGTTCTAAATCCATCCCGTTCTGATCTTTTATCAAATCATCCGTTTTCACTTTTTGCTTCAAAACTGAAACCATATCTAAAACATCCTCTTCCAACACTTCATAAGCCTTGACTTCAGCGATTACCCTTCTCTCAGCAGCTTGCTTTTTCTTTTGTATACCTACAAGCTCTGCCTCAAGCTCGAGTAGCTTTTCTGAATAAAAAGAATCCACGTATAAATTCCAAATATTCATAGAGCCATCTGCGCATCCCGAAATCAATCGAGTACCATCTGCAGTGAATTTTAAGGTATACACATTATTACCCTGTTTAAATCTTTGATTCTCCTGGGAGCTAATCATCTTTAATACATCTAGGCTATTCTCCTCATTGGTATATCTAGGGACGACACTCCAACCAATCGCTGCTAAATCATCCGAACTGGTCCTGACTAATTCTCGAGTTATTTTACCAAGATTCAAATCATACACCCTAATAATTCCGTCTGCGCATCCAGTAGCCGCAATCAATTCTCCGGGCTTAAAAGCAATGCTATGAATCGAACCACCATGCTCAGAGAAGGATTGAACTAGAATATCATTTTTCAAATCCCAAAGTTTTAAAGTGCCCCTCACAGAACCACTCAATAAATAGCGACTACTGCTATCAATCGCTAAGGATTCGACCGAATCCTTATGCTCTCTGAATTCCCTTAAAACTATTTTTCTATTCACATCAAAAACACGAATGGACCCATTCAAATAACTGATGATCATTAGATTTCCATCCGAACTAAAAATTACATCTTGAACGGAACTGACGGATTCCAGTTGATTGGTGTCTGCCTCAAGATCAAACTTCCTCCCATGTTGATCTTCCATCAAAATCTTGACTGATGGAGGCAGTTGAAAAGATAATTCGGAACTTGGAGTCGATTGCACCTTGTCTAGCAGCCGATCTGTTATGTTGATTAATTTACCAATTTTTGAATCCACTTCCAGATACGTAGGATATTCCCCTTTTTTATTGAACCGCAAAACGTAGTCAAAAGGATACAATCCTCTCAAACTAATCTTAGAGCCCTCAACCACTGAATTGAAGTCGTCGTCTTCCACTACAACTCCATCCTTATAAAGAAGATTTACCGAGTTGTACAAGGTTCCATTTCCATCAATAATAAAACCTGTGTGAGGAATCAATAATTTGTATATCGTGAAAAAAGCAACAGAAAAGAGCACCAATACAAATGAAAAAGCTTGAACAAGCATTTTGACACTTCTTCCATAAAAGGCGGATTGTATCGCCTCTTCTAATTGGGAAATTTCTTTAGTAACAAAGGCACAAGACACAAGTCCTTGTTTCTTCAAATCGTTGTTTACCATTGCTTGAAAACTGGATTCAACCTCATCCAACTCATCTCTAAAGTCATCAATTTGATTGTACCAACGTTGCTTGATCGCACTTATTTGAAAGGGGTTGATCACTCGAGATGCAGATTTTTTAGAGTATTTATCATAATCGATTTTCTTTTCATCCCCCCCATTAGAATCCATCCATTTGGAATTGTTCTCATTCAAAAAAGTTTTATATTCTCCAACAATGGACTCCGCTCGATTTCTTAATTTCAGAATGCCCGCATCTAGCTTCGATGTTTCTAAGGATGGAAAACGTCCTGATAATCCATCGCGAATTTCCTGTGCTTGCAAAAAATCCTCTTTTTTAATCAATCGATGAGCATCTTCAATAAAATATTTTTCTTTTTCGAAATCTAAACTCAAACGAGCCACTCGTGCCTCCAAACTTTCAGCCTTGTGGTTCAACAAATCCCAATAATCGCTATTTCTTGAAAAAACCTTCGTAACTCCAGCAAGATCTAACTCAATTTCTTTAGAAAGATTCAAACGCAACAAATCCATCAACAGGTCGTTGATTCCATCATCTCCCTCAAACATATGTTTGGGGACTTTAAGAAACAAGGCATCTATTTTTTTCTTAAACTCTTCCAATATGGAAAGAAGCTCATTGTGAGTCTTGGTGGGATCCAAATAAATCTCATCATTCAAATCTGGATCCATTCGCTGAATCTGTTTTTCTAATTCAAAAACGGATTCTGTTATCTGCTTAAACAAAGATCGAACGGTTTTAATTTCTTTAACATCTTTATCAAATGGATCACAATCCAGCCATCCTGAATCGATTCCAGCATTGACTAATTCCTCGAGACCAGTATCCAAAAGTCTTAAGTATTCGATGTCCTTTAAATCAGAGAAAATATCGATCTCCTCCAAACAAACAATTGCAGCCCGCATTCCCGCCAACATATCAGGCTCCACATTCTTAACGGATTTCAACTTCTCTAACCAAATAGAAAAGTCAGCCATCCACTTACGCATAAATTTGACTTGATCTTTTTCCAACGAGGCCAAGCGGCGATTCTCTGAATTGATAGCGATCTTCTGCTGATCAATTTCTGCTCTTGAATTCGCATCCTGCAACAACTGTTTGTTTTGAACGCAGGCAGCATCAATGGATCTCAGGCGTTTTTCTAAATTTTTCTGCGCTTCAACCCTTTTAACAATGAGCTCTGCCTGCTTGAAAAACTCGCGCACTCGATCATATGTGAAAATACTCATTTATATTTCGGGGGATGTTAGAAACGACCCTATCAATATAGCTTCTTATAGGACTCAAACACAATACTATTTATCCAGAGCTAAGATGAAGCTGTAAGAACTTCAAACGAGGTCAGAAAATTCTTTCAGAACAAAAGAATAATTTTTTGTAGAATGCATCCGTTCGACTGAGAGAAAACCCGATCTATGGTTGTGGTATCAAGAGTAGATAGAACCCTTAATTACTTAGTAGAACCAACCACTGTATAATTACCGAACTGCTTGCCAAACTTTTAGACAATTAGCTAATACCTTTTCGAGATCGTCCAAATGTAATTGAGACTTGCGATCCGAGATCGCATTGTCTGGGTCTGGATGAGCTTCTAAAAACAATCCAGTAGCTCCAGCAGCTAGGGCAGATTTAGCCAAAGGCTCGATAAACTCTCGATCCCCACTGCTTTCACCCGATCCCCCACCTGGAATTTGAACACTGTGAGTGGCATCCATAATCACAGGACAATCAAATTGTGACATAATCGGAAATCCTCGCATATCAACCACTAAATTATTGTAACCTAAAGCAAATCCACGTTCTGTAAGCCAAAACTCACTGGCCCCCATGCCTCTCATCTTATCGACCACATTGGACATATCCTGAGCAGACATAAATTGTCCTTTCTTTACATTGACGACTTTACCCGTTGCAGCAGCAGCCACCAGCAAATCTGTTTGACGACACAAAAAAGCTGGGATTTGTAAAACATCGCAAATAGCAGCCACTGGTTCGCACTGTTGTGATTCATGAACATCCGTTAAAGTGAGGAAACCAAATTCTTTTTTGATTGCAGAAAAAATCTCCAATCCCTTGCCTATTCCTGTTCCTCGATTGCTGGAAAGAGAGGTTCGGTTTGCCTTGTCAAAAGATCCTTTAAAAACAAACTCTATTTCAGGATAAATAAATTCCAACCGCTTGAGTTCATTCGCCACAGCAAAAGAAATTCCTTGTGACTCCAAAGAACAAGGGCCACAAATCACTAATAACTTGTTTGATTTAAAGATCATATCAACTCCTGTTATGGGATCTAAATTCAATCGATGCAGCAACAAAATCCCGAAAAAGCGGATGGACTTTGTTAGGTTTGGACTGAAATTCAGGATGAAATTGAACCCCAACGAACCATGGATGGTTTTCTACCTCTACAATCTCGACTAAATCCTTGTCTGGATTGATCCCGGCAATTTTAAGGCCAGCCTTCTGAAGTTGCTCTCTATATTTGTTGTTAAATTCAAAGCGATGGCGATGGCGCTCATTCACAATTGAAGTTTTATACGCAGATGCAGAGAGAGAACCCTCAACAAGTTTGCAGGGGTAGGCTCCCAATCTCATGGTGGCCCCCTTTTTTGTTACATCCTTCTGTTCCTCCATGAGGTGAATCACTTGATGATTTGCCTCTTCATCAAACTCGGCACTGTTTGCCATTTGAAGGTTCAATACGTTGCGCGCAAATTCGATGACCGCAATTTGCATTCCTAGACAAAGACCAAAATAAGGGATCCCATTTTCTCTCGCATATTGAGCAGCTAAAATTTTACCCTGAGTTCCTCGATCCCCAAAGCCTCCTGGAACCAAAATTCCTTGGAGACCCTTCAATTTCTCTAGACCTCCTTCTTGTTCCAATTCCTCGGCATCAATTCGAACAATATTGACACCACAATCGTTGGAAATTCCTCCATGGCTCACTGACTCCACCACCGAGAGGTAAGAATCCTGAAGATCCACATATTTCCCAACCATGCCAATGGATACTCTCTTAGATGGGTATTTCAAACGTCGCACAATTTCTTGCCACTCATCCACATTGATTCCCTTGTTTTCAATATGCAAAAGTTTACAAACTAAAGAGTCCATATTTTCTCTGTGTAAAAGCAGTGGAAGCTCATATATGGAAGTATCCACATCAGATCCCTCTATTACAGCGTTTACAGGGACATTACAAAACATGCTCAATTTTTGTTTCAGCTCATAATTCATGGGCTGTTCTGTTCGGCAAACCAAAATATCAGCGGTGATACCAATCTCCCGCAACTTTGCAACACTCTGTTGTGAAGGCTTTGTTTTGAGCTCAGCCGCAGCAGATAAATAGGGAAGCAGAGTGCAATGGATGAATAATACATTGTCTCGACCCACCTCCAAAGAAAATTGACGCATTGCCTCTAAAAATGGAAGCCCCTCAATATCCCCAATGGTCCCACCAATCTCGGTGATCAAAATGTCTACCCCCTCACCCGATTTATAAATCCTATTTTTTATCTCATTGGTCACATGAGGAATCACCTGCACTGTTTTACCCAAGTAGTCCCCTCTGCGCTCTTTTTGGATTACGGACTCATAGATCTGACCCGAGGTTAAGTTATTGTAACGACTCAACTCTCCTGAGGTAAATCTTTCGTAATGTCCGAGATCCAAATCAGTCTCAGCACCATCGTTTAAAACATAAACTTCACCGTGTTGAAAAGGGCTCATAGTCCCAGGATCCACATTCAAGTAAGGATCGAATTTTTGAAGTCTACAAGTCAAGCCTCGAGCTTCTAATAAAGAACCGAGCGCTGCCGCAGTCAGCCCTTTACCCAAAGATGATACTACTCCGCCCGTAACAAATATATACTTCATCTAAAAGAGTATGTAAATCCATAGACTGAGGTAAAACAAATTTACCATAAATCAGAAAAAATGAGTAAAAACAAAGTGCCAGCCTAAACTAGTTTCAAAAATAGGGACACTTTTCTATAGAACTAGAATTCCAAACGCCCTAAATGTGACCCTACCTAAAAACTTTACATCTGAGACTCGTTAAAGAACCGAATACTAAAAGTAGAAAAACCTATACAAATGAATTTAAAGGAGAAGTTGTTGCTTAGTGGAATCCTACTGGAGAGAAAGCGAAAGAAGGGGGAGATCATTTTGCGTATATCAATTACATGCTGAATTCGAAAATATCAATAACTAAAGGTTAACGCGCAAGCTTGTTTTAGATCTAAAATTTTTAAGGGAAGCACAGTATTCATTAAGATCTAAATCTTAAGTTTTTAATATGATAGATCCATAGGCATCTAGGTGAACTTTTTGGAGAATCTCTCCTGTTTCCAAATTAGAAAAACTATCTTCCTTTGGCAATTCAATCGTTTGGACTTGATCCGTGTAATTTATTAAAAAATGATAGGCAACTCCTTCTTTCTCTCGTTTAGTAGAGGCAACCCCCAATGGGAGCTTTACATCGATCGACCTGCTGAGTCTTTTCGCTTCAACTTGAGAATTATAAAAATCATGGTAAAATTCTTTATCAAAATTCGCCGCTAACATCCATACCTCTCCTTGACCAAGTGAATTCCTTGTAACTGCAGGCTGATCCTTTAAAGGTCCATCTAGATATTTGAACATCACTTCTGCTCCCATGGGATACAATCTTCCTAGAGATTCTCTCAAGGAATAAGTTTTTGAATTCCCTTGAACTTGAACCGTTTCATGTTCAAACAATGCGTCTATCTCTTCCACCTTAACTCCAGCTATTTCATTTAAACCAAGTCCGGGAAGCCCACCTAGATGAACTTGATTGTGTTCATTCACAACTCCACTACGGTGAGACAAAACCAGAGTTCCTCCATTCATAACAAACTCTTTCAATTGCTCTGAAACAGAATCACGCAATAAATAGAGAGCAGGTGCAAGAATCAAATTATAATTCGACAACTCCCCCAAACCTTCAGGAAGAGCTAATAGTAGATCCATGCCAAGACCTGCAGACCATGCTCCTCTGTAATGATCATACTGGATTTCATTGTAAGCATCCGTCCCAATGTTCACCCCTTTTTTTAGACTGGGTTGTTTGATGCCACAGGAGGAATTGATTGCCCACTGACTTTCCCAATCATAGATAAGGGCTGTTTTATTTCCAACGATTTTAGATCCAACCACTTCCTCCAAAGCCTCCAATCGCTCCCCAACCTCTTGAACCTCTTTAAATACTCGGGTATCAGTCCTTGAATCGTGATCTACAATGGCTCCATGAAATTTCTCAAATCCACCCCTCCCTTTTCTAAATTGAAAGTAATGCAAAGTATCTGCTCCATGAGCAATGTATTGAGTTGTTTCCATCTTATGGACTCCAGGTCTCTTCAATTTATTGACACGTTTCCAGTTGACCAAAGAAGGGGAGCATTCCATTTGCATCCATGGTTGCCCTTGATTCAAACCGCGCATCAAATCACAGATCATAGAAACTTCCGCAGCGTGCTCCCACATCTTGGAAGAGCCGTCATACTCTGGATATGTATCATTGGATACCACATCTAGAACCTTAGACCATTCTCCATAATTCAGTTGAGGATGCGTTCCCATGTAGTTAGTGGTGCAAGGAATTTCAGGAGTGTATCTGTCAAGAGGTATCCTCTCATTTTCAAGAAATTCAATGTGTAAATCATTCGTAAATCGCTTCCAATCCACGACCAAACAATCAATGGTCTCGTCTCTCGGATCAATTTGCTTCCAATCAGTGATCGTGTGGTTCCAAAATCTTGCCCACCAAGCCTCATTTAAAGCATCTAAATTCTTATACTTGTCCTCCAACCAATTGTGAAAACGGTTCAAACATCCCGAACAAAAACATTCACCTTGAAGTTCATTACCCAAATGCCAAAGCGCTAAAGCCGGGTGCTTTGCATAGCGCTGGGCCAACTTTTCATTTATAATTCTCACTTTTTCCTTATAAACGGATGAAGACAAACAATGGTTGTGTCTTCTTCCTGAAGGCTCTAACTTCCCTGAACGATCTACTTTTCGAATTTCAGGATACTTTTCAGACATCCACATAGGTTTGCTCCCAGAAGGAGTTGCTAAGAAAGCTTTCATTCCAGAATCAGCAAATTGATCCATCAAGCGATCCATCCATTCAAACTCAAATTTTCCCTCTGAAGGCTCGTATAAAGTCCATGAAAAAATACCCAATGACATGGAGGTGCAACGAGCCTCTTTCATCAATTTGAAATCTTCCTCTAAGATAGCTGGATCTAGTTTCCATTGCTCAGGATTGTAATCTGCTCCGTAGAACATTTTTTTTAAAACAGTTTCACTTAAATTTTTTTTCAAACTCATGTCCTAAACCAATGAAACTGTTTTATAAATATGTCAAATTATTTTTTGATACGCTTTAATAACTCCTATTTCAACTTCAAATAAATCTAATAAAAAAGTTTCATTTTTCTCTTTAAACCTGAGGATGCATTAGGAATAGCGAAATCTCATGCACTTGTTTTGGACAGAATGATTTAAAAATGTAAAAGAAAAGGTTGGCAAATTTCTTATAAATTTTGACAAGGCATTCTTTAAAAGTGGTTTTAGTGAGATTTCATCTCGTAATTTAAATTACAGAGTTGTGCGATCTATCTCCTTTCATCGCGCTTACATTCAAAAAGAAACGCATCCGAATATTCAGTTCTTAAACAATTCTGTGGAAATTCGAATCCTAAAATAGCAGAGTCAAACGCTCAATCCAAGAGCTCTGTAAAGCGTCTAATGAATAACAAAAAGATTTACAGCTTTCTTTTTGATGCGATCCAACTACTTGACAAAAAAGTACAACGAAATAAACTATTTAATATTTTATAAAACTACAACGATCTTTTCTGGTAGAAATAAAAGCTATGAACCGCAAAACAATTAAAAAGTCTTCAGGATCTGTAGGAAAAAAGAAAAAATCTAATAAAGTCAGTCGTGTGAGTATTTATGATCTAGCAGAAGCCACTGGTTTTTCACCAGGCACTGTAAGTAGAGTCATCAATAATAGGGATCGAGTAAAGCCAGACACACGAGAAAAAGTTCTCATTGCAGCAAGAGAAATGGGCTTTAAACCTCAAGCGACTATCCGTAGACCAGAAATCGGTCTTATTACTGAAAGCGACTTCAATGATCGCATCAACGGTTACCAATCTACGCTTATTCAAAACCTCGCTTTTTCCCTCACCAAAAAGGGGATGAATTTGCTATTGCCTGAAGAGACAGTAATGAAACTTCCGATTTCTTTCATGGATGGTATTATTGTAATTTCCGAAAAAGAAGGGGTTCGTAAATACTTAGATCAGGTAGCTGACCGAATTCCTACGGTTTATTTTGATCAATTTGATTTGTCTGAAAACAAACATATTATCTATTCTGACCATCAACAATCAGGATACCTTGCGGCCCAACATTTCATCCATTCTGGTAGAAAGAAAATCTCTTTCTTTAGTAGCAAGGCCGCTTCCAATGATGAAAGACTCAAAGGCTTTAGAGCTGCGATCAAGGAAAACAAAATCGAAATAGACGAAAACCTAATTTACCTCAGACATAACAATGAGCCCATCTATACAGGTCTCAATTCATTAGTTCGTATGGAAACAGATGCCATTTATGTTCCTGGATCCAGCTATGAAGCGATCGAAGCCATGCACATTTTATGCTACGTTATGAATATTAAAGTTCCAGACCAAGTTGCGATTATTGGCGGCGAAAATGAAAAAATATCCTCTATGTTGAACCCTCCGATGACAACGATTGAGGAACCGCTTCAAGAAATGGCCTCGAAAGCGGTAGAGAGGATGGAAGCACTCATCAAGAATGAAAATATAGACGATAAGTGCATTAAACTTCCAGTTCGTCTCATCAAAAGAGCCTCTGGATCTTGATGGTTTTTTAAAGTCAATTGAGAAAATTTTTATAAACTCAGAGATCGTTTTTCTATTTAGATCACTCGATCTTGAAAGTTCTACAAAAAGGGGTTCCAGCTCTGCTTAATCAGAATTGGACAAAATAAAATTCGCAAAGAATTGGACTAAGGTTTTCTCAGGAGGATCACTTTAGGGAAACTCTATTAGCTCTATACTATAGACCCCTTGCGTTTTGGACTCCTGAAAAAATCACTTGTCTGAATTCTGATCTCAGGATTTAGATTTTTGTTTTTTCTTCTCTTGAAGTTCTTTCATCCGCTTGATGTAACCCTTGTGATTTTTGTTTAAAGGAGAAGTGGGAACATTTGTCTTGGGCAAATATTTGCGATACTGATCAACCAACTGAGAGAATTCAGGATTACGGACCAAATTGGTATGCTCATAGGGATCCGTTTTTAAATCATAAAATTCTTCGGCTCCATTCGATTTACCATAATAAATATACTTAAATTTTCCATCTGTAATACCATGGTTGTTTCTTTGCCAAGTAATCACTGTAGGTTCATTCCATTCAATGCTTGGATCTTTTAAAACAGGCACAAGACTTCTACCATCGTTCTCTTGATTTTCAGGAAGTCCACACAAATCCAATAGAGTTGGATACATGTCTACCAAATTTACCACAGCATCCGACTGGACTCCTTCTGGGGAAAGATTCGGTACTCTCATAAAAAATGGGATTCTTGCCGACTCTTCCCAAAAATTAACTTTTCCATATCTCTTCTTCTCGCCGAGATGCCATCCATGATCGGACCAAATCACGACGATTGTATTTTCATAACAGGGGCTCTTCTTTAATTGATCTAAAAAATGGCCCAAACAAGCATCCACATAACTAACATTGGCTAAATAAGCTCTTGTTGCATCTCGATGCATTTTGTGGTGTTCCAAGATTGTAAAGCTAGCATCCTCTTTGCCGTAAACGGGCTTGCCATCTTTTGTGAGGATATCCTCATAATCATCCATTTTAATCTCTGGAAGAATAATATCTTCAAGGGAGTACCTATCAAAAAACTCTTGAGGAACATTCCATGGCAAATGAGGTTGAGAAATTCCAAGAGCCATAAAGAAAGGTTTTCCTTGGAAGTCTCGGTTTAGTTGCTTCGCTCCCCAATCCATAGTGACAAAGTCTTTGGTTTCTTCGAGTTTTCCTTGAGTCGCTCCCCACTTAACATCGCCGCCGTAAGCTTTCACGCCTTCTAATTTTGGAAGAATTTCCCATTCGAGTCCCCATTTTTTTGCATTTTCGGGAACATGTTCATGAAATGCCCAAGCCATATGATCCATCGTTCCATCGGATTTGCGATGTTTGTGAAAGATCTTACCAGAACTTAAAGTATGATAACCCCGGTTGCCGAAGTATTCAGGTAAAGTTTCAAGATCTTTTGCCAGAGGAGCATCTTTCAAGTTAGTCTCATTCCCGTAAACACCAGTGTTGTAGCAATATTTTCCTAACAAAATCGCAGATCTTGAAGGCCCACAAACGGTTGATGGACAATAAGCTTTGTTAAAAGTGATAGATTCTTTTGCAAACTGATCAAAATTTGGAGTCTTTGCTTGCGGATTTCCTCCTAGTGGACCAATCCAATCATTCAAATCATCGATGGCTATAAAAACCACATTGTACTTTTTGGAATCCAATTCATTGGAAAACAAAGTGCTTATTAAAGCAAAAAAGAGAAGCGAGACATTAATATTCTTCATAATTAATTTTAGGAATGAATTCTGATTGATAATTATAATTAAACTAAGTAAGTTTTAGGAACCAATTTGTAACCTAGTAACTGAGATCGAGAATAGTATCGATTGTATTCTCTAATGTTTGATCTCTAATATACCCTAAAATAAGAATTGTAAAATGGACTATTTCTTCATTAGTAATAGACTATTTGTAAGTAATTACAAAA
>CAJWYM010000048.1 GCA_913049555.1 uncultured Opitutia bacterium
CGGAATCGGTTGGTAAGTGCGAATTTCACTCATTTTCCAGTATCCAAACCCTGAATTATGAGTGGATTTTTGTTGATAAGGATGGATTTTAAAACTTTCACTTTTATAGAGGTTCCAATATTTGGTTGGAGATAAAAAGGGTAGGTGTGGTTTTTTAAAACCTACGGCTAAAAAAAAGGGTTGTTTGGATTCGGCACGTTCTTTCATACGTTTTATTCCTTTTTGAACTATTCGATAATCAGGGAAATCAGTCAAAGGCCCATCATAATTATTTACGGCTAAGCTTTTGTAGGGCCTTTTCGCAGCATTAGAAGCTTTCCTTGCTACATCGGTTCTGGGGTTCGAAGGCATAAAAATAAAAGCTTCACTCCATGATTCTTTATCCATGGTATGCTTATTTTCAACGCATCTGTAATCATAGATTTTACCCGTTCCTGTGGTAAAATAACCAAATTTTTTCAGGTATTGTGGCAAGGACACAATCTTTGGATTCGCTTCCCTCCACTTTGTTTTTAAGTCCATTACGCCACTGCTTTCAGGCCTCAATCCGCTCATAATACTGGCACGAGAGGGACCGCATACAGGCCACTGGCATTGGGCATGAAGAAATGTAGTTCCCATGGAAGCCAAATGGTCTATATTTGGACTGATCGAGACAAAGTCGTTGTAACAGCCTAAGTTAGGAACCAGATCATCTACAGCTATAAATAAAATATTCGGTTTTTTTGCAAAAATAGAATTTAAAGTGAGTACCAAAAGGATTAAGTTTCTCTTACACATTGATTCAAGCTTGAATTTATAAATTACTGAAGATTGGTAAAATATAAATCTTTTTTGTATTTTTTCAATTTTGAGATTAGTCTAACCTTTGCTTTGAATGAGATTGGTTGAAATTTCTATGGATGAAAGTTATTCTTTTAGAATGATAAGGAAAACCCTTCACATGAGTATGATTTGTCATAGATTTGCAATTTTTTATATTTTCTCCTCATCACTGTTCGGGATTTCTGAGGCAGAAGAATATTATCAAAGATTGGATCAGGATTTGGTCCCTGGTTTGATTGAATCCGATACTCTTGAGAATTGTTTGCGAACTCTTTTCAATCAACTAGACGAAAAGAGGGCAGTCCAATTTTATTTTCAACCAGAAATACTCGCCAAAAAAAGGGTTCGGGTGACTGCCGGACCCCAATCTATCAAAAATCACTTAATCCTTCTCTGTTCCTCTGTAGGAGCTAAATTTGAACTTTCTGGATATCCTCCAAAACTTTCGATTCTTAAAGTTGGTAATTTATTAGAACCAAAAGAAGATTCATTGGATCGTATCACTAAGTGGAAAGAAAATATTCATCTAAGACAGCTATTAATGAATGTGGGTGCTGTTCCATCAGAAGAGGTGTTGCAGTTTGCAAAGAAGCAATTAGTTCGAAGTGATTTGTTTCGAGTGAGCAGGAACCAACAGGGAATTATTCCCAATGAATTTTATGCGATTCAAGTGATTCTTAAGAATGAAAATGCTATCAACGAATTGAAAGCGGTTTTCAATGGAGCCAGTGCTGCGGGTAAACTTTATATTGCTATTGCTTTTAGAATGGCCGAATTTCCAAATTTAGAGTTCGAGATGGAATTGAAAACCTCCCGAGATTTTGTTGGTTTTTTTGATTCAGAGGCGCATCTTATCCAGGTAAAACCAGTTCGATGGATTTTTAATCACTTTGTTGAGAGTGATAAACTTGTCACTACGATCAAGAATCTTTAAAGATAAAGGTAATGGAAATTTCAAACGATCTTTTTGAGCAAGCAAAAAAAACGATTCCTGGTGGAGTCAATTCTCCGGTCCGAGCCTTTAGATCTGTGGGTGGCTCTCCTTTCTTTACAAAAAGAGCGGATGGGGCTTATTTATATACATCGGATGACCAACGATTGATTGATTATGTATGCACATGGGGACCCGCTATTTTGGGACACAATCAGCCAGTTATTAAAGAAGCAATTTCGAGAGCATTGGAGCAGGGAACCAGTTTTGGAACTCCGAATCCTTATGAAGTTGAAATGGCAGAGTTGATTTGTGAATTGGTTCCATCTGTTGAAAAAGTTCGTATGTGTAACAGTGGCACAGAGGCCACAATGAGTTCAATTCGATTGGCTCGTGGTTACACTGGACGCGATAAGATTATTAAATTTGCGGGTTGTTACCATGGTCATGTGGATTCACTTTTAGTCAAAGCTGGATCTGGGGCCTTGACTTTAGGGAATCCTGATTCTGCTGGAATTCCAGATTCATTTGCCCGCGAGACGATTGTTTTAAACTACAACGACAGTGAATCCTTAAAGCAAACTTTTGCCAATCAAGGCGATCAAATTGCTGCCGTCATTTTGGAGCCTTACCCCGCCAATTGTGGGTTGATTTTTCCTAAAAACAATTTTTTACAACTTGCTGTCGATCTCTGTAAAGAAAATGGTTCGGTTTCTATATTTGATGAGGTGATGACTGGTTTTAGGGTCAGTTTAGGTGGAGTTCAGGAGCATGTTAATATTATCCCCGATATGACTGCTCTTGGAAAAATCATTGGAGGTGGCTTGCCTGTTGGTGCCTTTGGTGGTAGAAAAGAAATCATGGACCATCTGGCTCCTTTGGGGCCTGTCTATCAGGCTGGAACCTTAAGTGGAAACCCTCTGGCTATGGCTGCTGGAATCGCTGCTTTAAAAATGCTTCAGTCCACCAATCCTTACAAAGATTTGAATTGTATGGGTAGGAAAATAAAGAATTCCATTTTACAAGCAGCAGCAGAAAAAGGAGTAGCCCTACAAGTTCCTCAAGTAGGATCTATGTTTGCGATTTTTTTTAATGAGAATCCAGTGGAGAATTTTGATCATGCGATCCGTTCGGATGTGGATTCTTTTAAAAAGGTATTTCAGTATTCAATTAAAAACGGAGTTTATATTGCCCCTTCCGCCTTTGAGACCTGTTTTATTTCTACTTGTCATGCTGGAGATCCCGTAGACATTTCCAGTCAAGTTCTGGGGGATGCCATCAAAAATCTTTAGAATCTAAACCCTAGATCGAGACAAAAGAAACTTTCTCCCATCCTTTATTATGAGCCAAAAATTATCCATCGTTATTCCTGTTTTCAATGAGGCAAAAACGATTCACCGAATCCTTGATTCTATTTCTAAAGTAGAGTTGATAGGTGGAATCCAAAAAGAATTGGTGATTGTCGATGATTGTTCCAGAGACAATACGGATTCAGTCCTTCAAGCATACAAAGAGCATTCAGAAATGGAGATTCAATTACTACGACATGAAATCAATCGGGGTAAAGGAGCGGCTCTGCATACTGGAATAAAACAAGCAAGGGGGGATTACCTAATTATTCAAGATGCCGATTTAGAATATGATCCTAGGGAATATAATAAGCTTTTGCAGCCAATTATCGAGGGCTTTGCGGATGTGGTCTATGGATCTCGATTTATAGGAGGGAATCCACACCGTATCTTATTTTTCTGGCATTCAATTGGAAATGGAATCTTAACTTTCTTATCCAATATGTTTACCAACTTGAACCTCACAGATATGGAAACTTGTTATAAACTTTTTAAATCGGATGTAATCCAGCCGATTGAGTTGAAAGAAAATCGTTTTGGCTTTGAGCCTGAGATCACAGCTCGTATCAGTCAGATTCCCGAAATTCGAATCTATGAGGTTGGAATTTCATATTACGGTCGAACCTACGCGGAGGGTAAAAAAATCAATTGGAAAGATGGGGTCAGTGCTATTTTTTGTATTTTAAAATACAATCTTTGGGCCAAGTAAAGATTTTTGTTGGGCTGCAAATCATTCATCGCTGAAGATCGATCTGGAAATGGCTGTGTTTTACGGTTGTTTTTTCGTTAAAATCGCGTATTTTAGATCTTTTATCTATAGTTACAGAGAATTTTAGAAGTAAAAAGCATTAGAAAACAACATCGTGAATAAAGAGATAGAGACCATCACTGAGACAAGAAAAAAGGTATTGTTTACCTTTGAAGTAGAGGACGTTGCCAAAGAAGAAAAGAAGGTTCTTTCCTCTTTCACAGCGAAAGCAAGCATTCCGGGCTTTCGAAAAGGAAAGGCACCCGTTGCAATGTTGCGCAAGAAATATGCGAAAGACATTACTCAAGAACTCGAGAGAGTTGTAACTTCGAAGGCATACGAGCAATTGCAACAAGATAAAAGCTTGAATTTATATCGTCTCTTAGACCTAAAGATTGAAAAGGTAAGTCCTTTAGAGGGAGCCGAGATCTCTTTAGAAGTCGATGTGGTTCCCGAATTTGAGCTTCCTAATTTTTCAGAATTCTCATACGAAAAGAGTGAATCTGAGCCTACGGACGAAGAATTGGAACAAGCGATCGAGCATCTTAGAACTCAAAGGGCAGATTTTCAAGTTGTGGAAAGAGCCGCTGAAAAGGGAGACTATGTTCAATGCTCTTATACTGGCAAGATCGGTGATGAGCTCGTTTCGGATCGGGTCGCTGACAAACCGATTTATGGAAGTCAGGAAACTTCTTGGGAAGAGGCTGGTTCAGAAGATGGAAGAATCTCTGCAATCTCCGAAGCGATTGTGGGCATGAAATCTGGAGATTCTAAAGAAGTCTCTATGAACTACCCCTCAGATTTTGAAGTGGAGGCTTTGCAGGAAATGGAGGTCTTATACTCTCTAGAGGTTTCCGAGATTCGAGCCAAAGTCCTTCCAGAGTTGAATGATGAATTTTTTAAATCATTGGAGGTGGAGTCTTTAGAAGCCTTGAAAATTAAGACTCGCGAACAAATGAAAAGCCAGAGGGACTACAGTAATAAGATGCAGATTCGGAAGAAAGTCAGTGAAGATTTTACTGCATCTGTGGATTTTGAACTCCCACTCAGTGGTATCGAAGATCAAAGAGACGCTCATTTACATGAGACAATGGAGCGAAGAATGAGCCAAGGGGCTTCTCAGGAGGATTTGGAAGAACAGAAAGAAACTTTGATTGCTGAATCAACGGAGGTAGCCAAGGATCGCTTGAAACTTACTTTAATGTTAGACAAGGTCGCCTTCGCAAATAAAGTCCAAGCAGAAAAAGAAGACTTCAACAACGCGATCATGCAGGAAGCGTACATGAATCAAACGGAACCCAACAAGTTGATCAAAGAATTATCCAAAGATAGAGATCGCGTTGAGCAGCTCCGTGGAGATATCATTAGATCGAAAGCATTGGATCTAATTATAGAGCAAGCAACTGTAATTGAGGCGGCTCAACCAGAAGCCATTGAAGCATAAATTTTTAATTTCAACTAAGAAAACAAATCGTGAGCAGCTATTTAC
This sequence comes from uncultured Opitutia bacterium, assembly GCA_913049555.1. Taxonomy (GTDB): domain Bacteria; phylum Verrucomicrobiota; class Verrucomicrobiia; order Opitutales; family CAJWYM01; genus CAJWYM01. Next base: position 5,343 of record CAJWYM010000048.1, read on the forward strand.
CTTTACCATATGTCCATGAAAAAGATGGACGCACTGAAAGAACTTGGGATATTTACAGTCGTCTTTTAAAAGATCGAATTATTTTTATTGGAACCCCAATTGATGATTTTGTTGCAAATTCAGTAGTTGCTCAATTGTTGTTTTTGCAAATGGAAGATCCTAAAAAAGAAATCCATTTGTATATAAATTCGCCGGGAGGAAGTGTCACAGACGGCATGGCGATTTTCGATACAATCAATTTTGTTCAGTGTGATGTGGTTACCTATGCGATTGGTTTAGTTGCCAGTATGAGCACTGTACTTTTATCCGCTGGAACTCCAGGGAAAAGATTTGCACTTCCAAACAGTCGTGTGATGATTCACCAACCCTCGGGTGGAGCAACGGGGCAAACTTCAGATATTTCTATTGCAGCCAAAGAAATATTAAGATGGAAGAAAACAATCAGTCAAATTCTATCAGAAAAAACAGGTAAAACTTTTGAAGAAATTGAAAAAGACTCAGATCGCGATTACTATATGACCGCTGAAGAAGCGGAAAAGTATGGGATTGTGGACAAAGTGATTGATCCCAAATAAACTCTTAATCTTAATGGCTAAATCAACAAAAATGACATTTTGTTCATTTTGTGGTAAATCGCAAAATGAAGTTCGTAAGATGATCGCTGGACCCGCTGGAGTCTTTATCTGTGATTCTTGCGTAACTGTTTGCAAAACAATTATAGATCGAGAACTTGGAGAGGCTGATGATGCCGGACCTACTGAGGGACAACCTGAAGTCAATTTGATCAGACCCAATGCGATCAAATCCTTACTAGATCAACACATTATTGGTCAAGAGCACGCCAAGAAAGTACTATCGGTTGCAGTCTACAATCACTACAAGCGACTAGAATTGGATAAAAAACTTTCTACGGATGCCAATCTATTAGCAGGAGTGGATGACGAGCTTCGGGACGTGGAAATTGAAAAAAGTAACATTTTATTAGTCGGTCCAACTGGAAGTGGAAAAACTCATATGGCCCGGACCTTGGCCCGAATTTTAGATGTGCCTTTTGCGATTGCAGATGCAACGACTCTAACAGAAGCGGGATATGTAGGGGATGATGTAGAGAACATCGTTTTACGCCTTCTTCAAGCAGCGGATTACAATGTTGAAGCGGCCGAATGCGGGATTATCTATGTGGATGAAATCGATAAAATTGGCCGCAAAACGGACAATGTTTCTATTACTAGAGATGTATCTGGTGAAGGGGTTCAGCAAGGATTACTCAAAATTTTAGAAGGAACGATTTGTAATGTTCCCCCTCAAGGAGGAAGGAAGCACCCGAATCAAGAGTATGTTCAAATAGATACGGCCAAGATTTTGTTCGTTTGTGGGGGTGCATTTGTTGGCATGGATAAAATTATTCAGCAACGAGCCGGAGCTAATGTTTTAGGTTTTGATGCCATTGATGAGGAGGATGAAGCAGCTATTCTGATGAAGGATGAAAATATTCAACCTGAAGATTTATTAAGGTTTGGTCTAATTCCTGAATTTATAGGTCGACTTCCTGTCATCTCGGTTCTTGAGGAATTGACCAGTGAAGAGTTGGAACACATCATGCTCGATACTAAGAATTCTATTATTAAGCAGTATCGTAAACTTTTCAAAGCTGATGGCTCTGATTTAAGTTTTACAAAAGATGCTATCAGCGAGATTGCCAAAAGAGCCATTCTAATGAAGACAGGAGCTCGAGCATTGCGATCAATTTTGGAGAAGTTGATGCTGAATATCATGTACGAACTACCAGATTTAAAAGATGTCCGTTCCATTGAAGTGAATGCCAAAGTCGTTCGTGGTGAGGCAGAACCTGTCATCCATACTAAAGATACTGACAAAGACGCTGCTTAGTTTTCTCATTTAGGATTTCTCTGTGCGCGAAAAGTATGAGATTGAGAATCCTACAACTGCTTTTTTTGTTAACAATTGTTGTCGCAGTTTTCTGCTTGTTCGACAAAGATGTGCAGATTGAAGAGGAGATTCTTTCTTATGAGAGAAATTGGAGGCTAGAATTCGACTCATTTGCTAAAAAGACATTGGATGTATCCTACCAAAAGAAAAGACAGGAATTTGGCGTTTTTAAAGTTACCTCTGATCTCAAAAAACAGAAACCCCAATTATTAAGTAAAAAGGTTCTTTTACTAGTCCATGGATTGGATGAGTCTGGGGATATTTGGGACGATCTGATAAGCTCATTTCCCTATGCAAGTCGCATGGATATTTGTGAATTTATTTATCCGAATGATCAGGCTATTCGGAAATCTGTAGACCTATTCATCCAATCCTTAAAGGAGTTAAAAGAGATCGGAGTGGATCAGCTCTGGGTGGTGGCTCATAGTATGGGAGGTTTGTTGGTTCGGGATGCTTTACACAACCCTAATTATAAATCAGCCAGTTGGATAGAGTTTGAAGTTTTTCCCAAATTTCAGAGAGTTTTTATGGTCGGTTCCCCCCATCAAGGAAGTATCTGGGCTCGATTTCAAACTATATCTGAAATAAGGGAGCAGTGGCAACGCTTCTTGAAAGGAAGGTTTTCTTTATATGATTTTCTTTTGGATGGTTCAGGCGTTGCATCTTTGGATCTATTGCCGAACAGTTCTTTTATAGAGAATTTAAATAGTTACCGTTGGAATTCTAGTATTCCAGTAACTGCTATTGCAGGAAAAGCAGCACCGTTTGATTCCATATATTTTGATAGGTCTGTAAATAAGATGCTCAAAGAATCAGGAGGTGATTTGAGTTTGCCTGTGAGTCAATGGAATGATTCTTTTATTCGTTTAGTAAATGGCTTTGGGGATGGAGTGGTTTCTATAGAATCTACCCATTTTGTTGGTTTAGAGGATCATATTACGGTTGAAGCGGATCACATATCGCTCCTTAGATCTAGTGGAACGACTCCAGCACCTGCTTTGAACATTATTTATCAAAGAATTTTGGAAGACAAAAGCTCAGGGGCTTTTAAGCGAGTTAATAATTATGAGTGATTTAGAAAATCGATTCGGAGGAATTTCCCGATTGTACGGCCAGGACGGGTTTAATAAGTTAAAGAATGCTCATGTCTGTGTCGTTGGTATTGGTGGGGTTGGATCTTGGACCGTAGAGGCCTTAGTGCGAAGTGGTGTAGGTGCTATTACTCTTGTTGATTTAGATGATATCTGTTCGAGCAATACCAATCGGCAGCTTCATGCAATGGATGGGAATTTCGGAAAACAGAAAATTGATGCCATGGGAGAACGTTGTCGTTTAATCAATCCAGAAGTCAAAGTGTTTCTTAAAAATTATTTTTTTTCAGAAAGAACGATAGAGGATTTATTGACGGAGCCCTTTGATTATTTGGTGGATGCTATGGATAGTTTGAAAGAAAAATGTTTATTGATTGCAACTTGTAAAAACAGAAAAATCCCAATGGTGACTGTGGGAGGGGCAGGGGGAAAGCGTTTTCCGGATGAAGTAAAAATAGCAGATCTAAATAAAACTTTCGGCGATTCCTTATTGAGTAAAGTGAGAAAAAATTTGAGAAAAGAGTACAATTTCAGTCGCAATTTGAAGCGTCGATTCTCAATTGATGCTGTATTTTCACCTGAGCTCCCTGTTTTTCCAGATTCTTTTGGAGGCGTTTGCTCTGAGAAATCTTCGGACAAACCTATGAAACTCGATTGTCAAAGTGGATTTGGAGCCATCACATTTGTGACTGGGACCTTTGGTTTTCATGCTGCATCTTGTGCGATTAAAAAAATAGCAGGGGGTTCAAAGAAAAAGTTAAGCAACTAGATTTGCAATGGATCGACCAGTTTTCAGAGACTCAAAAGCTGAAACGAATAGATTCGGAATCCGTCTAGAGTGGATTCTCTCCATCAAATTGAAATAGGTTCGCATCTTTACTTTTTTTTATCTATCTTAATATCGGTAAATTAAAAAAGAATTTAAATTCTTCTTAATAACTTCAAACTAAAAAATTATGGATTTTGATACTCTTGCAATACACGGTGGTTATCGCTCTGATGATACACATTCTAGTTCTGTTCCAGTTCATAGGACGAGTGCTTATCATTTTGATGATACAAACCATGCGGCTGATTTATTTGCATTGAAACAATTGGGGAACATTTACACTCGCCTCATGAACCCCACTCAAAATGTTTTAGAAACCCGCATGGCAGCATTAGAGGGGGGAGTTGCTTCCGTGGCTTTGTCTTCTGGAACAGCAGCCATTCATTACAGTGTATTAAACATTTGTCGTCAGGGAGATGAGATCGTTTCTGCCAACAATCTATATGGCGGAACTTATACGATGTTCGATTCGATTCTACCTGATTATGGAATTCGAACTACGTTTGTTGATATCAACAACGCTGAAGAAATTGAATCTGCGATTCATGAGAAGACACGCCTCATCTTTGCGGAGGTAATTGGCAATCCAGTTTTGGACATGGCGAATATAGGGATGCTTTCTAAGATTGCAAAAAAACACAGTCTTCCACTTGTAATCGATAGCACCTTAACCCCTCCTTGTATCTTTAAGCCAATCGAACACGGTGCAAATGTTGTGATCCACTCATTATCAAAATGGATCGGTGGACATGGAACCGCAATCGGAGGGATTGCAATCGATGGAGGTAATTTTGATTGGTCCAATGAAAAATTTAAGAACTTTAATGAGCCTGATTCCTCTTATCATGGTTTGAGATATGCCAAGGATTTGGGAGATTTAACTCCATTATGTTTTGCATTGCGTATGCGTTTGGTTCCGCTCCGGAATTTAGGTTCTTGCATCAGTCCAGACAATGCATGGCTCTTTTTACAAGGAATTGAAACTTTGTCTCTTAGAATGGAGCGGCACAATGAGAATGCACTCAAAGTTGCCAAGCACTTGGAGAATCATGATCAAGTTTCTTGGGTTCGTTATCCAGGATTGGAGAAGGATCCCTCTCATCAGAATGCAGTTTCCCAACTTAAAAATGGTTTTGGTGGAATGGTCGTTTTTGGAATCAAAGGAGGATCTGAACAAGGGGCAGCTTTTATTGATCGATTGAAATTATTCTGTCATCTAGCCAATGTGGGAGATGCTAAAAGTTTAGCAATCCATCCAGCAAGCACGACTCATTCCCAATTAGATGAAAAGCAACAAAGGGCTGGAGGAATTACCCCGGATTTGATCCGTTTATCCATTGGGATTGAGTCGATTGAAGATATTATTGCAGATATAGATTTGGCTCTTAGTCAATAACGAGTTTTTTAATTTACATTAGGACTGCTCTTTTCCAACCTTTCCAATGGTAAAGAGCAGTGATCATGAATTTTTAGCGACTCTAAATAGGTACTTTGACAATCGCGTTTCTCCTTTTTTTTACAACCTAAAGGATAGATTGGAAAAAAGTTCGAAAGAATAGATTGAGGATTTTAATTCTCCCAAAACCTAATTACTGTTTTCTCTTGAATGCCTAACTTGCATGATCGAATGAAAAGTCTTTTTCATTCCAGTGAAAAGGGTAAGAATCTAAATTGAAAATTGGATAGAATCATTTATCTGTTTACATCAATTACAACTCGTCCGTTTCTGTTTCCCTCTAAAAGGGAAGTCGCTAGTTCCCTCACCCGAGACATCGGATAGGTGTTGTAAATACTTTTTAACTCATTAGATGTCAGTAGTCTGCTTAATTCTTCCCATGCTTTTTTTCGTTTGCTAATAGGTGCTTCAACAGAATCTATGCCTCTAAGTGTAACTCCCCTCAAAATAAATGGAGCTACAGTTGTATTGAGGATCATACCAGCAGCCAAACCGCAAGCGGTCACAATTCCCTCTCGTTGGGTTTGAGAAATTGCTGTGGCTAATAAGCTTCCTCCTGTGCAGTCTATTACACCAGACCAATTTTCGGACTCAAGAATTTTGGAGGGACGATGGAATGCTTTGCGATCAAGAATTTCATCGGCTCCAATAGATTTAAGATATTTTGAAGACTCCTCAACTTTACCTGTAACAGCAGATACGTTGAAATCTAGTTTATGTAACAATTTTATAGCAAAAGACCCAACCCCACCGGTTGCACCCGTTACTAAAATTGGACCTTTGTTTGGTTTAATTCCGTGTTTCTGTATTTCTTGGATGCAGAGCATTGCTGTATAACCAGCAGTTCCTATTGCCATGACTTCCTCCTCGTTAAAAGAGACAGGAACTTTTACAATCCAATTCGGGTTGATTCTCTGATATTGACTGTAACCACCGTTGAATTTTTCGGAAAGCCCAAAGCCATTGACAAGAATCTTGTCCCCTTCTTTATAATCCGAGGATTTACTCTCAATAATGGTTCCTGAAAGGTCGATGCCGGCTATCAGGGGAACTTTTTTGCAAATAGAGGCTTTTCCTGTAATTGTAAGAGCATCCTTATAATTTAAAGAAGAGTAGGATACTTTGACAAGAATATCTTCATTGGGTAGATCGGCAATTTTTAGTTGCTTAAATTGGGCACAGGGTTGCTTATTTTTAGATTCAATTACAAGAGCTCGAAACGTTTTCTGGGTCATTTAAAATCCTTGATATCGTGCACAAAAAAGGTGAAACCTAATAGGAATCACCTTTTACATTTATCAATGAATAATTCCATTACATTTCATATTGGGGCCGATCTGATTTAGGCCAATCCAAATGATAGAAATTTCCCCGCTCTTTGTCCGTTCTTTCATAAGTATGAGCCCCAAAATAATCCCTCTGAGCTTGAAGTAGATTTTGAGGAAGGTTTGCAGTTCTATAACCGTCAAAGTAGGACATAGCAGATGAAAATGTAGGGATGGAAACCCCAAATTCAACTGCTGTAGAAATAACCCGACGCCAGTTGTCCTGGCTTTTCTCAACTTGTTCTTTAAAAAATGGATCTAGTAGTAAATTCGCTAGATTTTCATCTTGTGCATAAGCTTCGGTGATTTTTTGTAGGAATGCAGCTCTGATAATACACCCGCCTCTAAAAATTTGAGCGATTTCGCCAAAGTTTAGATCCCAGTCATACTCATTTTGAGCTTCGCGCATAAGTTGGAAGCCCTGGGCATAAGAGCATATCTTAGAGCAATACAACGCATCATGAATGGCTTGTATGAATTCTTCTTTGTTTCCTTCAAACTTTTTAGAGGGTCCTATTAAGATTTTCGATGCAGCAACACGTTCTTCTTTAACAGCGCTCAAGCAGCGAGCAAATACAGCTTCGGCGACTGTAGGTGCAGGAACTCCCATATCTAGAGCATTTACAGAAGTCCATTTGCCTGTTCCTTTCTGTCCCGCAGTGTCTAAAACAATATCTACAAAAGCTTTTCCACTTTCAGGATCGTTTTGTTTTAGAATATCTGCGGTTATCTCGATTAAAAAGGAATCTAACAACCCATGATTCCATTCAGTGAAAACTTCACTCATTTCCGCTGGAGTCATCCCAAGAACATTTCTCATAATGTCATAGGCTTCACAGATCATTTGCATGTCTCCGTATTCGATGCCATTGTGGACCATTTTCACATAATGACCCGCACCATCAGGACCTATGTAGCAGGTACAAGGGACTCCTCCTTCGACTGGTATTCCAGGTTTTGCTCCCTCTAAAGGTTTTCCTGTTGTAGGATCGACTTTAGCTGCAATTGCTTTCCATATGGGCTCTAATTCCTTCCAAGCATCTTCTTTTCCACCGGGCATAAGTGAGGGTCCAAAACGAGCTCCTTCTTCACCGCCAGAAACTCCAGAGCCTATAAAACGAAGTCCAAGTTCCGTCAGCGCAATTTCTCTTCTTATTGTGTCATCCCAACGAGCATTTCCTCCATCTATGATAATATCTTCTTTGTCTAGTAGAGGAACCAAAGAGTTGATAACTGCGTCGGTAGCTTTTCCAGCTTGAACCAAAATGATAATTTTACGAGGTTTTGCGAGCGACTTCACAAATTCTTCCAAAGATTTTGTTCCAATCAATCCACCTGGAGTGTCCGGGTTGTTTGCTACAAACTGATCCGTTTTACTGGTCGTTCTGTTGTATGCGCTGATTTGGAATCCATGGTCTGCTATATTGAGGGCCAAATTTTGCCCCATCACAGCCAAACCAATGAGGCCGATATCTGATTCTTTCATATACTATCTTTTATTATTATGTGACTTAATTTAATGGATCCATCAAATTACGATTCCATCTTTTTGGCAAGCTAAGCTTTTAAAAATTAGATAAAATATCTGCATCAGATTGCCGATTTAAGTTTAAAATAATTGAGGAATCGTAGTTTTATTTTTGATTGTATAATTCTAAAATCAATAAACTGAGAACTAGAGTCGATCGAAGATTTACATCTTGTGGGATTCTAACTTCTTGCAGTGGCTTATCAATTGCTTGGCAAGGGTAAGTCCTTCTGTTCTAATCGATCTTTGTTTTTCAATATATTCTAATTTACCTTTGGGGGTTTCTATTTTGATGGGTTTTAAATCATATTCTTCGAGATTGTAAGGACTGGCTTGCATGTCTATTGATCTAGCTTTTTTGGCCAATTTAAAAGCCGATTGAATGAAATCTGAAGAAATCCATGGAAATATTTTGTAGGACCATTTATAGAGATCCATATTAAAATGTATGCAGGCGGTTTGTTCATTTTTTTCCCTGGCATCGTGTTTAGGACAAAGTGTGTTTAGAGGAATCGCTCTTTGTGAAAAAAATCGAAACGCATCGTAATGGGAGCAGGAAATTTTTTGAGATTCAACTACTTTTGCCAAATCTTCTAGGGGCATTCTTAGAGGGGTTTTTTGGTGACGAACGGATTGGGTTTTATAAACCATTGCCCACTCATGAAGGCCATAACAATTAAAAATGGGAGGATTTTTAAGTGCGGCCTCTAGGAGCTCTCGGATCCATCGAATGCGATTTATTTCTTTTTTTCTAATTTTGTTGAGGTCTAAATAAAAGTAATTATCAGGGGTTTGAGAAGTCCATTTTTGAGGAAATATTTGCTTGGCTTCTTTTCCTTGTAAACCAGTGAAAGGACCCGGTGTCCACTTCTCTAAATAGGACAGAGGGAAATTGTAATAATTCAATAAAAAGTCTTCGATAGGGTGGTGCGTGTGGAATCTTCTCCTAGCTCGTACTTTTTGGGTCCATGGAAAGATCGCTTTTTGGTGAAACGCTCTTTTTTTTAACCAATCTGTTTCCTCTAGAATTTGATCTATCTGTTGGTTTGTCTTTGCAAGCATGGATTCCAGCTCTATATTTAATGTAAGGTTTAGTTATGAGTGTGGAATTGGTTCAGAATTGTGTAAAGAGCTTTTTAAAGTATTTAGAGTTAGAGCGCAGATTGTCCAGCTATACAATTAGGAATTACAGACAAGCAATTTTAGATTTTTTCGAATGGAATCAAAGCACATCCGCCAATCGGAGTTGGAAAGAGGTTCAAACCGTTCACGTTCGTTCTTATTTGATCGAGGTTCAAAACAAATGGTCTAGAAGAACCGTTCACAATCATTTCTCAGCATTGAGGACATTTTATAAATATGCGCTTACCCGAAAGTGGTTAAAATCCAATCCACTTCTTGGAATTGTATTGCCAAAGTTAGAAAAACCATTGCCTAAATTTCTAACTAAAAAACAAATGATTCTTTTGTTAGAGGGTCCAGAACGATTGCTTAAGAACGATTCAAGTTCTCCTTTTTTGGCAAATCGTGATCGTTTGCTTATGGAAATGCTGTACTCTGGTGGATTTCGTGTGAGTGAACTTGTGGCTCTTAATTTTATCAATGTTCATTTTTCTACTGGAATTGTCAGGGTTTTAGGCAAAGGGAATAAAGAAAGAATCTGTCCGATTGGACCATACGTTTGTGGGTTGTTGCAAAATTTTTCACGAAATTTTAGGCCGAATTTTTCTGAAAAAGATCCAATTTTAATCAATGAAAAAGGAGATCGAATGTCTGCTAGGCAAGTCCAATTGCTCCTAAAAAAGTATTTGAATCTGGCCTCTTTACCGATGGATTTGTCTCCTCACAAAATTCGACACTCTTATGCCACTCATTTACTGGATGAGGGAGCTGATTTAAGAGTCGTAAAAGATTTGCTAGGTCATGAAAGTTTATCCACAACACAGATTTATACACATGTTTCATTTGCCAGAATCAAGCAAGCTCACAAACAAGCTCATCCTAGAGGGTAAATTCTAAGCAATCTCAGTCGCAGCCAGATTTCAATTGATTTTTTTTGATTAAAACTTTTTCAAAAATCCCTTGGATTGTCACACCCACTTGGCTTCTCGATGGACTCTCAATGTGGATGGAATTCAGCGAATGTGAATTTCTTGTTATTAGTTTTTTTAAAACATTAATGAATAGTATTTTATAACTTTGTAAATAAGTTTTATAACTAAAGATTGCGGTCTCTTTTTATTTTCAAGTTTAATACCTAAACTTTGAATGGTTTTGTTATCCTATAATATTCAATGAGCAAAAAAAGTATATATTTTTTTTGCATCATAAAATTGACATAAATATCAAGTACCACAATATATAGTGTATGTTTGTATGATATACCCCTATATGTTGGGGTTGCTTCTACAAAATTTTCAAAATCTTTCAAAATAAAGTATTCAATCACAAGCAAATCAAAAGAAAAAGGACGATCAAATGGAAAAAGTATATGAAATCGGTGGGCACAAGTTTTTTTTAGATCAAGCGAAGGCTGAGGAGGCATTTGCTGCCAAGAAAATTATAAATGGTCGAGACACCATGTTCTTTAACATTCTCCCCTTAAAGTACCATTGGGCCTACGATTTGTATAAAACCATGAAAGCCAACCACTGGGAGCCTGAAGACATCCCTATGCAAAAAGATTGTGAGCATTGGAGATCTTCAGATGGTTCTATTGAAGATATTGATCGTTGGATCATTAAAATGGGAATTGGTTATTTTTCTGCTGCAGAGGGAATTGTCGGTGACAATATTTTGCATGTCATACGAGCCCTAGTTACTGCCCCTGAATTAAAATTAGTTCTTGGAAGGCATGCCCAAGAGGAAAATATTCACGCAGACTCCCTTGTGTATATGATTAGTTCTCTAGGGATCAATCCGCATGAAGCAGAATCGATGTTCGAGAATATTGAGACCATTAAAAAGAAAACAGAATTTGTGGTAAACAATTCAGCAGCCCTCAGGAGAGACGTGGACTTAACCTTGACCGAGAACAAACAAAAGCTTGCTAAAAACGTCTTTTTGTTTGGTCAGTGCATGGAGGGAACTCAATTTTACGGTTTGTTTGGGATGATTTTGTCTTTGTATCGTCAAAACAAATTTCCAGGAATAGGACAAATGTTCAGATACACTCTCCGAGATGAGTCCAACCACATCGAGTTATTGCGCAATTTGCTTATGGACATGATTGAGGAGAACCCGGATATTTGGACTCCTGAATTCAAGGAAGATCTACGCGCTACAATGAAAGAGGCAACGGATCTTGAAAAAGCATTCATTCGTGATTGTTTGCCAGTCAGTGCTCTAGGTTTAAGTGCCGATGAGTTCGAGCAATATATCAGTTATATCGGAGATCGGCGTTTGGTAGGTGTTGGTTTGGCTCCTTTAAACGAGGATTCTTCAAACCCCTTTCCGTGGTTGGCAGAAATGATGGATATTCAGAAAGAACAAAATTTCTTTGAGGGACGAGTCACTGAATATCAAAAAGCATCCTCTCTTGAATCCGTCGATGACGACGATCTTTAAGTCAAATTCTACCCACTAATTAAAAACCCTTTTGAGAACCAATTAAATGATCCCAACTAACATAACTTTCGACGAAGATCTCCAGCTTAAAAGATTGACCGGTTTATCTTCCACTGAGAAGCCACGCTTCAATTGGACTGACAGTCTAGATTCTGATATTTCAATCCCTCAAAATATTCGTTTGTCTGAGGATGGCACAGAGCGAGACTTTGGGACCAGTGATGTCGCCCATCTCATAGGCAGTGCATTGACAGATTTACTATTAGCCAGGCAAAAAGAGAGAAGTGATATCTTTACCGAAAAAAATCGCGATTTTGTCGCGGAGGTTTCTCAGATCGTCTGCAACCGCTTGGCCGATCAATTCATTGCCGATGACATCGTGTACCTCACGGATCAAGATGTCTATCGAGTTGTTGAAAAGGCTCTGATCGACTTGGATGCTCATGATGTTGCAAGAAGTTTAATTTTTAACAACCCTACGATCGTTCATTCCAACAATCTTTCTTTGACAGGGGGACTTGATGGAAGAGAGGCGATAACGCTTCGATTGATTCGCAGAAATGGACAAGTAGTTCCTTGGAATGAAAATAAAATAGAAATTGCTGTCCGCAAAGCATTTTTATCTATGCATTTGGATTCTGAGGCAGCCATAGAGGTTGCCAAGGGAGTTACTTTAAAGGCGGTTGAGAGTGGTCAAGCCTTTGTGAATATTGAGGATGCCCAAGATTTGGTTCAAGAGGAATTGATGCGCCAAGGATTCTTCAAGGTAGCTGAAGCTTATATTTTGTACCGTTCTCGTCGCTCTGAGATGCGGATAGAGGAATTGGAACGTTCTCATTCCGATTCAAAGCAAGATTCCATGATCGTTTTGACTCGTGAAGATGGACAAACTTTCTTTTGGGATGGGCAAGACCTAAAGAAGAGGATCGAATTTGCTATGATTGGATTGGATCTTATTATGGATCCCAGAGATATTGAGCAAGAGCTTCGCAGATCGCTCTTTGCAGAAATGAAGCAGGAGGATCTAAAAAAGACAATTATCCTGAATGCCAAATCGATGCTTGAAAAAGATGCAGATTTTGCAAAGTTTGCTGGTAGGATTCTTTTGTCCTATATTTATGAGGAAGTATTGGGATGGGATATAGTCCGTGATGGAGTTTCATCGCTAAAAGCCTATCATAAGAAAGGATTCAAAGACTTTATCCGGTATGGGGTTAAGATTGAGCGTTTGGACAAAAAGCTTTTGGATTATGATTTGGAAAAACTTGCGGATGCAATAGATCCAAGTGCAGATCTGGACTTTGATTATTTAGGAATTCAAACTCTCTATGACCGGTATTTGATTGTAGACAAAACTTCTAGTTCCAATGGTTCCAGAATCGAGTGTCCTCAACTTTTTTGGATGCGTGTTTCTATGGGATTGTTTGTCAGGGAGGAAACTCATGCCGAAGATAAGATCTTAGAGCTTTATAATTTATACAAAAGCCGCCGGTTCTGTTCTTCTACTCCAACGCTTTTTAACTCAGGAACCCTTCATTCTCAGTTATCGTCTTGTTATTTATACAAGGTAGACGATGATATTGAATCCATTATGTATCGTGGGATTGCAGAAAATGCTTTCTTATCTAAGTGGGCTGGGGGACTTGGTGGGAGTTGGACCTCCGTCCGTGGAACCGGAAGTTATATTAAAGGCACAAATGGTGAGAGCCAGGGAGTGATTCCTTTTCTCAAGTTGCACAACGATCAGTTGGTTGCCGTCAACCAAGGCGGGAAAAGAAGGGGATCAGGATGTGCTTATCTAGAAACTTGGCACAGTGATATTTTAGACTTTTTAGAGCTTCGTAAAAATGTTGGAGACGACCGACGCAGGACGCATGATATGAATACGGCTAATTGGATCCCGGATTTGTTCATGAAACGAATGGAAAATCGAGAAGATTGGACCTTGTTCCGTAGCAATGAAGTGGAAGGTTTGCATGAAGTCTATGGATCAGAATTTGAGAAAAAATATTGTGCGTTTGAGAAAATGCACGAGAATGGTGAGATTTATGGACAGAAAATTCCCGCAATCCAATTGTGGAGGAAACTTCTCACTATGCTTTTTGAAACTGGTCATCCTTGGATCACATTCAAAGATCCCTGCAATGTTAGGAGTCCTCAAGATCATGTAGGGGTTATTCACAGTTCTAACTTGTGCACGGAAATTACTTTAAATACCAGTGAGGATGAGACCGCAGTTTGCAATCTGGGATCTATTATTTTAGATTCCCATCTCACTAAAGAGGGTCATTTGGATCATGCTAAACTAAAAGAAACCATCCAAATTGCTGTTCGGGCATTGGACAATGTGATAGATATTAATTTCTACCCGACCCAAGCGGCTAAAAATTCAAATCAAAGGCATCGTCCTATTGGCCTCGGTGTTATGGGAGTCCAAGCAGCTTTGTTTAAAAAGAACCTCCCATTCGCTTCGCAAGAGGCCGTTGAGTTCAATGATGAATTCATGGAGGCCATCGCCTATTACGCTTATGAAGCCTCCAGCGATTTAGCAGCGGAGTCAGGAACTTATTCTTCCTACAAAGGATCCAAATGGGATCGTGGAATCTTGCCACAAGATACTTTAGATTTACTTGCAGAAGAAAGAGGTTTGCCAATTGATGTTCCTCGTAGCAGCAAAATGGATTGGACTTTGATTCGTGAGAAGATCAAAAAGCATGGGATGCGAAACAGCAATGTGCTCGCGATCGCTCCAACCGCTACAATTTCAAATATTACCGGAACGACTCCATGCATCGAGCCTTTGTATAAAAATCTGTTCGTAAGAAGCAATCTCTCTGGGGACTTTATTATTTTAAACCAGTCCTTAGTCAAAGATCTAAAAAAAGAAGACCTTTGGGATGACGAGATGCTTGGTCAATTGAAGTATTTTGATGGGGAATTACAAGATATTGCTCGAATTCCTGATTCTTTAAAGAAGAAGTATGCGACTTCATTCAATATTGATTATGAATATTTTATCAAGGCAGCTGCTAGACGACAGAAGTGGATTGACCAGGCTCAGTCAGTCAATCTGTTTTTAAGTTCTCCTAGTATTAAAACACTTTCGCACATGTACAGAGCTGCTTGGCATCAAGGGTTAAAAACAACTTATTATTTAAGAACTTTGGGCGCCTCTAATATTGAAAAAGCAACCATTTCTGTAGGAAAAGACACGAAGCGTACTCCTGAGAAAAAAGAATATACCGTCGAGGAGAAGAATGCCTGTAGTATCGATGCGATGAGGAATGGTGAGGAATGTGAGGCCTGCCAATAGGAAAGATCCCTTTTAAATTGTAAATATTAAAACGTTTGAGCAATCCTGAATGGAGCTCAAGCGTTTTTTTGTATACATGCTGCAAACTAAAATAATGACAAGCAGGGTTCTTTTAAATCATATTCAGTCATTTCAATAAAATGGATCTTGTCATATTTCTTGTTTTGAATCTATTTTTTTGGTTTAGATTGAAGTAGGAACTCGAGATCTTCCTTTTTTATTTTACTATCTAAATTATTAAGATAGTCTAAAACTTCTTTTCAATTTTCTTGGATGGATCCTAATAAATAATTTCTTGAAAAAAACCGTGCCGACTTAAATGAGTTGGTTTTTTCAATCTATGAAAAGCAAATCTAATCTCCCCTTACTTTTTTTGATTTTTCCATTTTTACTGGTATCTATTATTGTTGCTTATCTAATTATGAGGGGAGAATCAGGAGAAAATTTAGAGGTTTTTCCGGTCAACTCCTATCGAGAATCTCCATTGAATTATTACGGGAATCGATATCTACTGGAGTGCCAAGTGAATGCTCAGTTGGCATTCAAACAGAGTGTAGGACGATTGGTTGCTGTAGAGCCCGAGTTCGGTGGAAATCGATTGAGTGTTTTTATTCCGGACGAGATCTCTCAAAATTTACACGTCAATCAGCGTTACAAAATGTCAGTATATATAAACAACGATGGCTTGATTCAGGCTGAGAGATTGGAGAAATATTAATATGAATTGCTTTATAATTTTTGGCTTATTGAGTCTTTTTTTGTCATTTTCTTTATGGGGTCAAAGTTCAAAGTCCTCAAATTTGTTGGATTCAAATAAGAATCTCGGATCTAACAATCTAGCTGGAAATGGAACGGGTTCAGATTTGAATGGTTCCAATTCCAACGCATCGGCTCCTCTAATTTCTACTAAATTTCTGGAGAGTGAGAGCTTGTTGAATCTTTCAAACAATGCATTTGATACTAACAGCGACGCTATTGATCCAGAAAATGGAACCTTCAAGTGGAAAGGCAAAACCTTCTCACTTGATCAAAATTATATCTTTAAAAGTCGTTTTGAACGCTACTTATCCACCCCAGTTGACGAGAGTAAAGAATTTCTTTATCGAGATGTTTTAAACGATGTTATGCAAGGACTTTCATTGATCAATGATTCAGAAAGTGAAGATCTCCTTCAACAAACTTGGGAGAAGTTATTTGAGTTAGCAGAATTTGAATCGGATGGTGGCAACGCTTTAATACTTGCTAGCCAAATCCACAATGCATGGAGAGTTAGGGATGAAAAAAAGAACATACGGTCCCAAGCAAACGAATTAGAAAGACAACGGTTGTTGCAAGAAAAAGTAGTGATCAACCGAATTGACAGTGCAACAAGCTCAATGGCGAGCATGGGCACCAGAGCAAAATCAGTCAAACTGGAATCCAAATCCAACTCTGAAAATAAGGAACAGGTAGTGAATGATACTACAACAAATGATTCCAAAGAGGAGGATTCAAGCAGTGATTCAAAATCTGCGAGTGTCAATTCCTCTACGGGAGCATTAGAAGTTGCAATGGACTCTGTTTCCAAAGCTGATATTCCTACCATGGATCCAAATTATGCTTTGAAAAAAGGAAAGTTGACGGAGTCTTCCTTTAGAGTTCGAGATTTAGTCATGACTGAAACTAAGATAAATGCCTTGGGTTTGCAGGGTCTTCAAACTGCAATTCAAGCGAAACTACAATTCCAAAGCCAAATATTGGGCTTCTTTATGCAGAGGAGGTTTGAGCATGTGATCATCGGTGCTCAATTTTATCGTAAAATATTCAAAGGATCTTCCCAGAAGTTGGACATAGGTCACAATGAATTGGCTCAATTTTTTCCTAATACCGATATGACCTATACGGTTGACATGATTGCTCAAGTATCCAGAGAGGCTTTAAACGATACCAACAACAGTATGAAATCAATCAAAAATGCTTATTCCATGGGCGACAAGATTATCGCTCTTAAACGACTACAGGAGACGTTTTTTCTTGGTGAGTATGTTCCCTCCGTCTACTTATTTGATGATCAAAAAAAACAGGTGTTGCTTGAAATTTATCGTAAAATGAAGGAGGCAAAGGATCTTTTCGACGTTAAGGATTATCTAGGTGTAGAGGAAGTCATCTCTGAAATTGAAGAAATGGCTGATGATTTTTCTTCTCGGCAGATTTACTCCGCTATAAAGAGTGCCAAGAACTTGAGTAATTATTCTATCAGTGCCGCTTATCAATATCGCGAGATGGGACAATTAGAAGACGTTAAGAAATCTTTGCAGCAGGCGATTGAAATTTGGCCCTCAAATCCAAAAATTGAACAGTTTCAATCGGATACGAATGATTTGCTTAGCAAATCAGTGAAAGGAACCAATGATTTTGATGAGCTTTTAGAAAGAGAAGATTACAGAGCCATCTTTGATCGAAGGAACGAATTGGGCATGAGCATCGGAACCGATACAAACCGATTGGAAGAACTGGATGAAATTGTTAAAAAAATTGCTACGATCGATTTTCTTTTAGCCCAAAGTGCTGAAATGGTGGCCCAAAAAAATCCTTATGCAGCCTGGGAAACTTTAGAGAATGCCAAAAAACTTGAGCCTAATGACAAATTGGTGAATAAATCACGAGCAGACCTAGCACTTCAGGTTGGTAACTTCGTTCAAAAATTGGATTTAGCTCAAAGACAAGAAAAAATGGGTCGATTGGCTCCAAGTTTGACTAATTTTTTGGCTGCTCAAGATATTTATCCAGCCTCCCAATCCTGCAGAATTTCGATTGAAAGAGTCAGCATCGAAATTTTAGATCAAATGGATTTAAAAGCTTCTGAAAATCTGCTACCTGGAGAAGGGAATGAGGACACTCTTTTGGAAGTCTCCGAATAGTTTTTGTTATATTTGTGTGTCCATGTGCCTAGAAATTTTCAAATCTTAATTCATAATTCATGTCAATTATTGGTTCCGTAATTGCTCGGCTTGGTAGCAAAAGGCTTACTTACAAAAACCTTTTGCCCATCCAAGGTAAACCACTGCTTGGTCTTGCCATTGAAAAACTGCAAAAAGTTCAGAGAATTAATCGGGTGGTTGTGTCTACGGAAAGCGAATTGATCTCAAGAGTTGCCAAAGATTTTGGAGCAGATGTATTGATGCGTCCTAAAGAGTTAGCTGGGGATGAAATTGCTTCGGTTCCTGTCTACAAGCACATCATTGAAAATTATCCTTGCGATCTTCATGTAAATTACAACTGCAATTTCCCGATTTGTCCCATTTCTGTAATTGAGCGAAGTATTGATCTAGCAATGGAGCATGGAGAGTCTCTTTCTGTTCCTTTTGCGGTTTGGACCCAGACTTCAAAATGCTTAGAAAATTATGGGGATCCATTTCAAATTACAGCCCATCGTTTTCAGGATGATAGGATTCACCCAGTCGATATTCATACTATGGAAGATCTTTTATGTGTATATCGAGAAATCCAAGGTTAAGCGGTGGGATAAAAACTGGGTTCAAAATATTGAGGTTTGCTTTTTTCTAATAAAAAGATTTATTTACTTAATTATCCCTTCAAATTGTCGACTTTAAACCCATGAATACTTTTAAAACATCCTCAAAGTTGAGTCCTATGTCGTTGGCATTTGTGTTTTTGTTTACTTTATCAAGCTCGATTTCTATTTCATTTGCTTCGTCCTTGACGAAACCTCAAGAGTCCAGTTTTTTTAGATTTCCTTTTCGGACGGTTGAAAACTATGAGGGATATTTAAAGCACAGAAGACCTTTAGCCGTTTCTTTGACGGGAGCCCTTCCGCAAGACTTTAATTGGTCTACTTACAAATGGGAGAAAGATTTTCCTTTGCAAATGAGCGATAACGAGATCCGCATTTCTTTACAAAAAGAAGATGGAGGCATTGGGGAAAAAAAGGCTAATGAAAAATTCTCTGGTATCCCTGGTATGACCTCTATTCCTACAGCTGCCAATTCAGAGTCTGCTGAGAAGTCTAATATTCCTCTGTCTTCAAATACAGAGAACTTTTTGAGTTCAGACATAACCAAAGAATATTTGAGTAAAGATGATTTGGTTGAATTATTTGGAAGGGGTTTGAATGGAATGACTGATTCCAGTAAAAGTGCTATTTTTGAAGTGCCCAATTCTGGCTTTGCTCCAAGGCCTGTTTTGAAAAGCGATGCTAACTATATTAAAGAATAATGATTTTGAGTTCCTTTACATCCATTGACAGAAAGTCTCTAATTTTATTATGGACTTTTCTGTATTTTATTAGCAGTTCCTTTTTTGTTCTTCCTATTCAGGGTGAGGATCAAAATGTTTCGACCCCTCAGGGATTGCCTGGCATCCAATTGAAGACGATCTCAAAAATTGACGATGAATTTTCTAAGTTCGAGTCTAATTATGGCGGTGGAAACATACAGGCTTCAACTCCTAGCACTCAGACGCGTCAGTCTTCCTCCTATTTAGTAAACGAAATCAATCCTCAAGATGGAGAAGACATTTTAAGAGATTTAGAGGCAAATGGTCAGGATGTTTTGGACTTGAGCAACTCTTCAGACAATCTCAATATTTCAGATCTTCTAGAAGCAGACAGTCCTCAGGCTGCTGTTCCTGTTGCAAGTCCTTCAGAAAAGAGCAAAAAGTCAGATGGCGATACCCCCGATCCAGGGAAAGAGTTTGTTTCTCAATCTGAAATGAACGAAGTTCTTATCACCAACTTATCTAGAGGAAATGAATACCATATTCTCGAAAACAGTGAATACGAGGATTATGTGGAACGAGCGATCGCTGATGCGCGCTTGGCAGCAGCTCAAAAAGACGTTCAAGACGCTGAAAATAGTTACCTAAAAGTGCTGACTGGGGCCCTTCCAAATGAAAAAAAACGTCAAATTTTACTGGAAATGGGAAAATTGTATCGAGACAACCAACGCAATGGTCAAGCCGCTGCGGTTTATGAAAGATTTGTAAATGATTATCCCCAAAATGAAAGATCTCCGAGTATTCATCTGAAATTAGCAGAGCTTTACAGGAGCTTTGGTGCCAACAACAGTGCGATCAACTCGTATTATGACGTCATAAATGCTGCACTTGCTTTACCTAGTGATCAAGATCCTATGAGATATCAGCAGTATTCTTTAAAAGCCCAGTTCGGGATAGCAGGAACTTTCTTAGAACTTTCAAATACTGAGATTCTGAAAAAGCCTGAGGGCTACAATGAAACTTACTTGGAGTTAGCGGATCGGTACTTAGATCGTTTGTTGAGACTTCCACTGGACGACAAACATAGAGCTATAGCCGTTTATCGCTCTGCATATGCTAAGTATAAGAAACAAAGTTACCCTCAAGTAATCAGTCTTTTAAAAGATTACAGCGTTTCATTTCCAGAGAGTGATTTGATACCGGAATCTTATTATCTAACTGCGATTTCTCATCAAGAGTTGGATCAGCCTAAGGATGCTTTAGTCAGTGTTATTGAGCTTTTAAATTTTAATCAAATTAAAGAAATCAGTGATCCTGAAACCTGGGCTTATTGGAAGAAAAAAACGGGCAATCAGTTAGCAAATACTTTCTACGTTGGTGGTGACTTTTTCAACGCCCTTGAATTGTACAAAGTATTGTACAAAGTGGACAAAGATGTGACTTGGCAGGCCGGTACCCTTTATCAAATTGGTCTGTGTTATGAAAGATTAGGAATGTTTCCGAAAGCATCTGAGGCGTACGAGATTTTATCAGAATGGTCCGAATGGGAGGGAGACGAGTATGAGACGAACGAAAATTTGGCATTGATTCGCAACATGTCAAATTGGAGAAAAGACAATCTCAACTGGTCTCGACAAGCGGATAACTATTTGAATAAGATCACGATACCAAGTTTAGGAGACGAGATTTGAACAGCGATGAAGTAGTTCAGAAGCACTTTGATTTATGTGTAGAAGTTCACAGTGTTTTAATTGAAGAAAACAGAATTTTAAAAAGTTCTGCATCGGTGCCTTCAGAAGAGTTTCTTCAAAAAAAAGAAAAACTGCTTCCAATGTTAGATCAGTCTTTGGAGGGTTTGAAAAGTGTTCAAGTGGAGTTGATTTCTCCCTTTGGAAACACAAAAGCTTTGATCAAAAAAGCACAAAATAAATTACTTCAAATCTTGTATTTAGACAAAGAGAATGAAGAAATTCTTCTTCGCAACAGTTTAGGTCACAAAAGTATCTCGATTCACTCGGAAGTATCCCCCACAAAAGCTAAGAATATGTTTGAAGAAAACAAAAATTAGGCATGGGTAAAATTTTGCAGTCAAGTAGCAATAAAACCGCACTAGATTCTGTTCAAGAAAGAGTTGGTTTGGTAGCTAAATTCGTAGAACCTGATTTTGATTTAACTCAATTGCGAGGATTTAGTAAAAGTCGGATTGCTAAAATCGTTCATTCATCAGATTTATCATCGCCCGCTCGATCTAGAGACGGTATTGAAAAATCTATACAAGAGGCTCAAACCTTTTTGCAAACCCAAGGCAAAATTCTTGAAGAAATTTTTACTATATTAAGTAGAATTGACGAAATTAAAGGGTATTCGGAGGAAATCTCAGGCAATCTAGAGGACAAATCAAATTGGAATGATGAGTTTTTAAAGATTAAAAAGCTTCTCTTAGAGGACATGCATGCTGAGTTTAATCAGGATCGTGTATTTACTGAAGATCCTGACAAACAAAAAATACGTTTGAAAGGGGAAGATGACAGTCGACCGGTCACCGTTGGACGATTTGATATTAGCCTATTTGTCAATGAGATCTTAAAGTGCGATACCATACAAGCTTTGTCCCCCTCTGTTATTAGAAGAGGTTCTAATTTCATAAGCGAACTTTTAGGAAAGAACAGTGCTGCCAAAATGGACTTGCGTTCTAGGTTTAAATTATTAGCCAACTCCAGAGAGGATCAAGACCTAGTGGAAAAGGTCCCCATTGAATCGCATACGACTTGGTTAGTTCAGTTATTTAATTACTCCAGCCCTTTATCTGTTCAGGGAAATATCAATCCCGAAGTCATTCATCAGCTACTACCATGAGTTTGTTTATAAGCCCCAAAGAATTTGCCTCTACCATCGTGGATCAATATCACAACAACAAAGATCAATACAAAGAGTTCTACTCCCAAGCTCCTGAAACTTTTATCCTTGTTGATTTTAAAAGTTCTCAAGCTCGTGTTTTATTTTGTGAGAAAACCACAGACAGTGGTCAAACAACCGGAAATAAACGGATTGAATTTTTAATCAAAGCGCCTGCTCAAAGTGCTAACACCAAAGTCTTGTGTGTTACAGTTTTAAAAGGCAATGCTTCCAGTGAAGTTCATACTATTTACCGGAAAATTGAAAAAGAATCTAGAGATGCATTTGCCAGTGAAGTTCTTGGCTTTTTGGTCTCAGAGTCCTCTGATGAGGATCAGTAATTGGTTTTAAAGTTTTCTATTTTTGAGGAAAGCAATAGGACTTCTTAATTATTCAAATCCCTTTGAATTCCTAATCTTGCGTCTTTTATTAATGTAGATTGAATCGATTGATGAAGATTTTAGTTACAGGAGGGAATGGTTTTGTAGGTTCTAAATTGGTAGATCAATTGTTGGTTCAAGGTCATGAAGTTTCTAGTTTAGCTCGTTCTGAACAAATCGACCTGGCACAAAAAGGGGTGTCTGTTTTTCAAGGTTCATTGTCCGATTACTCCTCTGTTTCTCAAGCTGTTCAAGGGGTCCGTGCAGTTTTTCATGTAGCAGCTAAGGCTGGAATTTGGGGAAGTGAAGATTCTTATTATAAAACAAATGTTGAAGGAACCAGGAACGTTATTCAGGCATGCCGAGAACATTCTGTCGAAAAATTAATTTATACAAGCACTCCGAGCGTCGTTTTTAATGGACAGTCTTTTTCAGGAGAAGACGAATCTTTACCCTATGGTAAGGATTGGCTTTGTTCCTATCCCAAAACCAAAGCGATTGCAGAGCAAGAGGTTTTGGCCGCCAATTGTCAGGATTTCAGGGTGCTAGCATTGCGTCCCCATTTGATATGGGGGAATGGAGATCCCCATATCATTCCACGTATCTTAAAACAAGCTCGATTAGGTAGATTAAAACGGGTAGGAAAAGGGGAAAATAAGGTAGACATTACTCATATTGACAATGTAGTTCATGCACATTTATTGGCTCTAGAGGCCCTTATAAATGGGCATTCAGGTGGAAAGGCGTATTTTATTTCTCAAGGTGAGCCTGTGAATTTATGGAATTGGATCGATGAATTATTAGTCTTGCATAGTATCGCTAAGTTGAACCAATCGATATCTCTATCAAATGCTTACATAATCGGTGCTTGTTTAGAGTACGTCTATAAATTTTTAAGAATTAAGAAAGAACCTCCTATGACTCGATTCATTGCTGTTGAGTTGGCTAAAGATCATTACTACAGTATGGAGGCTGCGAACAAAGATTTAGGATATTCTCCGATTGTTTCGATCCAAGAAGGATTGAGAAAATTGATAGATACCAAAGAGCCCACTGTATGAATTCCTTTTTTGTGAGTCTAGGGATTTTAGGCTCCATAATTACTTTTTTCTACATATGTATGCTCTTGTTTGCTCATTTTTTCGCGAATAAGATGATTTTCCCAGCACCTCCTACTAGTTATGAAAATCTTCCAAATTTGTTTTTTATCGAAAATAAGAAACACGGCCTTCGGGTTGCGTCTATTACTTTAGAGGCAAAAAACCCCAAAGGTTTTTTGCTTTATTGTCATGGGAACGGTGAAGACATTGGGGATTTGTACCCTCTTTTTTTAGAGTTTCAGTCCAGAGGCTATACAATTCTAGCATTTGATTATCCCGGTTACGGTCTCACCGAGGGAGAATGTTCAGAGAAAAATTGCTACCTATCTGCGAGGACTACATATCTTTGGTTTTTAGAAAATTATACCATTTCTTCTGAGGAGGTTTTTGTTTATGGAAGATCCCTTGGAGGAGGATCTGCATTTTACCTTGCTAGTGAATTCAATCTTGGAGGCTTAATTGTTGAAGGAACTTTTTTGAGTACTTACCGTGTTATGACTCGAGTGAAATTGATACATCGAGATTGTTTTGATAATCTTGCAAAACTTCCTAGGATTCAATCTCCTCTTTTAGTAATTCATGGAAAGCAAGATAAGACCGTTCCGTTTCGCCATGGAGAAGTCTTGTTCCACCAATATCAAGGGATGAAATCGAAACTTTGGTTGCCCAATGCTAGTCACAATGATGTGATTGAAAAAGGGGGAGAGGTTTACTGGAGATGCCTGCAAGAATTCATTCAATTTAAGTAGTGTATAAGTTTTGAACTGAAAATGTGAAGCATGTTCAAGGTTTATAGGTTTCTTTGTCTAAAAAATGAGCATTTAAAGAAGACTCAATCTTTAATTTTTACGATCCCAAGTATGAACGTTATTCATACTTCTTAATAGATTAATTTGTATACATAGAATTATTTGTAGAAAAGTTGGCATACCAATTGCAAGAATTTGGTGTTTGAAAATTTTATCTAAACAAGTAATTAAACTACAAATAAGCTATGAAAAATATATTAAATAACGCTG
>CAJWYM010000049.1 GCA_913049555.1 uncultured Opitutia bacterium
AATTGTTAAGAGAGTACCATCCTTCGATCCCTACAAATCCCTTGATCGCAGAATCCTTGAACCTAGCAAGGTACATGGAACGGGCAGGCTCAGGAACCCAAACGATTATTCAATTTTGCAAGGATCTAGGCCTTCTTGAACCATTATTTGAGCAAAGAGGAGGCAGTTTTGTCATTACTTTATTCAGAAAAATATATAAAGATGAGACTGAAGTGTTGATAAGCGACCCAGTGTTGAGGGTAGTTTTTTTATTGGAGGCAGTGCCATTAGCTCCTTCAATTATGATGAAGAAGCTTGGGCTCAAGCATCGAGCTACATTTAAGAAGAACTATCTTCAGCCGGCATTAGATCTGAAGTATCTATCACAAACCATTCCTAGTACTCCGACAAGTCCAAGCCAAAAGTATTGTTTAACTAAAAAGGGTAGAGTATTACTTATGGAAAATAAGGGTTGAATACAATGAAACAAGTAGTAATTTTTACAGATGGGGCATGTCGGGGGAATCCGGGGATTGGCGCTTATGCAGCTCGTTTAGAGTACCAAGGGCATCAAAAAATGGTGGCTCAGGCTTATGAGCTAACGACCAATAACCGAATGGAGCTGATGGCGATGATTAAGGGTTTAGAAATGTTGAAAGAGCCTTGTGCTGTTACTGCTTTTACGGATAGTAAATATGTTCAAAATGCTATAACAGAAGGTTGGTTGAAACGTTGGGCTGCTCATGGGTGGAGACCGAAATGGAAATCGCCTAAATTAGTAAAAAATGTAGATTTATGGAAAATTCTGCATACATTACTAGAAAAGCATGATGTTACAGTAGAATGGGTAAAAGGCCATGCTGGAAATGAGGGGAACGAAGCAGTGGATCAAGTGGCGAACGAAGCGATAGATTCTGGAAATTTTCTACAGGATGAGGGCTTTTTGAATAAGGAAACTCATTTAAATAATCCGAATCAAATGGATCTTGGATTGTGAATCCATGAACGGTAAAAAGAGACAGCTGGTATGATAGAAAATAGCTCACACGAAAGCACGAAGATACGAAGGGAGATTGAGAGGAGTAGGTCTTGGTCTTTAGTTTGCGTTTTTTGCTTACTATTTGGGTCTATAAATTGGGGACTTAGTGGATCTGAGGAGGAGCTCTCTTGGGTAGAATTTGAAGAGGAAGTATGGGAATTGCTTGAGGAGCGGATGACGGCAGATAAATATTTTTTGCGCGATATTGGACTAGAAAGCATGGCAGAGATCAAGCAAGGTTTCAATTTGTTGGAGTATGCGAGTTCTGATAGTCGTTTAGTTGAAGCCTTGCATGGAGAAAGTACGAATCAAATTATAGAAAGCAGCTCCTTCTCGGAAAGCGGCTCAAGATCTAATGGAGTTAGGACTGCACTGCAATTAGGGACAAATACGAGTTTAGAACAATTGAAAAGTCGATCAGGGTTGGAGTTTCGAGCCGCGGCTTGGGTGGATATTGGTAAGCTCGCGTTTGCTGATGGTCGATCGGCACTATTTACAGATCGAATAAACGATTTCGTGCAGCGTAATGAGTTACTCGCCATAGAAGCCCTTTTCGCTTTTAGTGTATTGCGCGCTTATGATGAAACGATAGTGGCGGTTTCGGATCTTATCAAGAATGACGATATCAAAACCGAAGATCTATACTGGGTCTATCTTTGTCTTGTAGGCTGGTTAAGTGCAATGGATGCAAATTTTGATTACCAAATCTACGACTTGCTTCATCGAACTGTGGAGAAGCTAGTTCAACGAGATGCGAGTTTTACCATTCTTTATCTTTATCTAATGATTATTGCTGCTATTGACGAGCATAGTTCCTACTTCTATAAGATTTATTCTACAATGATAGAGGGTGCATCGGCTCCAGCTTGGTTTCGAGAGGTTTTTTATGGCTACTCATTTGGAATATTAGAAGAGAAAAAAAACATCAAGGGAATGGGACGGGTCATCCGAGATATTATTCAAAGGGACCCTAAGTTGCTTATGGGGAGAGGGATATTATTTCGAGTAAACTTTCGTGATTTTCTCTTCCAAAGTAAGAAGCTTGATGGGGATTCAGTAGATAAAGTATGGGTGAAACCCAAATGGATCACTGACTGGATGCATTCTATTTGGAATTACGAAATAATCTCAAAGCCTGCCCAACTTGAGAAAGAGTCAATATTTCGTTTGGAGGAATTGGTTTTTCCCTTTGGGCAATTTGATAATAGCTGGTTAGAATTTCCGGTATCCGCAACTTCCTTTCAGCAGCATTTTATTGTGAGATGGTTAAACTTGCGAAAGCATTTACAAAAGGTCGGAATGGATGAGGCTTTTATGGAAGAGTGGGATAGCATGGCAAATAAAATGCCTCAAGCTTCTGCAAAAAGAAGGAGTCTTTTTTCATTTTACAATAATTGTTTAAAAATGGATCTTACAGGTCGGATTGAGAGACTCGAAGAACTGGCAAGTGTCTATGATGATGAGGAACTGCACTATAATCTTGCACTACTTTATCGAGATGAGAAAAACTGCGAAGCAATGGTGAAACACCTTGATAGTGTTTCGGAACAGCACCCTATGCTCTGGTTAGGTAAACACTGTTTGTTAATGAACTATGGTTTGAGCGAGGGTGGGAATCGAGAACAATTGATTCTATCAGCAAAGATATTACATGAGGTCGGCGTTAGCAGTATTGAAAATGAGCGCTTAGCCAGTGTTTATATCAAGCTCGGATTGGAGGAGAAGAAGCAGAATAATAAGAACCCTAGAGGGCAGGATGAAGAATGGAGATTGAGAGAAAAGAAAAAACAAGAACTTTCGGATAAGATCGTGCAAGAAATGATAAACCTAAGAGAGACTAGTGATTGGGAATCTCTTGATGCTTTTTACACGGAGCATTTACTGGATGTTTTTACCTATGACAATAGGAAATCTATTGTTCAAGATTATATCCAGAATGATGCTCAAGCAAATTTAGCGTCACATTTTCGAAGTGCTTGGTCTGCAAAGACTTTATATGATCGCTGGAATGCGTTCCCCTGGTTTTGGAGCGATCCATTTTTCTGGCCTAATTGGGGTGAATTTATGATTCAAGAAGCTGGGCAGAAGAATGCGGTCGATTTTGTTAAAGCTTTGCTTGATGAGGGTGCAGGTTGGATTCGGTCAGTGGCGGATCTTAATGTTGTTTCTGAATTACTTAAGGAAGAAACAGAGCAGTTGCAGGATGCACATTACAATTTACTCCAGAAACCTTCTTTATTGTGGCGATCTAGAGGGTTAAATGGGCGAGAGATCATCTTCAGCCAACATAGTCGTAATACTGAGGTAGCTTTTATGCACTCATCCAAGCCTAAGTATCATATGGCCTATCATTTTAAAGATTGGGCAGAGGGATTGCCAAGAAATGCACGGCAAGGTTTAATAAAAATGTTGGAGAGCGATATCGAAAAAGAGAGGAGAGTAAATGGTTATACTCGCTTGGCTTGTATCTATTTAATGAGAGCAGAACATGGAAACGCATTTTCTGATTTTGCCGGAATGAGTGAACTATTTCGTAAGGATATGAAGTTTTTTCCATCACAAACACTACATCACTGGATGGAAGTGTATCATGATATTTTCCAGGAGTACCAGGGAATGAATGCGCAGTTACCCGTGATCATTCAGGAAGATGTAGAGCGGATACTTAATCAGCCAAGTTTTGAATATGCTAAGTATGTGACATCCTTTCTGCATAGCTATCTAGTCGTTTTTCTGGGAGAATTACCAAGTGGTAAATCTGCTGAATTGTTGGAATTGTATTTGAAGCGAACGAAAAAAGCTTATGATCTCACTCTTTTTGGTTCAGATTTAATACATGCCTGCTTTAATAATAAGATAACTCAAATTCAGCTGAGTGATGTATTGCAAAAGACATTTCAGAACCGATTTGTTGGGCTGAATATCCATTACTTGGTAAGTGCACTACTTTACCCAGAATTTAATATAAATAGCCATATATGGAGTAACCGTGAGATTGCGGGCTCGCCATTTTTATGGAAGGCTGCTTCAGATCCTTTTGCCGATAATGTAAAAAATAGAATTCCTTTGGATGCCATTGATAGAGATCCTAGTGAGGAAATTCCAAAACCAGTGGGGCCTGTCTTAATTGCTGGAGATTTAATTGAGGTAGCACCGCTTGAGTATAAGGTTGAATGGCAAGTTGTGCAGGATGTTGTTGAGTTCTTTATGGATAACAGAGCGGATACCCAGTTAAACCCCTTAAAAGGTAGTCGATTGCAATTTCCGGTAACTCCCGTAATGATGAAACTACAATTAGGAGTTGTTCAGTCATATCTTAGTTCGAATTACGATCCTTTTGCCGATAATACTTTTTCAGGTTACGACGGAGGAAGGCCCATGGAACCGATATTTAATCAAGTAATTGAGAGTGCGATTGGAACAATTGATTTTAAGATACCTGAAAACTTAAGTGATGAAAATTCTAAAAATCGCTTTTATCTAAGGCTGATTAATGCCGAAACCGGAAGTGAGGTTTACTCCATTGAGCTAAATCAGTGAAATTTTATTTGTTGATAAAAATATTAAGAGGATGGATTGCATGATAGTAGAGGGTTCACACGAAGGCACGAAGGTACGAAAGGGGAATTTACAATTTTTGTTCATTGGTAGCGTTTTTCCTCGTGAGATGTTTTGGGAGTATGAATTGAGCCAGAGTGCTACGATTCAAACGCAGGGTAGTTTGTTGGATGCCTTGCTTGAGAATGGGAATGGGCCGGATTGTCTTTTGACTACATTGCCAGTGAAGCGTTGGCCAAATGCCGGTTTTCAGAGCATTCAGCGAGAGGATGTTACTTATGGTGATTCCTCGAAGGAAGGTGGAGGAGTTGTTGTTAAATTTTTGGGTTGGAATAATTTTGAGCCGATTAAAACGCTATCCATTGGCATAGATGGATTTTTGAAGTTTCTGCAATGGAGTAACGAACAGAAATCTTTGGGTGCACAGCCAATTGCATTGATGTACAACCTTGGACCGACGCATCACTTGGCTCCGTTTTTTGTATTAGCAGCGAAGTTTTCTGGAGCGAAAATTGTATCTTTAGTAACGGATTTGGAGCCTCGTTCCTTTTCCTTGAGGGGAATTGTTGGTTGGTTGAGTTACCGATTGCAATGTTGGTCATTGAAGCAAATGGATGGTTTGTTGCCTTTAAATCAGAATGTAATTAGGGATCTGAATTACACGAAACCCTCGAAACAAATTTTCGGGATTTTGCCGAGTGATGATTTCGCTATCAAGTTGAGTCATTTTCCTGTCTCCAATTCGGGTGATCCTATCTTCTTGTTTACTGGTTCATTGAATGAGGTTCGAGGAATTTCGCTTTTATTAGAAGCTTTTAGAGGTTGGGAAAACCCCAAGGCTCAACTATTGATTACAGGGCGAGGAGAGCAAGAGCCTTTGGTTAGTAAAAATGCTTCCGAAGATGCTCGTATTGAATATTTAGGTTTTTTGAAAACAGAGGAAGAATTATTAGGAGTGTACGAGCGGGCAACCTTTGTTGTAAACCCTCATCGTATGTATCCTATGGGTGCTCGCTATGTATTTCCATCCAAGTTGACAGAGTATATGGCGAGTGGGCGATATGTCATTAGTTCAAATCACGGAGAAATCGAAGGGGAGTACAAGGAGTTTATGAGCATTTATTTTGAAGACAATGCGCAGAGCCTTCGAGAGAAGTTAGTGGAGGCGGTTGCGCTCGACTCCGCAACTCGCAATGATCGTATTCTCCTTGCTCGGAAGAGAGTTTTGGAGCATCAATTGTGGAAGCACCATTCAAAGGAAGTAGCAAATTTCTTGGAAAATATATGAGTTCAAATAAAACTCCTCATAGCTTATTGAAGCAAGTTTTTGGTTATTCCTCTTTTCGAGGAGAGCAAGAGGCTGTTATCAAAAACACTTTAACTGGTAAGGATTCCTTGGTAATTATGCCTACAGGTGGAGGTAAATCCATTTGTTACCAAATTCCTGCCCTTTTGATGGAGGGTACTTGTGTGGTTGTCAGTCCTTTGATTGCCTTGATGGAAGATCAAGTGGCCTCTTTGCTGGGGAATGGAGTGCGAGCTGCATTTATAAACTCTTCGTTGGATATTTTTGAAGTTAAAGAGACTGAAGATGCATTACTCTCGGGGAACTTGGATATTTTATATTTATCCCCAGAACGGTTGATGTCTGTTGAATCTACTGTTCGTTTATTACAAAGGGCCAATATCTCACTCTTTGCTGTGGATGAGGTGCATTGTGTTTCGCAGTGGGGGCATGATTTTAGGCCAGAGTATCAAAAGTTGGGCGAGCTTCGAGATAAGTTTACTGATATTCCTTTCATGGGATTGACTGCAACCGCAGATGAAATGACTCGTAAGGACATTTTGCATTCCTTGCATTTGGAAGAAGGGAGCACATTTATTGGAGGATTTGATCGACCTAATATTCGTTATACAATTATTCCTAAGGAGGATGAAGAGTCACAATTAGTTCAATGGATTCGCAAAGAACATGCTGGAGAATCTGGCATCGTTTATTGTCTAAGTCGCAAAAAAACGGAGAAAATTTCAAATACTTTAATTGAAAATGGGATTCGCTCTTCTGTTTACCACGCAGGTTTAAGCAGTGAATTGCGCTCGAAGAATCAAACGATGTTTCTCCAAGAAGATAACATTGTCATGGTGGCAACGATTGCTTTTGGTATGGGAATCGATAAACCTGATGTCCGTTTTGTGGCCCATATGGATTTACCAAAATCTATGGAATCTTATTATCAAGAGACCGGGCGCGCAGGACGTGATGGACTGCCTGCTGAAGCTTGGATGACTTATTCGATCTCAGATGCAGTTCAGCTCAGGCGTTTTATAGAGGATTCTTCTGCCTCGGATATGCAAAAGAAGCTGGAGCACTCTAAACTTAATTTCCTTATAGGCTATTCTGAAACAATCGAGTGTAGGAGAAAAGTTTTGCTTTCTTATTTTGATGAATCTTTAGAGAAACCATGTGGCAATTGCGATACTTGTCTCAATCCACCTGAACGAGTCGACGGAACAATCGATGCGCAGAAGGCACTGAGTAATATTTATAGAACAAAACAGTTTTATGGAGCAGGACATTTGGCTGATATTTTGATGGGATCACAATCTCAGAAAATTAAAGATCAGGGTCATGATTCGCTGAGCACCTATGCTATAGGCAAAGATAGAAGCAAGAAGTATTGGCTTTGGTTGTATCGTCAGCTTATTAGTTTGGGTCATATTACGGTGGATTCAAGCTATGGGTCTTTGCAAATTTCAAAATCGGGCTATGAAGTCTGTAAAAGTGAGCGGACTGTTGAGTTGACTGTTTATAAGGAAAAGACTGGGCGAGCTGAGAAAAAGAAATCAGTCGTATCCGCCTATGTAATGAATGAAGCGGGTCAGGAACTCTTTGAAATTTTAAGAAGTAAACGACAAGAGATTGCAAAAGAGCAAAATATCCCCGCTTTCACTGTATTTGGTGACAAAACAATCTATAGCTTGATTGATAAAAAGCCAAAGCAGCATCAAGACCTTTCTGAAATTCATGGACTCGGTGCTGCGAAAATTCAGAAATATGGCGAAGTTGTTCTTCCTCTCATCGCAGAGTTCTTAGAGACTAGTGAGGAAGTCCCTGAGCTCATAGCTGGTGATTTTAATCCTAAAAGGGAACCCAAAAATAGAATCAAAAAGGGAATGAGTAGCACGGTGAGTGAAAGCTTGTCACTCTTCAATGATGGGCTGAATGCAGAGGAGATCGCTAAAAGGCGAAAATTGGTAATGACAACGGTTGAGTCTCATCTTGCTCAAGCTGTTGAGCAAGGAAAACTGAGACTCG
This sequence comes from uncultured Opitutia bacterium, assembly GCA_913049555.1. GTDB lineage: Bacteria > Verrucomicrobiota > Verrucomicrobiia > Opitutales > CAJWYM01 > CAJWYM01. Next base: position 7,893 of record CAJWYM010000049.1, read on the forward strand.
AAAGTGTGGTACAGTTGCCCGAATCGGAACTAGCAGCAGTTCGAGATTTATTAAAAGAGAGCGAAGGTTTGAAGCCTGTATTTGATCACTTTCAAGAGAAGTATTCCTATGGTGTCCTCAAGTGTATTCAAGCGGATATGCAGCGCTGATTTTAATGTAGGCTCACGCAAAGTAAGACGGAGTTAGGCAAAGTATTTAAACTCTGTTTGACTTGCTTTTACTGCGTGTGAGCTCAATTTTGTTGGGAGTTAGATGTTTTTGGATGGGTTTATGTACAGCCAAAAGGCTTAATTTTTAGTAGATTTGGCCGGTAATATATTTGTTATTAGTAGCCAAAATCTTTGGAAAAGTATCGATTTGGCTGGTAATAGGGTGTAGGTTTTTTGGTATTTCACTATAAGCAGCTAGACGAAAAGAGAGTGTGCTTATTGAAAAAACTATTCAACCGGCAGAGTCTGAGTTTGTTGGAGTCTATGGACGTAGAAGGGTTGGAAAGACTTTTTTGATTAGGGAGGCTTATGGTTCTCGGATTATTTTTGAATTAGTGGGTGCTTGTGGTGCATCTTCGCAGGAGCAGTTGACATTATTTGCACGCTCGATGGAACGAATGATGGGAACATCTGTCTCGATTGAAGTGCCGAAAAATTGGTTCGTGGCTTTTAAATGTTGGAAAGTGTTTTGGAGAAGAGGCGAAGTAAAGCAAAGAAGGTTTTGTTTTTTGATGAATTACCATGGCTGAATACGCACAGGTCTGGTATGTTGAAGGCGTTGGAACAGTTTTGGAATAGCTTTGCTTCCAGGCGAAAGGATATTGTTCTGGTTGTGTGTGGGTCTGCTGCTTCTTAGATGAAGAAGAATTTAATCCAAGCGAAAGGCGGGTTACACAATCGATTAACAAGGCAGATTGCTTTGTCTCCTTTTAGTTATTTTGAGGTGCAAGAATATTTTATAAGACGGCATGTGAAGCTATCTAATTATCAATTGATTGAGCTTTATATGGCTTTAGGAGGGATTCCGCATTATTTGAAGGAGGTTGAAGATGGGCATTCCGCTGCGCAGGCGATCGATAGTATCTGCTTTGCTCAAGATGGATTGCTGCGAGAAGAGTTTTCTCGTTTATACCAAGCTCTTTTTGATGAAGCAGATTTACATGAGCAGATTGTAGAGATCTTGTCTACTAAGCGATGTGGGTTTACCAGGAATGAGTTGATTCATCGGCTAGGCAATTCCAGTGGGGGCACCTTGACTAAGACTCTAGATGAACTTATTCAGTACGGATTTGTGGCAATGGCTCAACCTTTTCAGCGAAAGAAGAAAGATGCTTTATATTATTTGGCAGATGAGTTTTCGATGTTTCATCTTCGATGGATGATTGCTCAAAATGGAAGCCTCGCGAGCGGTGAGGCTTATTGGCAGAAAAACAGAGTTCGACTCAATGGAGTGCTTGGAGTGGCTATGCCTTTGAGCTTTTCTGTTTTTAAGCATATGGATTGGATTAAAGAAAAGCTAGGGGTTGCTGCTGTGGATACTGATTGTTGTGGGTGGAGATATGCGCCGAAAGACCCTGAAGAGTTCGGAGCCCAAGTGGACTTGCTCATTGATCAGGAAGATGAGACCATTAATATGTGTGAAATCAAGTTTTCTAACACCGAGTTTGTTATAGATAAGGTTTATGCGAAGGAGTTGCGTAATAAGTTGGAAGTTTTCGACGCATTACAAAAACACGTAAGAATGTAATGCTTACTTTCATCACTACATACGGTGTTCGAGAGAATGCCTATTCGCAAGAATTAGTCAGCTCAGAAGTTTCACTGTGTTTGTAGTCTGGAGAGAATGAATACCCCTTCTAACATTAATCAGTGCAAAAGTTTTTAGATAGTAATTTCATAAGGTCATAACAGTGCATGAACCTCCACCTTTGAAGTGTTCTAAAAACTTTTGATCCCATTAACCTAAATTCCTCAGTTGACTCGCTGATTTATCATCAATTTTAAAACTGCAATAACATACGAAAATCTTCGATGTAGCCAGAGGCTACTACTTCAGAATTTCGTAAGTCATTTCGAATCATAATAGTGACGATATTCTCTACTCTCAACTGAGTTATTTAGGATTAATAAAAGCTAAAAATAAATTGAAAAATGGGTTGCTTTGTGCGATTGTTTGCACATGGCTACCAACATAGAATTAGACCCGAAACTTCTAAAAAAGGCTATGAGTCTTGGAGGAATCAAAACGAAAAAAGAAGCGGTTAACATTGCATTATCTGAATATGTCCAGAAGCGAGAACAAGCGAAAATATTAGATCTCTTTGGAACAATCGAATTTGATGACGACTTTGATTACAAAAAGCAGCGCAAGATAAAGTGAAAGTGATTGTAGACACTGACGTATGGTCAGAAGCCTTTAGGAAACCTAAAGGTAAAGAATCTAAACAGGTAGCTATTTTAAAAGAATTAATTCTAGATGGAAGAGTTGAAATGATTGGAATGATTCGTTTAGAGATTTTATCAGGAATAAGAGAGTTAGAAAGATTTGAAAAGTTTTCAAAAAGCCTGGAAGCATTTTCAGATAAACAAGTGGAAACAAGTAGCTACATTCTTGCAGCTAAATTATTGAACTTGTGCCGCAAGAATGGGATTCAGGGCTCTTTAACGGATTTTATAATTTGTGCATGTTCTATTGAATGGAAAACTGCTATTCTGACGAAAGACAAAGATTATAGTTTATATTCAAAATATATTCCTATCGAGCTGATATAGATTTTTGCTGTTGTGATAACGGCGTCCACCTTTATATAGGAATAATTGTCCATAAAGGATGAATTTTGGAGAGCGGGTTGAAGAGGCTCTGTAAGATCTCGGCTTTCACCGTCAAAAGTCGCACAGTAAAACATTTTCACTTTAATTGCTATTATGAAGCTTCGATTGAATAGATCGAATGATTACTTCATTTTGTATTACTAGCCAGATCGTTATTTTTATATAGATTTGGCTGCTCATAAGATAGATTGCTGCTAATTAAAAGAACACTTTATGAATTATCGCTAGACTTGTGGAAAAATTACCCTTAATTTCATAATATATGTCAGATAAATCACTACTTTCAGCAATTGCGGCAAACATTGCTCCGTCTCCAACTTTGGCGGTGGACTCCAAGGCAAAAGAACTCAAAGCTAAAGGCGAAGATGTCTGTGGTTTTGGAGCGGGTGAACCAGACTTTGATACTCCTGAATTCATAAAAGAAGCCTGTATTCAAGCACTGCATGATGGTCATACTAAGTATGCGCCTGCCCCAGGGATTATGCCTTTGAGGGAGGCATTGGCTGAGAAGTATCGATTAGAAAACGGCCTAACAGACGTTCAACCCTCACAGGTAATTGTAAGTCCTGGTGGAAAGTATTCTTGTTATTTGGCAATCCTTGCTGTGACAGGTCCTGGGGATGAGGTTATTGTGCCAGCCCCTTATTGGGTAAGTTATCCTGAGATGGTTAAGATGGCTGGTGCGAAGCCAGTCACTATTTTTGCGGGTCAAGAAGATGATTTCAAAGTATCTCCTGAGCAAATAGAAGCTGCAATTACTGATAAGACAAAGCTTTTAATTTTAAACAGTCCGTCCAATCCCACGGGCGCTGTTTATAAACCGGAAGAAATTGAGAAAATTGTTGAGTTGGCTCTGAAGAGAGATCTCTTGATTATGTCTGATGAGATCTATGAGTATTTGCTCTACGATGGCGTTGAGCATGTCAGTCCAGCCTCTTTTTCTAAAGAAGCAGCAGATCATGTCATCACTGTCTCTGGTTTTAGTAAAACATTCTCTATGACTGGATGGCGTTTAGGAACTTTGGTTGCACCGAGTCCTATTGCAAAGGCTGTTGCGAGTATTCAAAGTCAGACGAGTTCAAACGCTACAACTTTTGCTCAGTATGGAGCTTTGGCAGCTATGCAGCAGCCAGAAAAATCCAGTGAAGCCATTCATGAGATGCTTGGACACTTTGATCGCCGACGCATGAAGTTACTGGGTGGATTGAACTCTATTGAGGGAATTACCTGTGCTAGGGCTCAAGGGGCTTTCTATTTGTTTCCTAATATGAGTTCTTTTGGCTTGGATGGTAATGAATTCGCCAAGCAATTGTTAGAGGATCAAAAAGTTGCGGTCGTTCCGGGTGAGGGATTTGGTGCCCCTGGCTATATGAGGTTGAGTTATGCAACTTCTGACGAAGTCATTGAAAAAGGACTTTCGCGTTTAGAAGATTTTTGCAAATCTATTTGAATGTGTGTTATTATTTTAAAAATTAGGGCTTATTTCAATTCGTATGCTAATGTTCCAAGCGCCCATATTGTTCCGACTACGTTTGACTGAAAATTATCACAATCCTGCTTTGGAATAAGTTAGATTCTTGGATTCTCCAATTAACAGTGACTAAATTGTTGTGTATCTATTTTACAATTTTATTCGTTATAAACACGAATATTCTATCTGCATTTGCCAATTTTTCTCCTTGTTCCCAGTCCTTTTCAGAGCGTTTTGAGCTTCAACAAGATTGGTCCGGTTGTCTTTGCAAAGAGCTTTCTATAAGTTGCGAGGTTGAGTCTGCCAACCCTGATATCGTTCAAGAATTTTGTTCCATCCATTCACTTTCGTTCGCATTACCCCGAAGGCCCTTTTCGCATGATAAATTGAATGTTCGATCTCTCTATTTAAATCCTAGGAAATCTCTGTTATTATATAACTTTTCTACCCAAACCCCGCGCTCTATTTTATCTGCTTGGATACAGTCTTGGCAAATTTGACCTTTTGATTCTGAAATATGAGCAACTCTAGTAATTACTAGAGTTGCTTATTTATTTACACAAACTTATGGCATTGAGTTTGTGGACAATCCCATACGAATCATTATGAAAAATAGGCTAAATACACTTTTCGAGAAATTAAAAGAACCTAAAAACCCAAATTCAAATCCATTAGGAATTAAGATCCATACGCGATTGGCATCGATACTTCCAAGTTTTTTGGTCTTTGTCTTTGTGGGTATCCTTTGGGTTCTATTTGCTGACCAAATGATTACTGGCAAAGAAGTCAGGGTCTTTAGGGTAGTCACTACTACTAGTAATAATGAGCCTCAAGATTTAGGAAATTCTGATATCATAAAAATTAAGAATTCGGATTTATATGAGGGAGAAGTATTGTTTCAAGCATCTGGATGGTTGGAGGCCGATCCATTTCCTATACGAGCATTCACTCTTTACGGTGGAATTGTTGAGGAGGTTTTTGTTCAAGAAGGGGATCGAGTCGAAAAAGGCCAATTACTTGCAAGAATGGTGGGAGAGGATGCAACACTGGATTGTGAGACTGCTCAAGCGAATTTAGCAGAAACAAAAGCATTTCTGGATGTTCAGTTGTCAGCGGTCGATGGAATGAGAGCTCGCCTTAATTCTTGGCAAATGAACCTAGATACAGCCAAATCTAGAAAAAAAGAGTTGCTGGATGATGCGATTCGATACAGAGAGGCTGGGCCTGAAATTGTTCCAGGTCGTGAGATTGCTCAATCTCAGCTTAGATTGGAAACGCAAGATACCTTGATTTCTTCTCTAAATTCAGAGAGGAGAGAGCTTGAAGTGCAATTAAATTCTAGACTAGCATCCGTAAGACAACAACAGGGTCGGGTTGAGAAAGCGGAGACAGAAGTTGCCAGAATGCAATTGGCTCTAAATCGAACTCAAATAAAAAGTCCAGATTCAGGAATTATCCAGCGATTGTATGCCGAACCTGGAATGAAACGGATGTTGCACATGGACCACCCTGAGTCCTCTACTATTGCTCTTATTTTTAAACCAGAGGCTCTGCGGGTTCGAATGGATATTCCTATAGAAGAAGTTTCTCAATTGTTCCTTGGTCAGGCGGTTTTGATGAGAATTCGTTTGTTTCCTAATAAGACTTTCAAAGGGAGTGTTACCCAAATATCAGGGGAAGCAGACTTGCAAAGAAATACATTGGAAGTAAAGGTAAGAATTTATGAGCCGGATGAGAAGTTAAGACCGGAGATGTTATGTCGAGGAGAGTTTCTCGGGAAAATAGAGAACCTTTACCCGAATCATCTTTACGACAAAAAGGCAAGAATTGGGATTTTTGTAAAAAAAGAGGCGGTTCTTAAATCTGGAGATGAAACCCTAGTCTGGAGGGTCGACTCCTCTGGAAATTTTGTCAAGAAACAGACAGTTAAAATTGTCCCAAAAGTCGAGCAGGGACACTACAGAGTTTTGAAAGGTTTGAAGCCAGGAGATCGAGTTTTAATCGACTCATTTGAAGATATCAGCGAAGGCGATCGAATTCGGCCTATCTATAACTAGGGAGTTGTTTGCTATGAATTTAGAAAATAATAGAAGTTTTATTCAGTGTAGAAAATTGTCCAAAACTTATCATAAGGGCAATCATAGGATTACTCCCCTAGAGTCTATGGACTTAGATGTCCAGAAAGGAGAATTTTTAGCACTTATGGGTCCCTCTGGGTCCGGTAAAACTACCCTGCTTAATTTGATCGCTGGCATCGATTCTCCAAGCTCTGGAACTCTCAAGATATGCGGCAAAGATTTAAGCCATCTCTCTCGGAGCTTAAGGACCGATTGGAGGGCAAAAAATTGTGGTTATATTTTTCAGATGTATCATTTAATTCCTATTTTAACTGCATATGAGAATGTGGAACTTCCTCTTTTATTAAACAAGAGTTTGAATTCGAACGAGCGAAGAAAAAAAGTGCATACTGCTCTGGAGATTGTAGGTCTTTCAGATCGTGCGGATCATAATTCATCTGAATTATCAGGAGGACAAGAACAAAGAGTCGCTATTGCGCGTGCAATCGTAGGAAATCCCTCTTTATTGGTAGCAGATGAACCAACAGGAGATTTGGATCGAGAGTCTGCTTCTCAAATCTTGAAATTGTTGAAAGATTTAGCAATCCAACATGGTAAAACAATCCTTATGGTCACTCACGATGCTTTAGCAGCGAAAGAAGCCTCTAGAACTTTGCATTTACAAAAGGGGAAATTGTTGGCTCGGGCCAATCCTCAATCAAGCGAATTGTAAGATTTTTTGAAATTATGAGAGTTAGGCATCTGATTGGATTGTCAATGAAACAAGTGCTTCGGCATCGAGTTCGAAGTGTTTTAACTATCGCTGGAATCGGTGCAGGGATTTTTCTCTTTACCGCAGTTCAAACTATGCAGAATTCATTATCAACGGTCATTGGGAACAAAGCGGAAGAAAATACTTTGATTGTCTATCGCGAAAATCGTTTTTGCCCTATGACCTCTCGTTTGCCTGAACACTATCTAAATGAAATCCAAGGAATTGCTGGAGTGACTGCTGCAATTCCTATTTTAATTGCCGTCAATAATTGTGGTGCGAGCTTAGATGTGATTACTTTTCGAGGGGTTCCAAAGGCAGAATTGATACAATACAATCCAGCGATTTCTTTTGTAGAAGGCTCTCTAGATCTGTGGAGGGCCCGAGGAGATGCGGCCCTCGTGGGAGAGCATTTTGCAAAAAGGCGTTCTTTGTCGATTGGAGATACATTTGAAGCGGCGGGTGTCCGAGTTTCTATCGCAGGTGTGATTCGTTCTCCTATGGCCCAAGATAATAATGTAGCCTATGTGTCCTTGCCTTTTTTGCAGCAGTCAACCCCATTGGGCTTGGGGGTGGTTACTCAATTCAACGTGAAGGTTAAAAATATCGATCAATTAGAAAAGATTGCTGCTTCGATTGATCTCAGATTCGCTTCCGACTCAGCTCCTACTACTACCCACTCTGAAAAGGCTTTTTTTGCTCAAACGGCAAAAGACATGATTGAGATGATTCATTTCACTAGATGGATTGGATTGGGTTCTGTTATGGCAGTATTTGGTTTGATCGCAAATAGCCTTCTTTTAGCAGCAAGAGGTCGTATTCGGGAGGGTGCAATTTTACAAACGGTTGGTTTTTCTCGTATTTTGGTTGCCTTTATCATGCTCTTTGAAGGAATGATTCTTGGTTTAATTGGAGGGATATTGGGAAGTTCAGGAGCTACTTTGTTTTTTCATTTACAAAGATATACGATTGGGAATGAAGGCTTAACTTTGGCATTGCTACCAGATTTGGGTGTTCTGATCTCGGGATTTATTGTGACTCTAATACTAGGGCTAGGGGCGTCTATTTGGCCGGCAATTCTTGTGTCGAATCGTCCTCTCGTTGATTCTCTTAAATAAGCGATGCGTGCTCTTTTACCATTTTCTTATGCTACTCGACATTTAGTTCGGGATGTGCCTCGATTCTTGCAAAAAATTCTAGGAGCCTCGGTGGTTGTATTGTTAGTTTTTGCTGCTGGCGCATTCAATAAAGGAATGGATTCTTTATTAAGCAGTAGTGGTTCAGAGAAAAATATTCTTTTGCTCAGTTCAGGTTCTGAGGAAAGTATCGAGCGGAGTGAGGTGGATATTCTTGTGGAGTCTTTAGCGTCCACGGGCATTCGAGGGATTCAAGTCGATTTGGGACAATCTGCAGTCTCGGGAGAAGTTCATTTTATGGGGGCTCTGCAAATCATGGACCCTGCTCTAAATTCTCATCAAGTATTTTTGCGTGGTATGACTGCAGCGGCTTTTCAAGTTCATCAGGGGGTTCGAATTTTAGAGGGACATGCTCCCAAATCAGGAGAGGTTTTAGTAGGAGTGCTTGCAAATCAAACACTGGGTGTTTCCAAAGCAAGTATTGGCATTGGAAAAAAGATCGTTTTTGAAGGTGCGACTTTTACTATTTCTGGAATTTTTGAAGCTCCAGGGACGGTTTTAGAATCTGAAATTTGGATGGATCGAAATGACTTGATGACATTGACACAAAGGGATTCCCTTTCCTGTGTTGTGGTTCGGCTTGAAGAGAAGAGTGGATTTGGTCTGGTAGACTTATTTACAAGACAAAGGCTAGATCTTGAGTTGACTGCCATTCGAGAATCCGTCTATTACGAGCAAATTTCTGGATTTTACAAACCAATCCGAGCGATGGCTTGGATGACTGCAGGACTTATTGGGTTAGGGGCTGTTTTTGGAGGCTTCAATATGCTTTATGCGGCATTTGCAACTAGGATTGCTGAGGTCGCAACTTTGCAAGTTATTGGTTATTCGAGAGGAGCGATATTCGTTTCTATTTTACAAGAGAGCCTTCTTGCTACCTGTTCTGGCACTTTACTTGCGTCCATGTTAGCTGTTTTAGTTTTAGAGGGTCAGGCTGTTAATTTTTCTGTCGGAACTTTTTACTTAAGACTAGACCTAGAGGTAGTGACAATCAGTTTATCTACTGGGGTTCTTCTAGGATTTTTAGGAGCGATTCCTCCTGCTTTAAGATGTCTAAAAGCCCCTTTACCGAAGGCCTTAAGATCCTGAGAATTTTTTATTACGAACAAAGGAATTAAAAATGAATGTATATACAACATGTAAAAACCTATGTAAAAATTTTTGCACTGCTTTTATGGCTTTACTGCTTTTAGCTTGTGCGGATTCAAATTCTGTGGAGATAGAAATGACCAAATTGGATTCGTTGTCTAGTCTTGTTTCGAAGAATTATCCCCAAACGGCTCTTTCTGTAAGGGAGGCCATCCAATTATTAAAAGTGGGAGATTCTGCGACTGTAAGGGGACAGATTGGAGGAAAAAGGCACCCTTTTTTTAGCTCTTTTGCGGGTTTTATATTAACTGATATTGAGGTTCTTTTTTGCAATGAAATTGAGGAGGATCATTGTGAAACCCCTTGGGATGGATGTTGCGAAGATACAGATACCTTAAAATCGAGTCGTGCTTCAGTCACTTTCGTGGATGCGGATGGTTTTCCCATACCAAGTGGTATCGAGGGAGTGGAGGGGCTCAAAGGTCTCGATGTGGTAACGGTTGATGGGTTTATCGCAAAAGGCTCTACGAAGAACAATTTGTTGATAGAAGCAACCTCTCTTTACAGAGAGTGATTGAAATTTTCTGGGTTTAGATTCTGATCGACCTGCTTCTTTTTTTCTATTGTTTTAACAAGCGGTCCATTCTAGTGAATGTTTCTTCTAAGAATCCCATGGCTTTTTTGTATTTATAGTCTCGTTCAATAGGGTTGGAACAATATTTATATTTTTGCCAAGCTTTCCACGGAAGTACCCCCCGAAGAAAGGGCCCTAGACCAGAAACTGGGACTGGATAATCACTGCCATGAATGATTCTCGATTGGACTTTTTTAGGAAGTATTTCTTTGAGGGCCCGATTTCGGTTTAGGCTACATAGAGCGGAATTATCTCCATACAATCCTGGATATTGATCAAACATCTTTATTAAGTCTTGTGTGTAATCTCTATCACCTGGAAATGAGCCTCCGGCGCAGTGAGCTGCTATACATCGAACTCCACACTTGAGCGGAAGCTCTAAAATTTGTGGATTTGCGTAGGATTTATTTATTACAGGAAGAGTCATTTCCCCGCCCGTATGTGAAAGGAGAATCATCCCAGATTCCGCCATTCGCAACCAAAATTCACGATATTTACAATCACTGCAATTAACATCAATCACATTTGGAAGTAATTTTAGAATTTTAGCACCCGCTTGAATACAGGTTTCAAGTTCTTCCATGGCATCTTTCCTAGCAGGATGAATCGATACGGCGGGTATAATTTCTTTATGCTTTTTGGCTAGATCTAGAACAATATTATTGGGAACATAGAATTTTGATTTTTCTGGAAGCGGTGTTCCGTTTTCAGTGTGCGCAATGTCTTGAGCCAATAAAACGATCGCATCGATCGGAGATTTTTGAACAAATTTTAGCAATTGATTCATATAGAGATTGTCTAGGTCTCCATACATGGACTCTTTTTTAATTCCGCAGCTTTTTAGAAGCATTTTAGCTTGAAATTTATCCCAATGAGTTCTTAGCCGAAACCAGCTTCCTGTATTAGAGGTTCCTCCGCCAACAAAGTGGGTGTGACAATCTAATTTTCTGAGTGGGATCATCTTCTAAGTATTAAAATTGAGAATACAAAAAAATAAAAGGAGAATTTGGACAATTTGTATGTATTTTTGCGAAAGGAAATTCTTTTGAATCTCCAATGGTATGTATAAAAATCAAATCTTTGCATGGAAAGATTTTATTCATCGTAAATGGATCTGATTTTGTTTATAGGTAGTAATTAATATGTCAGAAAATTCTAAAATCATCTATACAGAGACTGATGAAGCTCCGATGTTAGCTACCTATTCTCTGCTCCCGATAATTAAAACATTTAGCACCGCAGCAGGTGTGGATGTAGAAACCCGAGACATTTCATTGTCGGGTCGAATTATTTCTCACTTCTCCGATCGATTGAAACCAGAGCAACAAATTTCTGATGATTTAGCTGAGCTCGGTGAACTTGCGAAGACTCCGAATGCTAATATAATCAAACTCCCAAATATCAGTGCTTCTATTCCTCAACTTGAAGCAGCCATCAAGGAGCTTCAAGCAAAAGGATACAACTTACCAGATTACCCTGCCGATCCTAAAACGGAACAGGAAGTCGATTTTAAAAACCGCTATGCAAAAGTTTTAGGTAGTGCGGTAAACCCTGTTTTGAGAGAAGGGAATTCGGACCGGAGAGTTGCGGGTCCAGTCAAAGAGTATGCAAAAAAGAATCCCCACAGCATGGGTGCTTGGAGTCAGGAATCAAAGTCTCATGTCGCTCACATGAGCGGAGGAGATTTCTTTTCGAATGAACAGTCTGTGATCCTTGAGAAAGAAGAGAATGCTAAAATTCAATTCGTATCTGAAGAGGGGTCTATAGTGATTCTTAAGGCCTCCACTCCTCTACAAGCAAAAGAGGTGATTGACTCCACGGTGATGAGTCGTCTCAAGTTGGCGGAATTTATTAGTGAGGAAATAAAAGATGCCAAAGAGAAAGATGTTCTTTTTTCTCTCCATATGAAAGCTACTATGATGAAGGTTTCCGATCCCATCATTTTTGGGGAGACTGTGAAAGTTTTTTTTAAAGCTGTATTTGACAAACATGCGGAATTATTTTCCAAACTAGGAGTGAATCCTAACAATGGGCTTGGCGATGTTTATACTAAGATTGAATCCTTGGACGCAGAAAAAAACGCAGAAATAAGGTCAGATATTGAGGCGGTTTACAGTGAGAGTCCTGAGCTTGCAATGGTGGATTCTGATAAGGGAATTACTAATCTTCATGTCCCTAGTGATGTGATTATTGATGCTTCTATGCCCGCGGCAATCAGAGCTTCGGGACAAATGTGGGGACCTGACGGAAAACAAAAAGATACAAAGTTCGTAATTCCTGATCGATGTTATGCAGGGATTTACAACCAAACGGTTGAGTTTTGTAAAAAAAATGGAGCCTTTGATGTCACCACAATGGGCAATGTCTCTAATGTTGGGTTGATGGCTCAGAAAGCTGAAGAGTATGGATCTCATGACAAGACTTTTCAAGCTCCCGGTTCTGGTAAAATCCAAGTGCTAAATCAGGAGGGTTCGGTTCTTATGGAGCACAAGGTGGAGCTTGGAGACATCTTTCGAATGTGCCAAACAAAGGATGCGCCTATACAGGACTGGGTGAAACTGGCTGTCGTTCGGTCAAGAGCTACTGGTAACCCCTCTGTATTTTGGCTGAATAAGGAAAGAGCCCACGATGCAAATCTAATTCGCAAAATAGAGGAATATTTGCCTCAGCATGACACCGATGGATTAGAAATTTTGATAAAACCTCCTCGGGAGGCTTGCCAATACTCTATGGAGCGAATGAAATTGGGTGAAGACACGATTTCTGTTACAGGAAATGTTTTGCGGGATTATTTGACGGATTTATTCCCAATTTTAGAGCTTGGAACAAGCGCAAAAATGTTGTCGATTGTACCTCTACTTGCAGGAGGTGGATTGTTTGAAACAGGTGCCGGTGGATCTGCTCCTAAGCATGTTCAGCAGTTCGAAAAAGAGAACCATCTACGTTGGGATTCACTAGGGGAATTCTTAGCATTGGCCGTTTCTCTTGAGGATTTAGGTGAGAAAACAGGGAATAAGAGGGCTTTGGTTCTTGCTAAAGCATTGAATGCTGCAAATGGGAAGTTTTTAGATGCCAATAAGTCGCCTTCAAGAAAAGTGGGTGAGTTGGACAATCGAGGAAGCCATTTCTACCTTTCTCTGTATTGGGCTGAGGCTCTCGCTTTGCAGTCTGAGGATGAAGCAATGAAAGCTCAGTTTCAAGGTCTTGCAAATTCTCTTTCTGAGAATGAGGCCAAAATTGTGGACGAGCTCAATGCGGTTCAAGGAAATGCGATGGATATTGGCGGTTATTTCCGTCCGGATCCTGCAAAAGCCGAGGAGGCTATGAGACCTAGTCCTACTTTTAATAGACTCCTTGCTTCGGTGGGGTAAATGCCTAGGTTTGGATAAATATTCTACGATCCACTCAAGAGTCAATGAGACAATCTTATTCAAATTCTTGGGTGTTTTCGTTTTAGTGATCTAGAATAAATTCGGAAAAAATTCAGTTAAATTTTACAAATGGATTCAGTGCCAATGATTTTTTGCTTTTCTCTTATTTTTACTAGATTTGCTAGAGTTTTTCTCTGATGAGTATCAAATTAAAGATTTGTGGTATTAAAGAAAGAGCGGTCGCAGAATTAGCGCTTGAGTTAGGAGTAAACTATGTCGGTTGTATTCTGTATCCAGATTCGCCAAGAAATGTGGACTCTGACAAAGTAGAAGATATTTTTGGTTCTCTTCCTGAAGGAACAAGAGTCGCGGTGACTGTTCGACCCAGTGTTGAAGATTTGAAATCCATCCTAGATCTCTCTCTTGATTATTATCAGTTGCACTTGAACCCATTAGAGGATTTGGATTTGGCTTATCAATGGAGCGAATTAGTGGGCAAAGATCAGTTGTGGTTGGCTCCCAAAATCGCACCCAATCAAAGTTTCCCACTTGAATTGCTTTCAATTGCAGATCGATTTGTAATTGATAGTTACAATAAGGATGCTTACGGAGGAACAGGAACTACTGGATCCTGGAGTCGCTTTAAAGAATTTCAGCAAATAGATCCAAATAAAGAATGGATTTTGGCAGGAGGATTGAGCCCTGAAAATATCAAAAATGCAATCGCTCAAACCGATGCAAATTTTCTAGATGTAAATAGCGGTGTCGAATCCAATTCAGGAGTTAAGGATGTCCATAAGATTCAACAATTGTTTCAAAATATCGAATTTCATTCCTAGACATAGAGGGTGTCTATCCAACTCGGATGGATATCAGGGATCTATCCTTGAATATTAAAAACTAGGAAATCGCAATTGGTTTTATATCGTTGGATGCCTGAAGAATACTAATTACTCATTGGGAATTTGATAAATCTAATCTTTGAGCATCCCATCTTCTATTGTTCCGAATGGTTCAAAACTAATTCCAATTGGCAGAATAAAATCTTGGGTATACCACACCTTTGATAGAACGTATTTTTCCAGCTAGGAGTTGCTGGTAAATTTTATTGCTAGGCTTATCGATTTTACGAATATCGTAATTGATTTTTTTTAAGTGAGTGGGACCATACCTATAGGATGCTGCGAGAAGCGGATAACTGAATCTTTTTTCTTTGATGAGAATTTGTTTGCAAAAGTTTAGGTATGCGATCCCTACTTTTATATTAGTCTGCCAATCCCAAGCATAGGCATAGGGAATATCAGTGACTGTATTCCAAGCAATTTTTTTTAACTGCATGACACCTCTTGCTTTACCAGAATCGGCGAACGGGTCCAGTGTGCTCTCAGCAAATGCTATGGAGTAAACAAAATGAGGATCCAGTCCGGCCTCAGTGGCTTGTTCTTTAGTGAACGGCCAGATCGCAATGGGAGAAGCTTCCAAAGATAAATTGCAAAACATAAACACCATTAGGAGTGGGCAGAAAAACTTTGAGCCCAAGATGGATTTAATTATATTTTGCACTAATAATGACATAATTCTTTTTTAAAGTAAGAGTTAGCAACTTATGTTACTTTGATTTTCGGTCAAGTAGATATGAATAAGAGCTACTTTTATTGCTATCTTATGCTCCTCTAAGAAAATAGCTTAGGAAGTTATTAACAAAATATTAACAGGGGGTTTTAGGCTTCTTATTGTAAATGGACAAAGAGCTTCAAATTTTGTTGAAACTCTCAATGCTTCAATTTTTGTTTTGCCACCCATGTATAATGTTTGAGGGTAGATGGATCCTTTTGCAAGAGTTCCAAAGTATACAGGTTTTTGCCTAAATAAGCTTCATCATGAATGCGATGAATACCAGAGTGGCAAAGTGGACAAATATCGATTCCTTTTCTGAGGGACTCTTTAGAATAAGTTCTTTTAAAAAAGGGCCTTTTATGAAGCTTTCGGGGAATTAAATGGTGAAAAGTAAGATTTGTTTCTCGCTTACAAAGTGCACACACCCCTATTTTACTATCCTTATCCATACTTTTTAAAGAGATTTGTATTCATAGAGCTATAACTACCCTAATGAAATTAAAAGATCTATGTTATTAAAATACCAAAGCGGACTCGAGAAAAATGAGGTTCGTTCTTTTGACTTTATTGATCTTGAAATCCCAGAAAATTCACCCTTTAATAGTATAGCTCTCTAATCCCCCGTAACCTAAATTCTTTAAAAGTTTTCAATCCAATACTTTGAAAAAATTTGATATTTCTAATGAATTCTTAAAAGTAAAATCAGAGATGAAACAATTTCTTTTTTATTTTCTTATTCTTAATCACCTGAATCTTCTTGCTTCGACAGAAGTCATTTATATTGCATCTGGAGGATCAGAAAATGGTATTTATAAAGCAGACTTTCATTTAAATAATGGAACGATCAAAAACTTAAGATCCATTTCAGGCTTAGAAAAGGCTAGTTTTATCGCTTGGCACCCGAGTGATTCGATTTTTTATGCGGTCGGCAGTCAATCGAAAGTCGAATATGTAGTCGGATTTAAAGTCGAGAAGAACGGTTCTGTTCAAGAATTTACAAGATTCAGAAGTCCCGATGGAAAATCGGCCCATTTGGCAGTGAATCCATCTGGAACGCTACTTATGACTGCTCAATATAGGGGAGGGTCTGTGGCTCTTTATACCCTTGATGTAAAAGGCCATCTTTTAACTTCATCTGTTTTAAAGCATGAAAATCCGTCGCGTATTCATCAGTCAAGACAAACCAAAAATCATCCTCATTATTGCACGTTTTCAAAGGATGGTCGTTATGCTCTGGTTCCAGATCTTGGATCGGATAAAATTCATGTTTATAAAGTAAATGAAAAAGATCTAAAAATAGAGGCTTTTGGAGAGATCGAAAGTTTGCCTGGTTCCGGGCCGAGGCACATGAAATTTTCTAAACAAGGCAATAAAATCTATTTACTGAATGAGCTTGGTATGAATATCTGTTTGTATCATTTTGATTTGGAGAGTGGAAATGCTCAGCTAATATCTGTTACTGAGACATTGAGAAAAGAAATTCAAGGAAAAGAGTCTTTCAATAGTGCGGCTGAGATCTTGGTTCATCCTAATGGCAGGTATTTATACAGCTCAAATCGTGGCCATGACAGTATTTCTGCTTTTCAGTTGGATTTAAAAACAGGGAGTTTAACTCCAATTGAAGTGGAACCTGTACGGGGAGCTTGGCCGAGAAATATTAATATCAGTCCTGATGGCAATTGGATTTTGGCAGCCAATGTTCATTCAAGCAATTTGTCTGTTTTTAAAATCGATGGACAATCGGGTGAGTTGACTCATACACCTAGGACCTCCTTAACGATAGACAAACCGATGTGTATTTCTTTTCAGCCTAAATGATAGGCTATGAATGAATTCTTTTTTTGAATACAATTCCTCTAACTCGTGTTCGAGTACGATAAATTTTGAATCGGTTTTGGATATTGAAAGCTACGATTTAATCTTAATAACCTAGAATTTTTTGAAACTGATCCCTTTTGAATCAATTTTGAATTGCTAATTAAGTAAAATTGTATATATTATTCAATAAATCTTGACTCAAATCTAATTTTTGAAGTGAATCTCATTATGGCAGATATAGATGATAAGTGGCCAGAAAATATTTCTGGCAAGTTTTATGTAGATGAACAATGTATTGATTGTGACTTGTGTAGAGAAACCGCTCCCGATTTTTTCACTAGAAGCGATGATGGTGGCTATTCTTTCGTGCATGCACAACCTTCATCTGAAGACGATGTAGATCTTTGTATGGAAGCTCTTGAGGGTTGCCCTGTTGAGGCTATAGGTGAAGATGGAGATTGATTGACAAACAATTGTATTTTTACATTTTTAGCGAAAAACCTGTTCCTACCCGAACAGGTTTTTTATTGGAATTTATGCCTTTTTGGATTCAAGGGTTTCACAATTTTTTTGCCCAGTTTCGTCTGGAGTGATTGCGAATGATAGGAACAAGCAATCTAATCCAAGAAGCTTTTTAAAAGTTAACTAGGCTTCTATTATTACAGATAGATCCTCTTGGTAGAATTCATTTTTAAATGGTCTATTTCGATGCTTTTTTTCTCGCATTTATATTCGCTTGGATGGTTTTCAAGTTCAACCATCCTCGAATAGAACGCTGGAATATATGAATAGAGTATAAGGGCGATCTGTGGGTTGCAAATTTCTTTTTGTAGTCTTGATCGCCGATCATAAAGTCATATTGCTTGCGTTTTTCCTCAAATACTCTTTTTAAAGTGTGAAGCATTAGATGGCTTCCGGGAGAGAATTGTTGAAAATTGTTGTTATATGTGAGGCAATTAACTCCATAATAGTCTTTAGATAGGAGTCCTAATTGATAGGCAATGGTTTCCTCTTCTAACTTTAAAACGGAGATACGAACTTCCCTTTTTTCTGCAAGTTTTGGTAACAATTCAAAAAAGAAGGCTCGTAGACCTGGCATTGCAAAAATTCCTATACCCTCTTTACTTTTCCAGCTAGATTGTTCAATTCCGCAAAGAATAGGTAAGCAAGTTTCAATTTCATCTGGAGATTCGAGATCGAGAAATTGAACCTTCCCTTTTTCGAGTAACTTTTTTTTTGTGTATCGAAGAGTCTTTTGACTTTTTGTGCCTAACTTAGAATTCAAAAAACGATTGAAGTCAGTGTTCTCTATCTCACAATAAAGTCTTTCTTTGGTGGTATTTAGAAGTTGTTTATTTTTAATTTCGTCTGAATGTAGTTGGAGATTCTTATAAAAGTCCTCTCTCAAAACGAGAGTCCAAATATAAGGATAGTTTTTTATCTCGTGCAGATAAGTTCTCAAAAGAAGTTCTAACACTTCTTTTTTGTTTTTTGGATGAATCAGAGGATCAAAATAATCGGCTACGTTGTAAAGCATTGGCCAAAGAGCAGTTCCCGAAACCACTTTCACTTCATGTAGAGGCCAAATGGCAAGAAGCACTTTTTGATCCCTATCCCAAATACTAAGGATTCGGGCTTTTGCATTTTTCTTAAAGTGTTTCCACCAAATCTTTATCCATAAGGAAGAGAAATAGGGATTGGGCGAGGAGATTTCTGAATATAGAAGATCTATTGCTTTTGTAATTGCATTTATTTCTTCACTTTTCTCAATAATAATTACGCGCATGGTCTCATGGTTCATTGAATCGATGAAATTTAAAAAAATCTGTTGTTGAAAAGAATCTTTAATTTTTGGGGTGAATATAAAAGGTTAAAGATTAAAATGAAGAGGTCAATCGGATGCTTTTATAGGAGTTTATGGATCTTCTTAGGATCGATAACATGGATTTTAAACCCGAGAAAACGATTGATTTGAGAGAAATGTATAAGGAATTTCAAGCAATACCACACGGTTTTTTCATGAATCTTAGAAGTTGTTTTAGGCAAATTTATCGAACAGATATTCATTGGACGATAAATTTGCCATCTTTGAATTCAAAAAGGGCAAGTTTGTAATTTAAGAAAATAGAAGTGTAAGAAATATCTAAAGTATTTTTCTAGTTGCTATTGCTAAATTTTTGATAAGTTTAGATAATAGACTTACTTGAGAAAATTATGATTTCCAATGAAAATATTAGTAAAGAGTATGCCCTTGAGGTGGGTATGTTTTTAGCTGTTATTGCATGGATGGATGAAGATTTGGATGACCGAGAAGTCGATTATATTTATAAAATGGTCGAATCCTTCGGGGAGCTCACTGAGTTTGAAATTTGGAAAATTAAGTATCAACTTGCTTATCCGCACCATGAGGAAGAGCTTATAAATCGATTGAATTATTTAGTAAACAAAACCAAATTCAATCGAGAGAGAAAATTTGCTCTTGGAACTTTAGAGGAATTTATTTCTATTGACGGAAAAGTTTGGGAGAATGAGCAAAAAGTTTACGATATGCTATTGGATCAATTTTATCAAAAATAATGAAAGCCTCAACGATTGTCTGGTTTCAAAATGATCTTCGGTTAGAGGACAATCCGGCTCTTATCCATGGCATTAAGAGTCCATCAAATCTGATTCCAATATTTATTTGGGATGAGGAACGAGATTGGTTCTCTAGTATGGGAGAGGCTTCGCGTTGGTGGTTGCACCACAGTTTAGAGGCGCACCGCCAATCCTTAAAAAAACTTGGATTGGATCTTTTCATATTTAAGGGAAAAACAGATCTTGTGCTCCAAGAGCTTGTTGGAAAAAATCGAGTGGAACAAGTTTTGTGGAATCGACGTTATGATCCCTCCTCCTTCCAATCGGACAAAAAAGTTTCAAGATTTTTAGATGGTTTGGGAGTCGAATCTTCTGATTTTCCCGCCTACACCCTCTTTGAACCAGATCGAATTAGAAATAAATCTGGCGGCATCTATAAAGTGTTCACCCCTTTTTGGAAATGCTGTTTGCAATTTTTGGATGAAATTCAACCCTTAGCTTTTCCAACTTTATCAGAAAAAGTGCAAACGATCCCTTTGCATTTGGGTTCTTATGATTGTCTATGCTCCATCGGAGATTTGGGCTTGTTGCCTCAAGTAAAATGGGACCGTCTTTTTGAAAAAACTTGGAATGTAGGTGAAAAGAATGCATCGCTTGGCTTGAATGACTTTTTAAATACGAAAGCGACGCAATACAAATTAAGTCGTGATATTCCCTCTGTTGTTGGAACTTCTCGCTTGTCAGCGGCTTTACATTTCGGTGAAATCAGCCCTCGGCAAGTTGTGCAAGCGACTAGAGAACAGTTTGGTGATTCTGGTCTTCAGGACCCCGGAGTTGCTTGTTATCTATCTGAGTTAGGTTGGAGGGAGTTTTCTACTCATTTACTCTATCATTTTTCTGAATTGCCACAAAAGTCCCTAAGACCGGAGTTTGAAAAATTTCCGTGGCAGAATTCAAATCTTTTTCTAAAAGCTTGGCAAAAAGGATGCACGGGAATACCTATGGTGGACGCTGGTATGAGGGAACTCTGGCAAACAGGATGGATGCACAACCGAGTTCGCATGATTGTAGCTTCTTTTTTAGTTAAGAATCTCATGGTGGATTGGCGTTTGGGTGCCGAGTGGTTTTCAAACTCCTTAGTAGATGCCGATATTGCTAGTAATGTTCTCAGTTGGCAGTGGGTAGCTGGTTGCGGTGTCGATGCATCCCCGTATTATCGTATTTTTAATCCAGTTACTCAGGGACAAAAGTTTGATCCTGAAGGTGAATATGTAAAAAAATGGATACCTGAACTCTGTGCGATTCCCAAGAAATGGGTTCATTGCCCCTGGGAAGCCAATGAGGATCTCCAAAATCATTGGGGTTTAGGGGATGATTACCCAAAGCCGATTGTCGATTTAAAAGAAAGCCGTCAAATTGCACTAGATGCCTACCAATCCATCAAATAATCTTCCTCTTTTTACTTATGGCACCTTGATGGTTCCTGAAGTGTTGGAACATGTGATTGGGATTGAATTGGAGCAAAATTTTGCCTCTCTATTGAATTATCAGCGATATTTCGTTCGTTCCAAAGTTTATCCGGGTATTGTGATTGAAAAAAATGCGGAGGTTTCTGGTATCTTATATTATGGAATTACCAATCCAAATTGGGAAAAATTAGATTTTTTTGAAGGGGATGAGTATGAACGTATTGTTGTTGAGGTGATTTTAGAAAATCTTAAAAAGCAAGCAGCGAATTTGTATCTATTTAAAAAATCTTTGCAAAGTCGTCTGACGAGCAGGATTTGGAAACCACAATCAATAGATGCAACGAGATTTAAAAATGTATCCAGTAACTCTTTTGATGAATCGTATTTAAATCCTATTTAGCCTTAATAACTCAGTTGAGAGTAGAGAATATCATCAATATTATGATTCGAAATGACTTA
>CAJWYM010000050.1 GCA_913049555.1 uncultured Opitutia bacterium
CTTTCTCAGCTTTCTCAGCTTTCTCAGCTTTCTCAGCTTTCTCAGCTTTCTCAGCTTTCTCAGCGATTCCTAAGGTCTCTTTTAAACTAGGGTTCTTTGAGTTCTCAGGGTTCTCTGGGGTTTTGTTGGTCTCCGGGGTTTCCGCTTGAATGTTTTCTGGAATTTGTCCTGGCTTTTGAAAATCGTTTTCTAACTCAATCTCATCTTTAGACGGCTTCACCATTTCTAAGTTTGGAAGGATTTTAAACTTTTCTGTTAGAATATTTTCAACTACATCCTTTAGGGTATCTATAGGAAGCTCTTGTGGGATTGAATTTTTTAAGGATTGACTGATTTGTTCCGGTTGAGTGGCAAGTCGAAGTTTTTTGGCAATTTCTTCTGCCTCATCGAGCAGTTTGTCTTGTTTGATTTTGACTTGCTTTGCCGAGTCATTGAGATTTTCGAGATTGTTTTCCATGGCCTGAATAGGGTTCTCGATCCGGTTGAGGAATGTATCTAAAAGGGTTTCGACTCTACTAAAGTACGCTTTTTGTTTCTCAGATGATTGAGAGGTTTCACTCAGTTCTTGGATGGCTGCATTCAAATCTTGTTTCACTTCTTCGAGAAGTTCAAGATTGTCTTTTTCCCTATGAATGATCCTGAGATTGTGCTCTAAAAGGAATGGCGTGATAAGAAGGATTGCTCCAATCATTACTGCTGAAACACAGCCTAAAATATACCAAGAATCTTTAATTCCATCAGCAGAGTAGCCTAAGTAGATCGATATTACGATCAATGCTAAATCAGCAACAATAAAAGGCCATTTGGGAATGAATGTTTTCATGTCCTCTTCGGTATCATTTAAAATTTCCATCGTTCCTAAACATTAGCAAAACAGAAGGGGGAGACAATTCTAAATCGGTTTCCATTTTAACCAGAATTCCCTGTAAGAACTTTGATTTTAAGCTTCACCTATTAGGCTGCAATGATTTATGAAAATCTTCAAGGAAACTAAAGGTTCTATTTAAGAATTTAATAAATCAATTCGCTCTAATTTCTTTTGCTTGAATCTTATTTTCTATTGCGCTAAACAAGCGTAATTCCTGATTTTTGAGAACTAGTTTTTTATATATTTTGGAAATACATTCGTTTTTATAAACCCGGAGTAATCATCCCCTTATCAATAATAAAACAGAAATTCGGGTATTGTTCGCTTTATTTTAAGGGTCGATTGGAATTTAGAGCTCTTGAGATTTAAATTGGGCGACTTAGTAAAAAGCAAATCTAAGGATGAAGCTTTGAAAGCGTTCGGTTCAAAATATTAAAAATTCAATTGCCGGTAAGGATTGATTTCGCTGATTTTTTTTCGGGAATCAATGGATTTTTGAGATCCAGGTTTTCTAGATTATTGAGATCTAAATTGGAAATTGCTTCATTCAAATCATCTCCCAATCTAGGCATGGATAAAATGGTGCTCGCATCTTCGGGTAGGAGCATGACTTTAACATTTGGGTTCAGCTTTTGTAGATATTTAAGTTTTATCAAAGCAGGGTTTTGGGCGATGACTGGAGAAATCAAACGCAATGCTTCCGCTTCCGATTTAGCATTGATTTCTTTTGCCTCGGCCTCTGCTTTAGCGATTATAATGATTGCATCCGCTTCAGCTTGAGCGATTTTACGAATTTTATCCGCCTGTCCATCCGCAAGATTTCTGAGCTGAGTAGCTTCATATTCTTTTTGAGTGACTCCTTGCTCCGCAACTTGCTTCTGCTCCACTGAGTTTCCATAAGCGTCTGAAAACCCGATGTTTCGCAATATAAAATCTTCGAGTTCTATTCCTTCATTCGATAAATTCTTCTTCAAGTTATCTTCAAGATTACTTTCCATAATATCTCGTTTGTTTGAATTTACGTCATCGACTTTGTATTGAGAAACGGCAGAGCGAACCATACCACGAAGTCTCTGTCTTAAAAGCTCTTTCGTATATCTGTCTTGCCAATCAATGTGAAGTTGAACTACTTTTTCTGGGATGAGTCTGAATTGAAGGGAACAATCAATTTTTACTTCTTGCCCATCTGAAGTCCTAGCTGTAATAGAGTCATCCCCAGGTTCCTCGCCCTCATTGGGACGGCTAGCCATCGTATAACTTTGGATACTTCTAGGGTAAAAGATGGCACGCTCTGCAAAGGGTATAATCAAATCAACCCCGGCTGTTATCGGTTCTTCGTGAATACCTTGATCACTGAAAATTGAAATCACCACGGCCATTTGGTCCGGTTTTACAAATATCAAAGCCATGTTAAGAATGGTGACACTGAGAAGAGCTAACAACCAAAGAAAAATTCTTTTGATGGATAGCATCGCAATGAAACCGGCTCGAATCCCATCAACCAGTGCTGCTTTTAGAAATATAATTACTTGGACTAATATAAATGCGGTCCACAATGCTAAAGTTACAAATTGAAGGATGCTATGAATTAAGTACATGAAATTTTGAGTGTATCGGGTTTATAGAAAAGACTGAAAGGAGCTGGAAATAACTTATCCATGCTCATTAAAATAGGATTTTTAGGGGTGGGCAATGACAATTAAAGATTTCACTCGCTTTAAGACACAGTCCATTGAAATTTTAAGTGAATAGGCGTCTAAAGATGCAAAACTCTCATCCAATAATAATAGATCACATTTTTGCAATAAAGCTCTAGCTATATAGACCCTACTTTTCTCTCCATGAGAAAGTCTCCAACCACTTTCGCCGATCATTTGCTGGAAGCCTGAGGGCATTCTTTGGAGTAAATCACTCAGGCCTAACTCTTCGCATATCTGAGTGGCCTCTTTGTAGTCCTCTGGACTTGGAGGCCATTTTTTTCCCATAAGTAGGTTGAAGGCAAAGCTTTCCGTTAAAATATAATTTTCATGGAATTGGGGAACCAAAACAACTCTTTTTTGCCACTCCTCTGCACCCATTGTTTCTCGATCTAATCCTTTCAATAGAACCAAACCACTTAGAGGGTTTCTAATGCAAGTTAACAAGGTTGCAAGGGTAGACTTACCCCCTCCAGAGGGCCCTTTTATTAAAACTCGATCTCCTTCATGAATATCCATAGATCCGGATTCAATCACCGCTTTGCCAAAGTTGTGATATTTAAAAGTAAGGTCCCGAACCATGAGGACTGGTTTCTTGGACTCTTCTAATTTTGGCTTAGAATCTAAATATTCACTTGCATTGAAAGTTCCTCCTAGTCGTGATTCTTGAGATTCTTTACCCGCATTAAAAATAGGTTCAAATTGCTTCCATGCAATTATGAGCTCAATAAACCGAAACATTCCTTCAACCAAACTGCTGTAAGCTTTTGAAGTGACCATAATCCCTCCGAGCATTAGGCCTAGAGTGATTTGATTCGAGGGATGTAAAAGGTATGAATAGGTGAAACCACCCAATCCTATTAATAGCCAGCCTCTTGGAACAAGAGACTGGAATAGAGTGCCTGCAAAGTCGACTTTTTCACTCAAATCTAAATACCTCGTAAGTATCTGATCTTCTGATTCGTGCCATTCGGACTTTTTTTCTTGGGCCAGTCGAGTTCTATGACCTACCATTCTCTCCACTAGATCATTTGTCATCGATCTATATTGATGCGTGTAATCTTTTCTCAACAAGTAGTAACGCCACCCGATACAAAGGCTAACTAGTACCCACAAAAAGAACATTCCAATTAGAACACCGGCTCCAGCTACCAATAAAATTCCTAAAGCTAAAAACAACTGAGTCAGTGAATAAAAAACTAACAATCCACCTCCCATAGCCATTTGTTTCACAGCTTCAGACTCCATGACACGTCCCATAAATTGTCCCACACCACTTTTTTTGGTATTTTCAGGACTTAAATTTAAGATTCCGAACAAAAGCCTTTCTTTGAAGAGGGCTCCCACCTGAATAGATAATAGACTGGAGAACCAATTGGACATCAATCGGAATGGAATCATTGTGAATAAAAAAAGTGCCCAAGCAAACAACCATACCCACTCAAAATTCCCTTTAAAAGCACCCAAACCTATCACTGACCAACTGGCAATCCCTAGTAAAGAGACCGCTATGTTTGCGAAGATCATTCCTGCAAGTTTGTGGGGCACTTTTTCTATAAAAAGTCGTTTGTAGGGATGAACCCCTGGGTTCATTCTAAGCATCCAGATTCCCGATAATACAAGATTTCCTAATTGCTCATTGAATATGTTTTGTTTGACTCGACTCTTTCTTAGATTGGAAACCCCAACTTCATCCAGCAATGTATTGATAGGGCGGTTGAATTTACTTTCCCATGGTTCACAAAGCAATTTATGTATGGTTTCAATAGGAACTTTATTTACTTTCAAACTCGTATTGATCAGTGAAAGATTTTTTTTGTTTGAACCCACACAAAGGAGAAAAAGTCCTGTTTCGTTTTCATCCACTTTTATTTGAAGGATCCCAGGCGAAAAATTAGACAACATCTTGTTCAGTTTTGAGTAGGAGGTTTCAATTGGGAAAATTTCGATTCCTGCTTTACTACCGGCAAAGTGAAGCCAATCGTTGAGTCCTGAGGACCCAATTTGGTTGATTTCAGTTGGGGTTTGTGGGACTTCAGCATTTCGATGGAGAAATCCGGATTTTTTACTCAATTGTTCAATGGCTTCCGAAAGTCGTGAAGCTTCCCAGAGGTAAGGTTTCAGTTTATCAATTTCTTTTAAAGGAATCATGGAACAGGGGAGGATGTTTCCACTTTAAATTTACAGTTCATTATGTAAACCTAAAAAATAAAGGAACCTCAAGCATCCAAGATCCACTATTAGTAAATGGCAATCTCATATAATTTCTGTGGTAGTTTTTGCTTGGAGCGGAATTTGTAAATATTCGGGCAATTAAGAAAACAAAAGGCGTTTATTTATTTATGAATCCGAAGGAACTTTTTTTTAAGTTTTTCTTTTAATTCTTTCCAGTGACTGATTCGCTTTGCAATCGCGACTTCTGCTCCATTATGGCTCGGGAAATAAAATTGTTTTGGGATCGATAAATATTCTTGTCCTGAGATGTTTTCGGGATAATTGTGGCTGTTTAAATAATCGCCCTCAGGACCCACAGAGGAATTATTTTTTGTATGAACATCCCGGATTGCTGATGGAATTTCTTGAACCGGGTTTGTTTGAATTTCTCTTTTTGCTCGATTTAAAGCAGCGTGCGATCCATTGCTCTTAGGGCAGGTCGCCAAAAATACGGTACAATGAGCTAAGTTAATCTGACATTCAGGCATCCCAATAATTTCACAAGCCTGAAAGGTCGCTACAGCCACAGGAAGTGCCCGAGAATCAGCTAGACCAATATCCTCTGAAGCGGAAACAATCAGTCTTCGAGCAATAAATCTTGGATCTTCTCCACCTTCGAGCATCTTTGCTAGCCAATAAACTCCGGCATCCGGATCATTTCCTCGAATGCTTTTTATGAGAGCGGATGCTGTGTTATAATGTTCGTCACCATTAGGATCGTATCTAATTTGTCTTTCAGAGGCAAAGACTTTAAGGTCTTGCAGGGTAATATGAGCTCCCATAGCTTGGGCAGATACAAGGGTTTCAAGCGTGTTTAAAGCTCGCCTAAGGTCTCCATCGCTCAGCTTCCCGATTTCATCGAATAAAAATTCGTCTATGGAGCACTGGCTGTTTCCTAGGCCTCGATTTTTAGAGTAAAAAGCAACCTTTAAAACAGAGGATATTTGTTTGGGCTCCAAGGGCTCTAATTGAAAAAGATGGCTTCTGCTTAGGAGAGGAGGATTTATGTAAAATCCAGGGTTTTGAGTAGTGGCTCCTATCAATCGAATGTTGCCCTCTTCTACATCTGGAAGCAGTAAATCTTGTTGAGATTTATTGAAGCGGTGGATTTCATCAATGAACAGAACTGTTGATTTTTCTCGCTGATATCGAGCTATTTTTAGGATATCACGAAGTTCTGCAACGTTTGACATGACTGCGTTTATTCTAACGAAGTGAGCTTGAGTTTCGTTGGCAATGACTTCAGCGATAGAAGTTTTTCCAACTCCAGGGGGACCATAAAAAAGAAGGCTTCCAAAATGGTTTTTATTTATAAGTTTTCTGAGGAGAGTGCCCTCTCCAAGGATGGAATCGTGCCCAACTATTTCCTGGATCTTTTTGGGTCGCATTTTAGCGGCGAGGGGTTGAATCCCAGAATTAAAGAGACAATCTGGGGAGGGATCAAAAAGATCTTTTTGTTTAGACAAAGGAGTTTATTCCTCAAAAAGGAGTTGTTGTTGTTCTAAAAGGGGAGTCTTTTCCTGGACCTCCGGACCCTCATCATGTAGGTGTCGAGGGGGGGAACCAACACGCTCTTTAAAGTCCCTCTCTTTCGCTTCAAAGATTTGTTCTCCTAGGCGTTGGATATGCATTCTTAGCCACATGGCTGTGCTGCTGTGAGATCGATAATCGGCGGGGCCGTAATTGTCGATCCTGCCGCTTTGAAGCAATTTGTCTGTTTGCTCAAACTCTGGATCGTTCCCAGTTTTGTAAACTGCATAAGCTTTACCTCCTGATTGACGGATTACTGAGAAAACTGGGATGTCGCTGGGACCGTCAGCAATATATATCATATTGTTTATTGGGATCCTTCGATCCTCTCGGGGTATACTGGAATTGACATCTAAATCCGGGTTTTTATTGACACCTTTGTTGATTTCGAAAATGAACCTTGTCTTAATAGTATTGTCCACGACCATACCCACTTGACTGATTCCCAATTCAATTGGAAGTGCCATTTCAGCTTGGCGAGAGTAATTCGGGGGGAGCGGGTTTTCAATAAATTCACAAGCAAAAATATCCTCAACATGTTCTGCAATTTCACTTCCTCGAATCATTTCTGCGAGACCGGTGCTTATAATATAATGTTCTAATTTTATATCGAAGCGGTTGAATCGATCATTGTTTCGAACCTCATCTTTTAGTTCTTTAAAAAAAGTAGGCAGTCCTGGATAAAACTCTAATTTTGAACCCAGTCTTCGAAGGTCTTTATTATTAAGTCCTTTTAAGGGACCATTGTGAATAAAACTAATTAAGTGATTTAGATAAATGGTCTCTTTCGAGACATTGTATCCTCTTTCTGCATAAATTTCGGGCAAACCATTAACTTCCTCCCAGAAAAACTTTTCATCAATATTGTATTCCTTAAATAAGGGAGTTTGCATGTATCCTGGGATGAGTGTTTTGTCAAAATCCCAGATACATGCAATTACATTTTGAGAATATAAGTTCTTTTGGGTCATGAAGCAGGTTCTTCGCTGGGAGCTTCTTTCTTAACTTTCTTTTTAAAGGATTTTTTCTTCGTTCCTCTAGGTTTGTTGTTTTTCTCATTTTTGGAGGAGGGGGGAGTTCCAATCCAATTCATAGTCACCCTTTTTTCCTTATTCAAACGATCTAAAACGACTAAATCTCGGTTCGTTACCAATGTCAAAGCGGTTCCTTCTCTTCCCATCCTACCAGCTCTTCCTGTTCTGTGGGTGTAATTTTCGGTTTCTCTTGGCATGTCAAAGTTTATGACATGAGTCACTCTGGAGAAATCAAGTCCACGACCGGCAACATCCGATGCAATTAGAATTTTGATTCTCCCCTCCTTGAAAGCATTGAATATGGAGGTTCTGGCCATCTGGTCCATACCTCCATGAATCATTTCCACAGATTTGACTTGTTTTCTAAGGCTTCTGTGTAAATCATAAACTCCTTGTCTACTGTTGGAAAATATAATGATTTGCTTGCTCGGAGTGGTCGCCATGTAGTCGATCATTTCATCCTCCTTGTCCTTGGGGTGAACATATTGAAAAAAATGGGACAGGGTTTGGGGAGCTTTTTGATTTTTTGTCAGTTCTACTCTGGATGGATTGGAAAGAAATTGTTCAATGAGTTCTTTGATTTCGTCTGCCATTGTGGCAGAAAACAAAAGAGTTTGGTGTTTGTTTACTAAGCAACTCAAAACGAACTGGACGTCTTCCAGAAACCCCATCTTTAGCATTTCATCGGCTTCGTCGAGAACAAATGTAGTTACTTCACTCAGCGTAAAATTGTTAGATTTGTATAGAAAATCGATCAATCTTCCTGGAGTGGCTACAAGAATTTGTACCCCTTCCTTAAGTTTTGTTTCTTGAATGCTCATAGAGAACCCTCCATAAATTGCGAAACAAGAAAGATCGGTGAATTGAGCAACTCTTCCAATTTCTTCAACATACTGAAGAGCCAGTTCACGGGTTGGGACTAAAACGAGTCCTTGGATTCCTTCTTTTTCAGGATCTATCCTTTGCACCAACGGAATCGCGCAAGCACTTGTTTTACCACTGCCTGTTTCTGCAATCCCAACTAAGTCCTGATCATTCATAACAGGCTTAAAGGTTTGCTCTTGGATCGGAGTGAGATCAATATAGCCCATAGCGTCTAGGGCTTTTTGGATGGTGGGCTTTAGATTTAATTCTTTAAATTGCATATTTTATCTTTTAAGGAGTTTGAGTCATTCACTTCGTCCAAGCTGAATTATTGAGTTCGGACGTCAAACTCTAATTTCCATTTTTCGTTTGTATTGGGATTTTGCATCCAAAGTTCCAGAGTTCCTAGTTCACTAAGCTTTGAGTGTAATTCTACTGGAATAATTTGGCCATTTTCCTCTTCGTTTTTAGTATTTATTTCAATTTGCAAGGATTGATATTCCTCCAAATCACTTTCGGCATTTTGGATGGAGGAGCCCATTCTGTCCTGAGTTCTCGTTTTCGACGAGAAAAACCTAAATCCGACTTTCTTACCGGTCAACAATCCAAAAGATTGGGAGGTTAAAACTTGTTCATTTCCTTCTTCCATTCCATAGGGGACAATACAGATGGCTTTGACAGGAGGTTTGAAACCAGGAATCGCAGGCATAGAGGATTCAATACCAATGTAGTAGCTTTGAGCGGACCCTGCTCGGATTCGGATTCCTTTACCGGAAAGTTTTGTACGACCATAAGCGGATGCTCCTTTGGCGACCGCTAAATCCAGAGAATTACCAGTCAATTCTTTTAACTTTTTGTCACCGCACCATGAGTTCAAAACCGAGCTTACTTTGTCCTTGATGAGACTAGAGTTAAAAACGCCGCCATTGAATAAGATCGCAGTTGGCTTTAGGTAAGGAATGCTGGGGTCTTGGTTCGCCTCATTGAGGATGGATTCTATTTCAACATTATTGCTGACTGAATTTTTGCATTGATGCAAAAATGCGGCTATGTGCTTCGAAACTATAGGTTCGGTTTCATATTGAAGACCTAACTCTTGCAACCCCTCTTGTAACTGATTGACAGGCAGCTCTGTTATTTCTGTTTTGGGAAAGAATCCGTCAATGACTTGATTATAAACTTGCCTCGTAAGGTCAAAAGAAATTGCCGATTCAAACAAGCCAGAACCTTTTGAGGCTACAGAAAGTGGAATCGAATCAACGGAGGGATCCTTGCTGAAACTTTCTTTGGCTTTCCTAACTGCATAAACCAACTCTTTGAGTTGATTCTCATCGATTCTTTTGTCCTGCTCCTCCGCTTGAAACTTTAAAGTGTAGGCTAATGCTAGATCGATGTTGTCGCCCCCTAACAACAAGTGGTTTCCAACACAAATTCGATTGAGTTCTAAATTCCCTTCAGACTCACTGACCACAACTAGAGACATATCAGAGGTTCCCCCACCAATATCACAGACTAAAATTAGGTCTCCGGGTTGGACCTGCTCTCTCCAAGAGGCATCTTCTTGATTGAGCCAAGAGTAGAAGGCGGCTTGAGGTTCTTCAAGCAATGTTATATTTTCAAAGCCAGCAGATTCAGCGGCAAGGAGAGTTTGGTTTCTGGCAATCTCATCAAAAGAGGCTGGAACGGTTAAAGTAATCGCTGTATTTTCAATCGAAGCATCCCATTCCTTTTTGTTGGAATATTCTAAAAATGCGTTCTTGAGATGAACTAAAAGGGCGGTGCTCACTGCTGTTGGTGATCTTTGTCCTTCTTCGATCTCCGACTTCCATGGAAGGATCGCTTGATTGGGGTCAAACCTTCGATCGCAGAGCCATGACTTTGCAGAGGTAATCAAGCGATTGCTAGTCTCACTTCCGTGAGCCAAAGCAAAAAAACCAGTTATAGGTTCAATTGGATTGTCCTGCCAATTCATGGAGGGTAAATGATCTCCAAATTCGGAGGGGTGAGGGATATAATAAGCGGATGGGAACAAAGTTTTTTCGCCAATTGTGTCTTGCGACAAAACTTGGCGGATCGCCACCATTTCAACCTCTGGAGAATGCTTGGTTGAGAGAGCCATGGAACAGTTACTGGTTCCTAAATCAATTCCTAAGGAATATTTGAGATCTTTCATGAAATAATAGATTTAAGCGATTACAATTCCACTTCTGCTTGGGCTATCACAAAAGAACTGCCTTTTGGGATTGTTTTATTTGCAATCACTTCTGGCAGTTTTACCTCTTCCACCTTCCAACCTTTGTGAATGAGTTTTCCGTTGAAGGGTGCCTCTCCCTTAATATTGCCTGTAAGTTTGAAATCCTCCGCACTGAAATCTTTTTTTAAGGAAATATTGGACTGCTCTTTGTCATCAGAAACTGGTGTGATGGTCAGGTATTCAGACAAAACATTTTTGCATCCTTGATGAACCACTCTTGCTGCAGCACCCACTTGCGTGTCTGAGTATTTAGTGACATCATCCTGAATGAAATCGATGAACCGTCCCTTCTCTTGTAAAGTTTTTAGAAGTACCGCTAACTCATTGTGGGTATCGGTCGCGGGAGTCTCAAGAGTCTGAACAATTTCAGGCTTTGTAACAGAGATTGGTTTTTGTTGAACAGACTCTTCAGCTTCCTCCTCTACCACCTCAGAGGAGCGGGATCTGTAAATACTTGCGGTAACAAATAAGCAAAAACCGATGATTATTTCTGCAATATTGACAGGTTCTGCTAGTTTTTCATTCGTATTTGTAAATCTAAATATTCCGATTCCTATCATAAAGAAGGCACCGAGAAATACCCAAAGGCTAAACGTATATACTGGTTGTTGTTTCATGGTTATTCTGGAATTTCAGTTTCAATGACAAATTCTGAGCCAACTCCGACTTGGCTTTCAACTTTTATTTGAGCATTCATCAAATTACACAATTTTTTAACGAGTGGTAAGCCTAATCCGATTCCTCTATCTTTAGCGTTTGTATCGATTTGATAAAAAGGCGAAAAAATTCTTGTCAAATTTTCATTAGGGATTCCAATGCCTTCATCTCGAACTTTAATGGTAAGTTTCCATTTGCGCGGATCTGAAAGGAATTTCTGGGGGCATTCAATCGCATCTACAAGGATAAAAATTTTACAGGATTCAGAAAAATGTATGGCATTTTTTACGAGCTCATCCAAAATTTTGCGAAAGTTTATTGGGTTTCCTGATAGATTAGTAGGAACTTTGGGGTGACAATCCGTAAGGATTTTGATTTTTTTTTCGTCCGCTTCTTTTTTGTTTGAATTGGCTACAAATCGCAAAAGGGGTTCTATTTGTATTCTATTTTGTCTTACACCCTCTAATTTGGAGGATTCCTTTAAAAAGTCTAAGATACAAGTTGAAAATTTCTCAAGTTTAGAACAATTCTCTAAGATTGTACTTACAAACTCTGCATGTTCGGTACCTAGAAGAGATTCTTTAAGAATTTGAGAATTTCCGTGAATAGCCATCACTGGAGACTTAAGTTCTCCAGTTATTAATTCTAAAAAATCTTTTCGGGAAGCATCCATTGCTTGAATTGTTTTGACTTCTAATTCTTTTTCCAAAAGTTCTCTCTGCGTTTTTACAAGAGACAGTTGAGTCCTAATTCGAGCCAAAACTTCTTCATTTTGAAAGGGCTTTGAAATAAAATCTACGGCGCCAAGATCCAGACCCTTAACCTTGTCGCTTGTTTGATGGAGGGCTGTCATAAACATTACAGGAATCGGGTTGGTCTCTGGATTTTCTTTGAGTCGCTTGCAGGTCTCGAAACCATCTAAATGAGGCATCATTATATCCAGTAATATAAGATCTGGGTTAGAGAATTTAATGGATTCTATAGCTGCCAAGCCGTCCTCAGCTACCATTACGTTGAATTCATTATTTTCTAAAAATGAGAGCAAGACGCTTATGTTCGCAGGGGTATCATCTACGATGAGAATGGTTGCTCGTTCGTCTTTATCAAAAGGGCTCGCTTTCCCAGTGGATGGTTTCATTTAAGATTCTCTTTCTATCTTACCAGGAGCATAATTATCTATAAGGTCCCTGATTGCATTTATCTGGAATTGCTCAGACAACTGCAACACTTTTTTGGCAAATTGTTTGTAATCTTCCCGCTCCTTTAATAAGGAGAGTGCTTGATTTTTAATACCTCGAATGTCTCCTTTTTGCGACAATAGATGAAAATTTTTGTAGAGTTCTTTGTCTAGGTAAGTTTTTTGTTGAACCGATGAATGTTCCCTTTTTGTGAGAGACTGTTTTTGGTATTGGGTCCAATGAATATCCAATAAGGATTGGACTGCATCTTGCAAATCATTTCCGTTGTAGGGCTTCTGAAGGAAGCAATCACAGCCCATTTCGATAAATTTTGAAGAGTCGTTTGGGTCGATACTAACAGAGGCGGCAATCATTTTAGTTGGCGATGGAGGGTTTTGTAAATTTGGATCAGAACTTCTTTCTAGAAGCGCATCTATATTTTTAACCCATTCAACAAAATTTGAGAATTGAGGCAGAGGTTTTATACAATCCAGAATGATTAAGTCGGGAGCACTTTTTTTAATCCTTATTTTTGCTTCCTCAGGATTTTCAGCCTCTATTATTCTAAAATTCAGTCGCCTTAGATTTTCACCTAAAAGAAAACGACTTTGTGAATCTTCGCCTAAAATTAAGATTTGTTTTCTGTCTCCTTCATAGCCTTGAATTTGGAAATTTTCTTGCTCCTCGGTAGCGGTTTTCTGCATTACAGGTTGCATTTTAATTTTAAATGAAAAACAACTTCCAGAACCTTTTTCACTTTTAACTTCTAATCTTCCGCCCATCAATGAAACCATTTTACTAGAGATTGAAAGACCAAGTCCTGTCCCTGATCTTCTAGGTTTCCCAGTTTTTATTTGGTGAAACGCTTCAAAGACTTTTACGTGATCTTCTCTAGAGATTCCATCTCCGGTATCTTCAACAGAAAATTGAAATTGGGTGGGGTCTTGGATTTCTATTTTCAAAATCACACTACCAGATTCAGTGAATTGGATCCCGTTTGTAAGTAGGTTGATTAAGACTTGCTTTAATTTTTGTTCATCGCCTAAAACTTTGTATGGTAGATTTTTTGATGTAAGAACCCTAAAATCAAGGGCTTTTTCTCTCGCACGAACCTCTACCATGGTTTTTAACTGATTGACCATGGCTTTTAGGTCAAATTCTTTGAGTTCAAGATCCGTTTTGCCAGCATTCAATTTAGAGAAATCCAAAATTTCATTGATTATATTCAATAGATGTTCTCCAGATTGTTTTATAACAGAGATCCCATTTCGATGAATTTCTGAAAACCATTCGGCATCTCTTTCTAAAATTTGAGAATATCCCAAGATAGCATTCAAAGGGGTTCTAAGTTCATGACTCATATTTGCCAAAAAGGTCTCTCTACTCTTTTTTAAATTCTTTTCAGGCGTATCTGCAGAAAGGATTTTAATATTATTGTTTTTAAATATTGAAATATTTTGGATAGATCCAATCACTCTTTTTTCATTGGATTGCTCTTGGCAAGGGTTGAGCCTGACCAAGCACTCAACTTCATTGAATAAAAGAGAGAATTCCTGAGATTTTCCTTCAAATGCTTTTTCCCAACAAGCTTTGGTTTGTTCCCAAGCGGACGAACCGATCAATTTGTGGATCGGTTCTGGGACAGAGGTTGCCATTGAAAAAAAAGAACATTTTTTGTGAGTTTTTAATTCTGCATTTATGAAATTTCCTTTTGGAGATTTCTCCAGTATCAATAAGGCGATGGGTAGAATTTCCAACCATTTATCTTGTTCATCTATCAATAGCTCGAAATTATTGGGTGTGAATTTTTTTTCACTTTCCTTGCTTTTCGTTTCCTCTTTTAAGCCTATTGGGTGATTATTTGTAGGAACGAACGGTTTTGTTTTTTTTTGTCTTTGCGCCAAGCAGAATTGAAAGAGAAAATAATTAACTACAATTGTTAATAAATTTAAAATTAAAAAAGCTGGAAGGATTTTTCTAATTTCTAAAGTGTCCTCTAAAAAGTAAAGATAGATACAAGATCCTATCCATGGAACCGTCAATGAGGTGACAAGCAATGGCAATGAGATGCAATCTGTAAAAAACTTTTTCTGGAAAAAACTCATTTTAGTTGATTTTATAGGAAGAATGGACAGGCGAGATATTGTGGTGCGCATTCTATTAAATAGTTGCCCAAAGTGTAAATATCCAAAAATTATGGATAGAAAAGGGGTTTTTTCAGATCGCTGCCCCTCTTGTGGTTTATTGTTCCAGAGAGAATCAGGATTCATGTTAGGAGCTATGCCTGTTAGTTATCTACTCACCTTTTTTTGTTGGGTGCTTCCATGTGGAATCCTTTGGTTTTATGATTGTTTCAGTGAAACTTTGCTCTGGTGTTTATTGATCCCTGGAATCCTTATTTTTCCTCTAGCAGTGATTCGTTTTTCGAGACTTCTATGGATGGCTACCTATTTTGCTTTTTTGCCTCATCTTTTGGATGAAAAAGAATAAGAGTTGAACTGATTACTAGTAAATGAAATCAAAATTATTTTTTTAAAACAATTATTATAATTTAATTTTTAATCTAGGCTTGCTTTCTTCATGAAAAAATAGAATTTATTACTTTTTTCTAAATAAACCCCACCTTAATAACGATTCTATGAAAACCCCTATTTTTAATTGGTTAGACCAACGTGGTTCCGGATTACTGTTGCACCCAACCTCACTGCCTAGCGATCATGGGATCGGAACTCTGGGAGCTCCTACATTGAAAGCGCTTGATTTTATGTATGAAAGTGGGATTCATTATTGGCAAGTTTGTCCACTGGGTCCTACTGGTTTTGGAGATTCTCCTTATCAAAGCTTTTCAGCGTTTGCATTGAATCCTTATTTAATTGATTTGAATCTATTGATTGAAGAGGGGTTGTTATCCAAAAAAGAGGTCGCGAAACTTTCTAAGATGCCCAAAGAGAAGGTAGACTACGGGGCGCTCTATGAAAACAAGTGGCCGGTTCTAAGAAAAGCGTACAATAATTTTAAAAATGCGAATACAGACCAAGTGTCCAAGTTCGGCTCTTTTTCTACTTTTAAGAATAAAAATCAAGACTGGTTGCACGCCTATGCGCTTTTTATGGCGATTAAAGATTCTCTAAATGGTGCTAGTTGGGACCTTTGGGAGCCTTCAATTTCTTCTTATAAAAAAGCCGCTAAAAGCGATTTAGCTAGAAGACTTTCCATCGATGTAGATGCCTATTCTTTTTATCAATATCTTGTATACGCACAATGGCAAGAGGCACGCGAATATGCCTCAGATCGTTCGATCGAAATAATTGGGGACATACCTATATTTGTAGCTTACGACAGTGCTGACACTTGGTCTAATCCGGATGTTTTTTTATTGAACAAACAAGGAAGACCCGAGGTGGTTGCTGGAGTTCCACCAGACTATTTTTCAGAAGATGGTCAACTTTGGGGAAATCCTCTTTATAATTGGGACTATTTAAAAAGAACCAAATATCAATGGTGGATGAAGCGATGCGAATCAAATTTTAAAATTTATGACATTGTTCGGATTGACCACTTTCGTGGATTTTGTGATTACTGGGAAATTCCAGCTGTAGCAAAAACCGCTAAAAATGGTAAATGGAAAAAGGGTCCGGGGCTTTCATTTTTTGAAGCTTTAAAAAATCATTTTCCTGATGCGAAAGTGATTGCAGAGGATTTGGGTATCATAACGGAGGATGTACGAAGACTTCGGGCGCAAGCAGGATTGCCAGGTATGGCAATATTACATTTTGCTTTTGATGGATCGGAGGACAATTCCTATTTACCAAAGAATGTCTCTGAGAACTGTGTCATTTACCCGGGCACTCACGACAACGATACAACGCAAGGGTGGTTGGATTCTCTGTCCTCCAAGGAAAAAAATCAGGTTTCTAATTATTTAAATGTCAATCACCATGATCTTAATTGGGGTCTTATAAAAGCCTCTATGGATTCTAAGTGTTTATTGAGCGTTATTGCCTTGCAGGATTACTTAGGATTCGGTTCTGAAGCACGACTGAACTCACCAGGGATTGCCTCTGGTAATTGGCAATGGAGGTGTTCTGAAGAAGAAATGGACTCCCTATTAGAGGATCAGGGACAAAGGATTTATGAACTGATAGAGTCTTCGGGTCGATATCACAGTAGTTGATGAATTTTATTGACAGGAATCTATCAACTCGGAATTATAAGAACCTATAAATGCTCATTCCAGCGATCCATTAACTATACTCATTTTACAAAAAATTAAGCATGTCTTCAGATGTAGAGTCCATTTTTGAAAATGATGATGCCAAGGAATCAGGTTCTAGACTGATAGAGGCTGTTGAACAATGGGCAGTCAACGAAAGTAAAGGCGAAGGAGAGCATCTTACTGGTTTTGGGGTTGTAATCACTGACAGTATTGTCAATCTTGAGAAGTTGACTTCAAATGATTGTGAAAAGCATGCACCTTTGATCAATGCAGTTGAGAAGGCCACCGATTTCGTCAATTCTCAACACCATCGTTTTGACAAGCAGATCGATGATTTACACTCCAAGTTTAAAAAGGAGATTGACGAACTAGATCTCAAGATTGTTTCTGACAAACAAGCTTTCAAAAGCTACCTACACGCTCTTATGTATTCAGAAGAGTATTTCTATTTAGGCAAAAAGCTCAATCATCTCCTAGAGACGATCAAGGCTAAGAAAAACTATAAATCCCAGTAGCAACGGTTCCTTTAAAACTCATTGAGTTTTTGTTTTGCCAGCTTTGTATGAGTAGAAATAGAAAAACAGTTCCCAAAGGGTTGCACAGACAAATTCGGCATTCTGGATTCAAAGAAACGATCAAAGTGTACGACGAAGAAGATTTGATGCATTTGATTGAGAAGCAGAATGATTTCTTTTTTTTGGTATTAGACGGTGTTCAAGATCCACACAACTTGGGAGCATGTTTGAGAACTTGCGACGGAGTAGGTGTAAACGGAGTGATTGTTCCTCGAGATCATGCAGTGAGCGTTACAGACACTGTCAGAAATATATCTTGCGGGGGTGCTGAGAACATTCCTGTATACCGAGTAAAGAATCTTTCAAAGTCTTTAGAAATGATCAAAGAAAGTGGAATTCGGATTGTTGGCACTGAGGATGAAACCACTCGTTCTATATATGACATAGATTTAACGGGTTCCTTGGCAATTGTTCTAGGAGCTGAGGGTCACGGTATGAGGAAAAAAACTCGTGAATGTTGTGATGAGGTTGTTAAAATTCCAATGAGAGGGGAAGTTCCATGCTTAAATGTTTCAGTAGCGACTGGAGTTTGCTTGTATGAAGCTTTGAGGCAGAGAATTTCTTTACAAAAAATTTAAATTATGAAATTCGGTTGGCAAAAAAGAACCCCTGAAAAGGGGAAAGAGAAAATAGACGTTCGATTTTTCGGAGGTGAACTTATTTGGAAGAGCCAGTGTGGTCGA
This sequence comes from uncultured Opitutia bacterium, assembly GCA_913049555.1. GTDB lineage: Bacteria > Verrucomicrobiota > Verrucomicrobiia > Opitutales > CAJWYM01 > CAJWYM01. The sequence goes on from CAJWYM010000050.1 coordinate 17,771, forward strand.
TCCGAGCCCTTTGAAACTTTTGAACCTGTAGAAGAGGATTGGGATCAATTAGAATCAGAACTGACTAAGAGAACTGCTAGAATGAATGTAGACAAACGAATATTAAAATTAGTTGCACAAAGGCTTAGTAAGTAGATGGTTCGTTGATTGGGAAGGTTCCAGGTAGTTTTTGCATGATAGTTAGGAGTTCTGTTTTAAGTTTTTCGATTGTAGGTTTCATCTCTTGATTTTGGATCAAGTTGTTTTGTTCCTCTGGGTCTGTTTTCAAGTTGTAAATTTGCTCTGGGTCATAGTAATAAGGGAAGCTTCCTGTTGATTCATGTTCAGCATGCCCTCCACCCGGTAATGCTGTTAGATGGCTGAATCTTTTTTTAGGATCTTTCGTTACGATAGGAATGTGTCTTAGAGCTCTGTCGTTGTTCCATTTGTTCAATTTCAAAGTTCTATCTTGAAGAGACATTTGGGAAAATTTTTTAGGATAATGAACGGTTATATATTTCCAATCCCCTATCCGAATCGCTCGAGCATAGCCCAATTCATGATATAGAACTCTATCAAGAAATTTCTCCCTTCCATTAAGAACTGGAAGAAAACTAATGCCATCAAAATCTTTGTCTTTCCATTTTGCTCCCACCATGTCGAGGATTGTCGGGGCGAAGTCTACATTAGAGATAAGAGCTTGGGATTTTGAACCGACCTTAAAACCTCCTTTTTTCCATACAATACTAGGATTGTGTACGCCTCCTTGGTAGAGGGTGCCTTTGGCATTTTGTCCATGGTCACTGAAGAAAAAGACAATCGTAGAGTCCAATTCCCCTTTGTTTTCTAAATGATGCAATAAGGCGCCCAGGGAATCATCCAACCAAAGCATGTTCGCAGTATCTTTATTAACGGGGAATCCTTGTTCTTTAAGCCTAGAAGCAATAGAATTTCTTGGAGCTTGAACATTGAGGGGTTCTTCTAAATACCCTTCCGCTGTAATGAGAGGATTTGCATTCCAAGATCTATACTCATCAAAAGGTTCGTGGGGAACGGTAGTTGCAAAATATAGAAAGAAGGGCTTTCCCTGCTTTTTTTTATTTAAAAAATCAATCCCCCCTTGAGTGATCCAATCCATATTCTGAACAGCTACTTCATGCAGTCCTAGAAAGTCAGGATTGTTATGATATACATTGCCAACAAAATCAAAACCAGAGTTTTCCATCGCTTTTTTGACAATGGATTGATTGAACTTGAGTGTTTTTATATTTTCTGGATCTCTTGCGGATTCCTCATAACTTTTGAATTTTTGGAGACCAAGCACCTCAACAACATGGTTTTTTCCGGTCATCCCAGTTGTATATCCAAACGCTTGTAAATACTTTTGTAAGTTGGCATCGGAGGATGTAATGTGGGTATTGAAGCTTACCACGGTCTGATTCTCGTTTTTTTTGGTTGTTTCCACAAAAAAAGAATTGGTAGCGCGACTGGCATATTTTCCAGTCAAACAGTTGTATCTGCTCGGAGTACAAATTGGTGAAACAACATGTTGACCCATTAGAATGGTGCCTTCATTACTGAGTCGATCTATATTTGGGGTCCAATTTTTTCCCTTTCCTTGGGGCAAGCAATTGAAGTGATGGGGTCTCATATCATCGGCTATAAAGAAGATTATATTGGGCTTTACCGCACAAAGAATAGGAATCAAAAAAATATAGATCGCAAAGGTGAATAATTTCATGAATGTGTGTTAATTCATTTTATTTCCTATTGCAATGGATCTAATCAATCTAACTATAGAACAAGATTAATGGGGGATGGCTTGGATTGAAATTTTGCCATGGCTTTTGGAATTCATCAAAAGTTCCCTTTTGAGACATAAAATAAATCTAGAATTCAAAGCAATGAAGGGATCTTTATGTCTCCTATAACATTATCCAGTTTAAATTTATCAAAGCACTTTCTAAAGATAGAAAAAAGAAAGATTCTTCCAAAAAGACAAAATCGGAAGAATCTTATAAATTGGGTTTTGTTGCTTTGTGCAGGGCAACTATTGAAAGAGTCAATGGATGAAAATCTACTTCCAGAAACCCTTGCTCTTCGATTTCAATTTTCAACTCATTCTTATTAGGGAATTCTTGAATGGACTCCGCTAAATAATCATAGGCATCCGAATTTCCCGTCACAATCTTGGCAATCTTAGGGAGTACATTTTGAAGGTATTTGTAATAAATTGGAGCAAACCAAGGGTAAGGCTGAGTGAATTCGAGGATCATTAATTGACCTCCAGGTTTTAAAATTCTTTTAAATTCTTGGAGTCCCAGTTTCCTATCTTCAAGATTTCTAAAGCCAAAAGAGATTGTAATTAAGTCGACACTGTTGTCATCAATGGGTAGGTCCAAGCAATCTCCAAATCGGAATAAAATATTGGCGGTATCTAATGAGGCTTTTGCTTTATCTCTCGCTTCGATCAGCATGGGCTCGCAAAAATCATAACCATTCACAATGGTATGTTCTTGAAGACCTTTTTTTAAGCAAATGGCAACATCTCCACTACCAGTGGCTAAGTCAGCAACAATCTTTGGATTTAATAACTTCGCGTGTTTTAAAAGAACGTTGCGCCAATAAAAATCAACAAATCCTGAGAGAATATGGTTGGCTCTGTCGTATTTGTTCGCAATTCCTGCAAACATTCTTTTCACAGAATTAGACTCAGGCATTCTCGCTAGGGGATTTCTCTTGGCTATTGTTGAAGCTTTCTACAACCCAGTTAGAAAGTTCTCGATCGGGATCCATGAGAGTGTCTTTAGTAATGGTAAAGTTGTTTGATCCACTGTTTCGAGAAATAATCTTTAGGCCATGCTCAAAATCTTTAAAAATTTCAAGGCATAAGCTACGCACAGTGCTGTTCATAGACTCTGATTGCTGCGAGATCCAAACGACCGCGTCATTTTCAAAATCAAGGTGAAATCCATGTTCATTTTCAAAATCTTTGCAAAATCGATCCACATCTTTGCGAAGAACATTGGATAAAAGATGCGTATTTTCATCGATCAATTTCTTTAGAGAGTTATGAGGACAATCAACAGTGTCTGCATCTACAGTAAACTGATGAATTCCTATGGAAGGCAATTCGAATTTATAATCGCGAAAAATCCTCTCAAAGACAGTCAAAAGTCCACGAGCTCCAGTTTTCTGGAGGTAGGCTTTTTCAGCGATTTTCTCAATCGCATCGGGTGTGATGGTAAACTTTATGTCATAACCATTGAAGTCACTTTGATATTGTTTGAGAACATTTGCTTCAGATCCTTGCATAATATCAGCCAAATCGCAGGGCTTTAATTCTTCACAGGCTACTCGGACTGGAAGCCTCCCTACAAATTCTGGTTCAAAACCATAGTTAATGAAATCAACCGTTTCTGATTTCTGCAGATATTTTGATAAATCACTCAACTCCTCTTCTGAATCATTGTTCGAAAAGCCAATTCGAGATAAATTCAGTCGTTTCTTAACATCCTCGGCCAGTTTATCAAAAGCCCCGCTGACAATGAACAAAATATGTTGAGTATTGATCATTTTTTTCTTTTGCTTTCCGCCCCTGGACAAGTCCATCATTGCTTGCATTTGCGACATCATATCTGTTGGAGAAAATAAGTTAACATCTGTATCTTCCATCAACTTTAGCAAATTAATTTGAACGCCTCTTCCGGAAACATCTTTTCCTGAGTTAGAACCTCCTGAGTTTGCGATTTTATCGATTTCATCTATGTAAACAATCCCATATTCGGCCAGCTCCATATCTCCATCAGCTGTTTTTACAAGGTCTCTGACTAGATCTTCTACATCACTTCCAACATATCCAGTTTCGGAGAATTTGGTAGCATCTGCTTTCACGAATGGTACCCCAATCATTTTCGCAATGGTACGCATCAGGTAGGTCTTCCCAACTCCAGTGGGTCCTAACAATAAGATGTTGGGTTTCGCATATTCTTGTTTTTTTAAGTCTGGAGTATCAATGCATTGTCTAATGTGATTGTAGTGATCACAGATTGCTACCGAAAGAACTTTTTTTGCCTCATCTTGTTTGACTACATATTTGTTCAAGTAATCTCTAATTTCCTTTGGACGAAGGTTAAATTCACGGATCGTTTTTAATGAGTCCTCTTTCTCGGGGCTCTCATTCGGTATCTTTTTTGATTCCTTTTTTTCTTCAGGAGCACCGCTTTTTTCATTTGCCATGAAAGGGGTTACATTCACACCCAAGTTTGGATTTTTAAGTAAATCTCTAAGTTGTTTTTGTATTTCTTCGAAAGGATTGTTGTTATCGTCGCTGCTCATAATTTATGTATTGACAACTTTTATGAGAAATTGAAATCTCATAAGTTTGTCATTCAAATCTTATTGAAATAAATATCTAAGACAAACTATTTATGGTTCATGATCCAAGCAAAAGAGAATTTATCAGCTCTTCCTAACTGTGCTAACAAGGTTTGTTTCTGTACATTGCCAAAGGTGTTCTCTTTTATTGAATTTCGAGGATTCTTAATGAATTTCTTAGATTCACTTTAGAATTCAATTTTGAGTTTTCTTCAGTTTTATTTAAAGATAAAAGAGTTTGTGAAAATTTATACAAAACAAAGTTGATTGTTTCTGAATAGATTCAATTGAATTGGCCCTTTAAAAGGAATTGTCTTATGGTATTTAGGTTATTTAAAAATGAAAATTAACAGAGTAAAAAATGAAGATTGATCGATTGCCAGGTTTCCGCGAGTTTTACCCAGATGAATGTGCTTTGAGGAATCATCTCTTTCGGACACTTCGAAAGGTTGCCAGAAACTTCTCGTTTCAAGAATATGATGCTCCAGTTTTAGAACCATTGGATCTTTATATTGAAAAATCGGGGCCAGAAATTGTAGGGCAATTATTCAATTTTGAGGACAAAGGTGGCCGTTCCGTTTCTTTAAGACCAGAAATGACACCATCACTCGCCCGTATGGTTGGATCCCAGGCGGGTTCTATGAGGCGACCTATCAAATGGTTTAGTATTGGTGAACAGTTCCGATATGAAAGAATGCAAAAAGGACGTTTGCGTTCTTTTTATCAATTCAATGCGGATGTTTTGGGAGAAGAAGGAGTTGGGGCGGATGCAGAATTAGTGACTCTACTCATTGCATGCTTACAAGGACTTGGTTTGAATGAGAGTCATTTTCACGTTCGATTGAGTGACCGGAATCTATGGTATTTATTTTTGGAATCGAAAAGGTTCACGGAAAATCAAATATCTGGTATTTTGGGAGTGGTTGATAAAAGCGAGCGGATGTCTCCAGAAAAATTGCGAGCAGCACTTTGTGGAATCATAGATTCCTCTAAAGTGGATTCTTTATTGGAAAATATTTGCGAGATTAAAGCTTTGGATGAACTCGATAAAGTAAGGGATTATTTTTCAGAGTTTAGGGACTCTGAAGCCATCCAAAAAAGGCTTGAAAACTGGGGTTCTTTATTTGATTCTCTAGAAGCGATGGGTGTGCTGCCCTTTATTTCAGTAGATTTAAGTATTGTGAGAGGCCTTGCTTACTATACAGGTTTTGTTTTTGAGGCATTTGAGCGCTCTGGAAAAAGTCGGGCTTTAGCCGGTGGAGGTCGTTATGATAATTTGGTAGGGAAGTTGACTCCAGGTTCTGATATGACAGCAACTGGTTTTGCTATTGGTGACGTTACTCTGGTCGAATGTTTAAAGACTCATGAGCTTTTGCCCAAATATCTAGACTCTCAAGACTTATATGTTGTAATTGGAGGCCCTCAAGAAAGATTGACTGGTTTAGGAATTGTAGGTGCTTTTAGGAAGTTAGGGTTTAGCGTGTCTTACTCTTTGAAAGATCAAAATTTAAAGAAGCAGTTGAAAGATGCATCACAAAGAAATGCACGACTTGCAATTATAGTAGGTTCTGATGAATTGGATCAAGGAATGGTGTTGATCAAAGACATGGTAAATCGGAAAGAAGTAAAAGTATCCATGGAAAATCTTGTACGTTCGGTCGATGCCTTTTTTACGGATGGAAAGTTGTAAAAAAGTGAAGCTTTGAATTTTTAAAGGAAACGTATTCTTAGATACCAATTGGAGACGAAATGAAACTTCCTAAAGAACTATTAATTGACTGAAGGAACTTCGGAAATTTTGTTAGTTTTTAAATGACTCTCTGGTTCATTTGATTGAGAGGGTTTTGAAGATTTACCATTAGGTTGGATGATTTTCGATTGGGTCGAATTCTTACTCTTTGGAAGAGCAGCAGCTTGGATCGTGATGTCTATCTCTTTCAGGTCTCTAAGAACTTTGAAAATCGAATATTTATCAGGCCTTGTGCCGAAGGTAACAGTTCGGACATCTTCAATGTTTTTTATAGGAGTGTTGTTGATTTTAAGAATCCGATCGCCCTTTAAAAGTTTCCCTTTCTTTGCAGGGGATCCTTCCTCTATTTTATCTACGACCACTTGACCTAACTCTTTGACAGAGACTTTGATTCCAAACCACGCATGATTGACATAACCAAGGTTTAACAAGTCATCCCTGATCCTTAATATAGCATTGACCGGAAGAACTAAGGTAGAATGAACTTCAGGAAGAAAAGTGACCAAAACACCCAGCAAAGATCCGTTTAAATCCATCACAGGGGATCCTGATTCTGCAGGTCCTCCAGGGATACTTGTCCTCATAAGTTTTGTTGGAAAAACCCGAACTCCAAAACGGCTGTGGTAACCTTTAACAATTCCAAGAGTAGGGGAGGGATCAAAGTTCAGCGTGCAACCGATAGACAGAGCAAAGCTACCGATTGCTGTTGGGGTGAAGGTGTTGTCTAAATTAAAAAAAGAAGCTCCTTCGGGTAAGCTTTCAACTTTTAAAATCGATATATTGGTAAGACGATCGTGACCTAAAATTTCAGCACGGATAGCTTGGTTGTTCCATTCTACCCAAACCCTCTCTGCTTTTCTTTTGGAATTGATGAGGGTGGTTGTTGTCGTGATTATTAAACCTTCAGAGCCAATAAAAAAGCCACTTCCAATCATAAGAGTAAACTTATCGTCTTTCTCTTTATTAGATTGATTGAAGACGGCCTTAACACGGACGACACTTTTTTGTTTTTGTTCAAATATTTCAACAATTCTTTGTTGAAGTTGATTGAAACTATTGGAGTGAAGCAAACTGTTTGTTAAAAACAAAGCTAAGATAGCTATAAAAAAGCGCACTTAATATACAATTTTAAGTAGGAAAGTTAGAAAGTGTTCGTAGAATAACGATCGTATTCAAGATTTATCGAATCATTGAAGTAAATCGAATTGTCTGAGGGATTGTTTACAATTTCTGTAGTCTGAACAAATTGGGTTTCGTACTCTTGATCCGCAAATTCAGAGAAGTAAATGTTGTTGATATCATTGGATAGGAAATCGGTCTCAGATTGAGAAATGGATTCAAGCAATTCAATATTTTGATTTGTATTGGCAACAATCTTCGGGTCGGAAATTATAGCAATTAGTGGGTTCTTTAGCTCGGAGTTTTGAATGGATTCATTCTTTTGAAAGAAGTTCGAAGCCGAAAGGATAGTAATTGCAAGAAGAGCAATTAGAGGAGTCGCTGATAAAAAAGCGTGCTCTTGAAAAGAAGGTAGAAGCGATAAAAATCTATCCTTGATGGAAGGGGATTTAACAAGAGATTGGAGAGTCTTTCTTTGCAATTCAATGTCAAAACGTTTCCAAAATTGCTCGTTGGGTTGTTCAAATTTTTTCAGTTGAAGTAACTCTTCAAGACTGAGTTTGGATCCAGATGGAATTTTTTTGTTATTATCCATAAGTCAGCTAATTGATGTATTGAGAAAGTTTAGACTGTAATTGTTGTTTCGCATAGTGAAGACGAGAACGAACAGTGCCTTCACCACAACCAACGATTTCTCCAATTTCTTTGTGAGACAAACCCTCTATTTCGTGTAAAACAACAATCGTTCTATGTTTAATAGACAAGCTTTGGAGTGCTTCGTTCAATTTTTCCTGCAATTCATTCAACAATACAGCCTTGTCGGCTTTAGTGTAGGTAGTGACTTTTTCAAGGATTTCACTAGAATAACCCTCTTCATTCATCTTTTCGAAACTAAAAAACCGTCGAAGTTTGTTTTTCTTGAGGTGATTTAGAGTCGTATTCACGGCTATTTTGTAAAGCCAAGTGAAGAAAGCTGATTTTGCTTTGAATTTGTTTATGGAACGGAAAGCCTTGATAAATGCATCTTGAGTGAGATCTGCAGCTTCCTCTCGATTTGAAGTTAAATTGTATACTACAGCAAAAAGACGTTCACGATATTTTTTGACAAGTAAATCAAATGCGCCTATCTGACCTCGTTTCACACGTTCAACCAAGATGAGATCTTGACTTGCCTCAGTAATCTTATCATTAGACGCTTCTGAGAGGGATGAATGTATAGTGCCAGACAAATTCATAGAATGAAGCTAATCTAGTAAAAAATCGTCATAAATCAACTACAAAATGAGCATCGCATCTCCATAGCTGTAGAATCTATACTCTTTATCGATGGCTTCCCTGTAAAGTTGTTGAACCCATTGAATCCCTGAACTTTTTCCTGGTGTTAAAAATGAAGAAATCATACATAGCAAAGTAGATTGAGGTAAATGAAAATTAGTAATGAGTGCATCAATAGTATGAAAGTTTGCAGGAGGGTAGATATAGATATCTGCTTCGTTTTGATATTCTAGACCATCAAAGCGCCATAAATCTTTCATCTTATAAGCATGCTCTAAGGCTCGAACGCTGGTTGTCCCGATTGCAAGGTGCTTTTTCTTGGGATTTCGAATTTCATTCACTAAATCGTTAGAAATTGTATAAAATTCCTTGTGGATTGGATGGTTTTCTATTTCCTCAGACTGAATGGGTTTAAAAGTGCCAAGACCAATATTTAAAGTTAAGTCATAGAAAATTCCACCCTTACTTTCTAAATTATGAATCAGTTCTGGAGTAAAATGTAAACCAGCAGTTGGAGCCGCAGCAGCGACCTTTTTATTCTGGTCAGAAAACACCGTTTGATAACTCTGGTTATCATTGTAAGTTGAATTTTTTTCTCTCTTTGCTTTTATATATGGGGGAAGTGGCATTTCTCCAAATTGATCTGCCATATCTTGAACAGATTTGCCATAAGGGGTTTTCCATTGGATTAAAAACTGACCTTCTTGATTTTTATCAACCACCTCACCGAAAAAATTTTCTGCGATTTTTAATTTTCCTTTGTTTTTGAATTTTCTTCCTGGTTTGAGCAAACACCACCAAGTGTTTGGATTGTTGAAATCTTGAGGGTTTAGTAAAAGACATTCTACAGAACCTCCTGAATCTGTTTTTCCGTAAAGCCTTGCTTTAAATACTCGAGCGTTGTTGCGAATAAATGCCCAATCTTTTCCAACAATGTAAGGCAAATCGTAAAAGTGATGGTGAGTCACAGCCTGCGATTTCCTGTTAATGACCATTAGTTTTGAATTGGAACGATCTTTTAGGGGATGCGTAGCAATTGAATTGGAAGGTAAATGATAATCAAATAAAGAAGTTTTCATTTTTATATCAATCCATTCTCTGCAAATGAATAATAACCTTTAGGAAAGTGCTTACTGTAAAGTTTTTTTCCAATTACGATATGATCTAAAAGTTCAATTTCGATGGCTTTAGATGCTTCATTTAATTTTTTTGTGACTCTTATATCTGAAGAGCTTGGGGATGGATCCCCACTTGGATGATTGTGGGCTACAATGATTGCTGAAGCATTGTTTCTGATCGCTTCTTGAAATACTTCTCTGGGATGGACTAGACTGCTAGTAGCCGTCCCTGAGGTATTTTCATGGCAGCGAATCAATCTATTTTTACGATTCAATGAAAGTACCCAGAATTTTTCAACGGATAAGTCCTTAGAATAAGGTCTTAGAAAATGAAATACAAGCTCTGCGGAATCAAGAATTGGATCCTCTGGTAAAGTGGATTGAATATTACGTCTAGCAATTTCAACCACCGAAGCTAACTGCAAGGCTTTGACTTTTCCGATCCCATGGATTCTGAGAAAATCTCTGTGATCCCATAAAGTTAGCTTTTGTAGGGAACCTGCCTTCAACAGAAGTTCTTGCGCAAGATCCAAAACGTTCTTATTTTTTGTTCCAGATCGAAGAATCATTGCGAGTAATTCTTTGTCCGAAAGTGATTGAGCTCCTAGCTTTTCTAGTCTTTCTTGGGGACGATCTGAAGCTTGAATATCTTTAATCCGAGTGGTCATCAGAAATTATTTTCATTACAGAAGATTGGATAGAACCTTGTTTTAG